>JBILTL010000004.1:0-57394 GCA_044371535.1 Flavobacteriales bacterium | reverse complement strand
TGCGTAGCCATTTTATGGCGCTTTCTTTTTTTACCGCAAGGCATATTACTTATTTTTTAATTTAATATCTATTTTCCTAATAAATGCATTCACACTGTCCTTTACAATTGGATCTTCGTTGTGGCGAAGAATCTGGTTGTAGTAAACTTTCGCTTCCTGCAAATTACCCAATTGCTCATTCATTTTCCCTGCATACACCAAGGCAATACCCGATGTGGAGTCTGTTGCAATAGCCGCTTTGAAAGTGGCAAGTGCCGTTTCAAGACTGTCCATTTGCATAAGCGCTTCGCCCTTGTAAATATAGGCCAATGTATTTTGTGGTTGAAGATTAATAATAGTATTGAATCTTGCTACCGCTTTTTCCATTTGACCAGAACGAATTGCAAACTCACCAAGTACGAAGTGAGCTTCAACATTGTTCGGATTTTCTTCCACCATAGTCAAAAGCATTTGAATGCCCTGCATAGGTTGAGGTCCGTTCACCAGCTCTATCGCTTGTTGAATCTTTACGCTGTCTGCAATAGGGCTATTCGCCTTCTCTATGGCCGACTTTGGTTGTTGAGGGAGTAATAAAAAAAGAACGATTAGCCCAAGGGCTACACTAACAATAATGGCTATGAGATACGATTTACGCATTCTCTGCCACCTTCACTTTTTCTTTCACCGCATCTACAAACTCTTTCGCAGGTTTGAACGCTGGAATGTAATGAGCAGGAATAGTTACCGTGGTTTTAGCCAAGATGTTTCTTCCCAATTTCGCAGCTCTCTTCTTTACGATGAAGCTTCCAAATCCTCTTAAGTATACGTTCTCTCCAGCTTCCATAGATTTCTTCACAGTTCCCATGAATCCTTCTACTATCGCCAACACGTCGTTTCTGTCAATTCCCGTTTTATTCGAAATTTCTGTAACAATATCCGCTTTCGTCATCTTATTCCGTTTTGTTTGATTTTCTTTTCTCAATTTTGGGGGTGCAAATATACGTCTAAAATCTTAAAATCAAACGATTGCCCTATGAATTCGCGTGACACAACCGCCTTACTGGAGTGGTACAACCGAGAAAAACGCGATTTGCCTTGGCGAAATACGAGCGATCCCTACGCCATTTGGCTGTCGGAAGTTATCCTTCAGCAAACCCGCGTAGATCAAGGAATGGCTTACTACCACAAGCTTCTAGGGCATTACCCTACTGTGAATGACCTTGCAAATGCACCCATAGACGAGGTGCTTTCCTTGTGGCAAGGACTGGGGTATTACAGTCGCGGAAGAAATTTGCATGCGACTGCAAAAAAGATTCAAGAATTGGGAAAATTCCCTTCAACTTATACTTCACTTCTTGAACTGAAAGGCATTGGTCCTTATACCGCTGCGGCAATTGCGTCGTTCGCTTTTAACGAACGTGTGGCCGTTTTAGATGGAAACGTTTTCCGTGTAATCACACGCTTTCTAGCATCTGATCTGCCTATAGATAAAGGCACAACTAGAAAGACCTTCCAATCGTTGTTGAATGAATGGATACCAGGGCATGCACCGGCCGACTTCAATCAGGCAATGATGGAGCTAGGCGCAACGGTCTGCACTCCGAAAAACCCGAAATGCTCTGATTGTCCAATTGCCCCGAATTGCGCGGCATTCAGCGCAAAAACTATTTCGAACTTTCCAGTTAAAGCTTCTAAAACGAAGGTAGAGCCCTTGTTCTTGTATTACGCTGCAATGGAAACGCCTTTAGGTTTTATGGTGAAGAAACGCCCTGAATCGGGCGTTTGGGCCGGCCTCTACGATTTTCCTTTTGTGGAATCGAAAGTCGCACTAACAGAGGAGGAGGTACTTTTTGAATTTCAAAAACGGTTCCCTTCCACCCAAAATGGAACTTGGAGAAAAGACCGTTTTTACACACATGTGCTCAGTCATCGAAAGATTTCCGCGCAATTTTTCAGTTGCTTATGTCAGAATATGTCCGAAAAATTTCCTTCAACAAAAACAACTGGAGAGCTTTTGAATACAGGTATTTCAGCACTTCTTATGAAATACATTAAAGAGGTTCATATATGAAAACCGCATAAGCATTGCTTTCCGAGGGTGTTTGACCGAAATAGTTTTGACGCATTAACTAAATTTTATTTTTTATGTCAAACACCATTAACAAAGTGATCCTTGTGGGTCATCTGGGTCGGAACCCAGAAGTAAAGTCCTTCGACAACGGAGGCAAGATTGCGAACTTCTCTATGGCTACCAAAGAAATTTGGAAAGACGCGAAAGGAGATCGACAAGAACACACCGAGTGGCACCACGTGGTAGTGCGGAAATCATCGAGTCTTACGTTTACTGAACTGTACTTGAAAAAGGGCATGTTGGTTTATGTGGAAGGAAAGCTTCGCTCTCGTTCTTATAAATCAAAAACCGGAGAAGAACGTACCGTTCTTGAGGTGTTAGCCGATGATGTTCAGCTTTTAAGCAACTCGAAGAAGGAAGAATCTGTTCCTACTAACACCGAGATGGTGGAAGAAACTGAATTCTAATCTTCCCGTTTTTTTTCTTTCGCTACCTTTACAATCTTATTGGTAACGTAAAGAATGGAATTCGATAGTGTGATCTTGTTAAACAGCGCGGGCCCTTTGTTGCTCGTGCTGTTGCTTTTGTCTTGTAGCGCAATTATGTCTAGCTCTGAAGTGGCCATCTTTTCGCTTTCTCCTGCTCAACGGAAAGATCTCGAAAACGCAACCGATTCTCAATCGAAGAATGTCATTCGATTGTTGGAACAACCAACGCCAGAGATTGCCACAAAGCGACTACTAGCATCTGTTCTCATTGGTAACAACATGGTGAACATCGCAGTAGTCTTGGTTTCCACGATTTTGTTCGACATGTGGTTTTCAACATCTACGCTTGAGCATTGGATTATTGACTTGATAAACGTTGTTGGTGTAACAACCATCATTGTCTTATTCGGTGAAGTCATTCCGAAGGTTTACGCAACAGCAAACAACATTAAGTTGGCGAAGCGTTTCGCTTTTTTATTCATTATTCTCGACAAAGTATTTTCTCCAGTTATCTGGATTCTTACCACTGCTGGAAAGTGGTTCGAAGGCGATCAAAATCAACAGAACGGAAACATTTCTGTTGATGAACTTGGACACGCCCTAGAGCTCACCTCAGATGATAATCGTTCCGAGGAAGAACATCGAATTCTTGAAGGAATTGTCACCTTCGGCGACAACGAAGTGGTGCAAATTATGACTCCACGTGTAGACATTGTTTGTCTCTTCACTGGAGAGTCGTTCAAGAGTGTTATTCAACGCGTTGAATCTTCTGGGTATTCGAGATTTGTGGTGGCGAAGGAGAAGCTCGATTCCGTAACCGGAGTCTTGTATGCAAAGGATCTTCTTCCGTATTTACATTTGGAAGAATTCAATTGGGAAAGCCTTCAGCGCAAACCGTTCTTCGTTCCGGAGAGTAAGCAAGTAGATGATTTGTTAACCGAATTCCAACGCGATAAAATGCACATGGCAATTGTAGTTGATGAATATGGCGGTACTTCAGGTATTGTAACTCTTCAAGATATTCTTCAAGAAATTGTGGGTGAAGTGAAAGACGAGTTCGATGATCAAAGCGAAATTTTATGGTCGAAACTCGATGAGAAAAATATACTATTTGTCGCGAAGATTCCGTTGATTGATATGTACCGTGTTTACGATATCGACGGAGACGATTTTGAAGCTTCGCGCGGAGACAGCACGACCCTTGGCGGATTCATTGTTGAACAGATGGGAAGAATTCCGAAACGAGGAGAGACTTGGCAGTTTGGTAGTTTTGAATTCACCATAGAATCGGCCGATAACCGAAAGATCAGCAGAGTTAAATCAAAGCGTTATGTTTAAAAAGTACAAGCGTTGGATTCTATTAACGACGGCTATTTTAGTTGGAATATTCGGTGTCTATTATTTTTTCTTTTCAAGGGAAACCGCGGTTCCAAGAAAAAAGGCTTATTTCAGAATTGATTTTCCAGAAAAAAAATATTCCTTGTACGACAGCCAATGTCCAGTAACGTTTGAAGTTCCCAACTACGCGAAGATTGAGAATGTTCCCGGTGAAGATGGGGGTGTGGGATGTTGGTTTAATCTTTTTGTTCCTCGTCTGAGAGCAACCATTTATTGTTCTTATTTCCCGGTGACCGATAATTTGGAAAAGCACATATCAAAAGCTTATGATTTCACGCTTATGCATGAAGTGAAGGCAACAGCTATTCGAAGAACACAGGTGCGAATAGATTCAACCAAGATGTACGGAATTATTTATGATTTGGAAGGAGACGCCGCTTCACAACTTCAGTTTTTCGTTACCGACAGTGTGAATCATTTTATGCGCGGAGTGCTGTATTTCCGCAACAAGCCGAATGCCGATTCGCTGGCACCTTGCTTGGATTTCATGCGTGAAGATGTGGTGCACATGATTGAAACCATGCGTTGGAAGTAATTACTTCATCCAACGAATAACCAAAACGGTTAGCGCCACAACAAACATCAAAATTGAGATTTTATTAATCCCGTGCATCATGCGCAGGTTAATGTCGCCTTGTTCTTTTTTAAATAGATTCAAGGGGTTTAGGTAGTGAAGAATTTTTTTAAGTATCATTATTTTACAATTGCGATCATGCTTATTTCAACCTTGGCGCTTTTTGGAAGCTGCGCAACTTCTACTGTTTCTCTAGCTGG
This sequence comes from Flavobacteriales bacterium, assembly GCA_044371535.1. Classification (GTDB taxonomy): domain Bacteria; phylum Bacteroidota; class Bacteroidia; order Flavobacteriales_D; family Sanyastnellaceae; genus CAIZGX01. The sequence goes on along the minus strand of JBILTL010000004.1, from coordinate 52,684 downwards.
AAATGGAGCCACCATATACTTCGCGTAGATGGCATTCACCTGAGCGAAGTCTGACATACTTTGCAAGAAGATGCTCGTCTTCACCACGCTACTGAAATCCGCTCCTGAAGCCTCAAGTAGCGCTTCCAAGTTTTTCATTACCAGTTCGGCTTCCGCATCAATGTCTGAAGGTGTGTACTCACCAGTATTCGGATCAATGGCAATTTGTCCGCTGGTGTATACCATGCCGTTGGCTACAATGGCTTGGCTGTATGGCCCAATAGGTGCAGGTACTTTTTTTGATTCAATTGCGGTTTTCATTCGTAATGTTGCGTTGTTTTTTCAAACTTCGACATAAAAGGTGGAACAACCAAACAAGAACATATTATTCATAGATAACTTCGATTCGTTCACGTTCAACTTGGTGCATTATTGCGAAGCTTTAGGAGCTGAAGTGCGCGTAGTGCGCAACAATGAAATTCCGTGGAAGGAAGTCTTGAATTACGATGCGGTTGTGCTTTCTCCAGGCCCTGGATTGCCTGAAGAATCAGGTGATTTAATGAAGTTCATTGCTGAGTTCTGGGATCGAATTCCCATGTTGGGAATTTGTTTGGGATGCCAGGCAATGGCCCTTCATGATGGAGGTAAGCTGAAGAATTTAGATGAGGTTTTGCACGGCACTTCAACTTTAGTTAATCATATTCAACCTTCTGTATTATTTGAAGGTTTACCTCAAGAATTTGAAGTAGGACATTACCACAGCTGGATTGTAGACAATGAATTCCTTCCAACTTCGTTTGAAGTAACGGCGCGGAATACCAACGGTTGGGTTATGGGTATTCAACACAAAGTATTACCTTTAATGGCTGTTCAATTTCACCCCGAATCGGTATTGACGAAAGAGGGAATGCAGATGATGCGGAATTGGATTAATTCAATATAGAATATGGAATTTTTGAAAAAAAGTATTTTGATTATTTGTTTGAATGTCTTGGCAATCGGGGCATTCAGCCAATCTTATCAAATTGCAGTTTTGAAATACAAAGGGGGTGGAGACTATTACGCAAACCCTACAAGTCTGCCTAATTTGGTTACGTTTGTGAATCGCGAATTGAAAATGAATGTCGCGAAAGAAACACCTTATGTTGAGGTCGGAAGTTCAGAGTTGTTCAACTATCCATTCGTGCACATGACGGGTCATGGCAATGTTGTTTTTTCGTCGGCAGATGCAGAGAACTTGAGAATTTATTTATCGAGTGGAGGCTTCTTGCACATTTCAGATAACTACGGTTTAGATAAATTCATTCGTAAGGAAATGAAGAAGGTTTTTCCAGATGCCGATTTCGTTGAGATTCCGTTTGGACATCCCGTTTATCATCAGAAGTATGAATTCAATTCGGGCTTACCGAAGATTCATGAGCACGACAATAAAGCACCACAGGGATTGGGAATCTTTGTAGAAAATCGCTTAGTGGTGTTCTATGATTTCGAGTGTGATTTAGGCGATGGATGGGAAGATTCGAATGTCCACAAAGACTCAGAAGCTTCGCGTACCAAGGCTTTTCAAATGGGAGCGAATCTCTTGCAATATGCATTCACCGGAGGTAAATGAGGAATTGCGCGAAGCGCTCGAACGGTCTGTAGACAAGTACAACCGCAGTTCATTTATTGAAGAAGATCCGATTAGCATTCCGCATTCCTTCACGAAAAAGGAAGACATTGAGATCGCCGCTTTTCTAACTGCCACCATGAGTTGGGGCAATCGAAAATCTATTTTAGTCAGCGCGAACAGACTCATGGAATACATGGATCGCGCACCCTATGACTTTGTCTTGAATGCGCAGCCGGAAGATTTCAAAAATTGGAAGCCCTCTATTCACAGAACCTTCATGAAGGAAGATGTGGCGTTTTTTATTCAGTCGTTGCGAAAAATGTATGTTGAAGAAGGTGGAATGGAAGGCGTTTTTACGAAGGGGTTTTCATTGGGTAATTCGAAAGATGGCATTGAATTTTTCAGGAATAAATTTATTGGAATTGAATCGCACCGTGCCTTGAAGCACGTTGCTAGTCCTGAACGAAACAGCACGGCGAAGCGCATTAATATGTTTTTGCGTTGGATGGTTCGCAACGATAAAAGGGGTGTCGATTTCGGAATTTGGAAGGGAATATCACCTTCGCAATTGTCTATTCCATTAGACGTACATTCCGGAAGAACCGCTCGACTGTTCGGACTCTTGTCACGCACCCAATCGGATTGGAAGGCCGTTGAGGAGTTGGATCGAAATCTTCGTTTGTATGATTCTGTTGATCCGGTGAAATATGATTTCGCATTGTTTGGCTTATCGGAGGCGGGATTTGAAAAATGAAAAAGGGCCAAATGGCCCTTCCTCGTTATAATTAAACTGCAGAGATTACGAAAGCATTTGTTGACGTAGTAAAAATTCGAATTGCGCGTTTTGTTTTTCAAGTCGCTTGATTGAATTTTCTTTTTCTGCCATTTCTTGATAGTTCTTGAAAGCTGCTTGCAGCGTATCGTTCATCTCTTCTTTCTTGAAAGGTTTTGTAGACACACGGAATACACGTGCTTGATTTATTGCGCTAAGCATAGCTTCAGCGGTAATGTTTCCGGAAAGAAGAATTCGTTGTGTTTTCGGAAACTCTTGCGCCATGCGTTGTAGGAAGTGGGTTCCAGACATGCTTGGCATTTCAAGATCTGAGATAACAACATGAATGTTTTCGGTCTTCATAATGTTGTATGCATCGAAAGGATCGGTTGCAGTGAGGACATTGTAATCGTTACCGAAAAGTGATTTGAAGGTGTGTAGCACCATCGCATCGTCGTCTAGGCAAAGCACGTTAATCATTGTGTTGGTTGTATTGATGGGAGAGTTTGAATGATTCATAATTGAAATGTTTCGTCTCTGTCTAACGAGGCTAGTTCTTCTAAGGTTTCGTTTTTCTCGAATTTTTTTTAGAATTGTAGGAATCACGAGTGATTTTGGGCTTTTTATTTTGCAATTCGGCTATTGCCTTTAGCAAGTTTTGTGTGGTTTGAATGGATTCATCGAGTCGAGATTGGAGAATGGCATTCTCTTCCATCATGCGTTTGGTGATGGCGTTTGTTTCTTCAATGACTTCGGCCTTTATTTTTTCAACATCGACATGGGCGTAGGCTTCTGAGACCATGAGAAGTGATGGCGTAACTCTGTAGAGTGAGGCTAATTTTTTGAAGTCTTCGATTTTAACGTGACGTTGTCCGTTTTCGAGTCGGCTGTATTCCGACTGAGAGATTCCGAGTTGATCGGCGATGTACTCTTGTTTGAAAGAGTAGAGCATTCTAAGTTGTTTCAACTTAGGGTAGTTTGTGTTTCTGAAAACAGTTTTCATAGGAGATTTGGTTTTAGTTTACCCAAAACTCATATTTCAAAATCCCGTAAAAATTGTTTTTCGAAATTTTCGAAAAGATTATTCTCCCACCCTCGAATAGATCAACGCCTTAATTTTATCTGGTATTGGCAGTAGCCCTAGCTTTTGGGCTTGATGGATGGCTTGTGTTTCAGACACCGGGGTTTCAGGTATTACTGATTGCCCCCACTTATTGTATACTTCTCCGATTTTTTTTCGAATTGTTTTTGAGAAATAATCGCCGACTTGTTGCTCTGAAATGTTAGATTCTAAACCTGCATTTTCTCTAATTTGATTGTTCACACTAACTGAAACATCTTTATTCCTGTCAGTATACTGTCTCTCATGTAAAAGAGCCAAGTACTTAATTGGAAAATTTAGGAGAGTGGCATTGAGAATAAAGGCCATGTTATTCATTTGCTCTGTTTGAATAAAATCCGAGGTAAATCGAGCAGAGACAATATCAGATACTTTATCCGAAGTTACTGTCCAAAAATCAAAATGTAAATTTGGAAATGAAAGATCAGGCTGATTTTCATCGATTGTTAGAAATGATTTTTTTTCAAGATTGAATATATTATTCTTTATCAATGGTATTCTACTTTGAGGAAATACAGCTCGAAATTTAACCTTGTAATTGTCTTGGTTTACTTTGAAAGTAAAGCAAGGTAATCCTAGAACAGAATATGCAATACCAGCAAATCTAATAACATGAGGCAAGTCTTCAACATGTATGAAGTTATTTTCAGAGAACCCCAAGAATGATTCAATGGTAAACTGATCGGATGGAATTCCCAAGACAGTGGATACAGAGCTACCAACATGAATATACTTTTGTTCTTTTGTGCTATAAACGGTTTGAAATTCATTAACTCCCAATTGTGTTTGGTCCAAATATTCAAGAACAGCTTTATACGACTTACCCGAAACATAGTTTCCTTCAGCGTCAGCTAGCATATTCATAGCAACAGCCGGGTGCTGTGTGTCAATTAAATTTTTAACTAATTCGAATTTTGAATTAATAATTGAATGAACAATTTCAGATGTTTTACTATCGATACTATTCTTCGAATATTCAATAGCAATTTCTTTCCAAGTTGGAAATTTTAAAGAAATATTTTTTTGATCATTCATAAAATTTTTGTTTTTAGGTTGTATCCAGAAATTTGATGAATTGAATTTTCCATATTTTATCGAATTTCTTCAGATTCTCCTCTTAAACTATCCTCTGGTAGTGTAGGATCTATTTTCTGCATGCGCCAAGCCTCGTAAGAAAGATCGTCTTCTTCATCTATAACTTGCACGAATGGCTCTGCAAACGCTTTGGTGCTTAAATGATGCTCCAAAGAAAGCAACATGGCTGGCAGCACAATCAAATTGGTTAACATAGCGGTGAACAAGGTCAGCGCGGTAAGTATACCCAATGCTCGCGTTCCATCAAATTCAGAGAAAATAAAGATTCCAAATCCGAAGAACAATACAATTGAAGTAAAGAGAATACTTGCTCCGGTATCTTTAACCGCAGAAAGCACAGATAACTTAATGTTCCAGTTGTGCTCACGCAATTCCTGTCGGTACTTCGCTAAGAAGTGAATGGTATTGTCTACCGTAATTCCAAATGCAATACTAAATACCAAAATGGTGGAAGGTTTCAATGGAATGTCAAAAAAGCCCATGCAACCCGCAGTGATAAACTGAGGAATCAAATTTGGCACAAGCGAAATGAGCAACATGCGCAAACTGCGGAACATGACCCACATGAGCAAACAAATTACCCCAACAGCGAAGAGCAAACTCGAGAATAAGTTATTCACCAAGTAGGTCGTTCCTTTCAAGAAAACAATGCTCGTTCCCGTCATAGTCACCTTATACAAACTGTCTGGGAAAAGTTTGGTTACCTCTGGTCGAAGCGTGTTCAACAACGAGTCCATGGCAAGTGTTCCAATATCTGCAACCTGAGCAGTAATGCGCGTCTTCTTCAACGAATCGTCTAAGAAGGTATTCGAGTATTTCGACGCATTCGTGTTTTCAGCCGCACTGTCCGATTGCTCGAAATAGGGTCCAATGAATTGCTGTTCTCCTCGGCTAATCAAATCGTAATATTCAGGATCACCCTCATAATAAGCCTGCTTCGCAAACTTTATCGCATCTGCAATTGAAAGCGATCGAGAGATTTTTGTTGAAACGCCAGGCAGCGTATCCATCACGTCTTGCAGAGAATCTATACGCGCAATGGTTTTCGGATTGGTAATCTTTCCGCGCTTCGCTTCAACCATTATTTCGAAAGGCATTACACCATCGAAATGCTTTTCAAACCAATGTAAATCGGTAATTACTCGGTCGTCATCCGGAAGATCATCTACGATATTTCCTGTCGTTTTCACCAAGGTCATTCCGTAAAAACTTAACGCAGTAACGACAACCGTAACGAAATAAATGATTCCCCTGTTCTTGGTAATCATCTTCACCAAATTTTCGAGTGTGTGGTACAACCAACGCATATCGAGGTGTTTCAGATGACGCGCTTTCGGCGCAGCGGTATAAGAGAATAAAATTGGAAAGGCAATCAATGAAATGAAGAACATAAGCATGCTATTCAAGGCTGAAATAACCCCGAATTGCTTGAGTAAATCACTTTCAACAAATATGAATGTGGCGAATCCAACGGCAGTAGTGGCGTTAATCATGAACGCGGCTTCACCTACCTTTTGAATTACGCGGGTCATCGCGCGCATCTTACTTCCGTGGCGAATAAATTCCTGGTGATATTTTGTTAGCAGATAGATGCAGTTCGGAACACCAATTACAATCATTAATGGCGGGATAAGTCCCATGAGCATGGTAATCGGATAATCGAACAAGGCGATTGTTCCCATAGATACGACAACACCAATTCCAATAATTACCATACAAACCAATACCGCTCGAACACTTCTAAAGAAAATGAATAGCAACACCGCACTGACCAACAATGAAAGCAATGTGAAGAACTTCAATTCCGCTTTTACTTTGGCAGTCATTTGTGTCCGGATAAACGGAAGTCCAGATATGTAGGTTTTTATGTAGGAGTCCTTCGAAAACTGATTCACTTTCTCTACGACTTGATCAACCGCATTTCCTCGGAATTCTGAATTGAAAAGTTTTGAATTGACAAAAATCATCATCAGGGTCGCGTCTGACTTCGATTTGTATAACAAGCCGTCGTAAAAAGGAAGCGATAAAATCTTTTGTTTAACTGAATCGAGCTGTGCCTGAGATTCTAAATTTCCATCTGAAATATGTCGAAAGCGAAAACGCTCTTCGGTAGTATCGGCGTACATTTCATAGCAATGTGCTATGGAAAAAACAGAGTCAACTACGTTGCGCGGAACGCTCGTTTTCACACCGTTAATAATGGTGTCCACAGGAACAGTAATCTTCTTTAAACTGTTTCCAAGTTCTTTTAATGCAATGAAGTTTTGAAGTTCCCAGATCTCGGGGTCATTCAACCCAACAACGATAACATTTCCATCTTCCGAGAACTGTTTGGTAAAAGTCTGGTATTCAACGTAAGTAGGGTCGTCTTGAGGCAACACACCTGAAAACTTGTAACTCATGCGCACATTTCGCGCCTCCCATCCCATGAAAGCCGTGATTGCCAGTGTAATAACTCCGAGTAGAATACGGTTACGAAGAATAAAAGCAGCAATTTTTGCCCACATAGCTTTTGAAATAGAGTGCAAAGAAACACTAAATCTAATTTCGAATGAAATTTTAGGCCTCCTTTGTCAACCTATGGTTAAGAGTGCTATCTTCGCCCCCATAAAATCGAAAATCATGTCACAACAACATCAAGCGCAAATTGACGCCTTCATGTCGAAAGTTCGGGCAATGAACCCGAACGAACCTGAGTTCCTTCAAGCAGTTCACGAGGTGGCGGAAGCCATTATTCCTTTTATGGAAAACCATCCTAAGTACAAGGATGCTAAAATCTTGGAACGTATTGTTGAACCAGAACGTACATTAATCTTCCGTGTTCCATGGGTAGATGATAAAGGTGAGATTCAAGTTAACCGCGGTTACCGCGTAGAATTCAACAGTGCAATTGGTCCTTACAAAGGCGGATTGCGTTTTCACCCAACAGTGAATTTGTCTGTATTGAAATTCTTAGGTTTCGAACAAATATTCAAAAACTCTTTGACTACCCTTCCAATGGGTGGTGGTAAAGGTGGATCTGACTTCGATCCAAAAGGAAAGAGCGATCGTGAGGTTATGGCATTTTGTCAAAGCTTCATGAGCGAATTGTCTCGCCACATTGGTGCTGACACTGACGTTCCTGCTGGAGATATCGGAGTTGGTGGACGTGAGATCGGATTCATGTTCGGTCAATACAAGCGTCTTCGTAACGAGTTCACCGGTGTATTAACTGGAAAAGGTCGCAACTGGGGTGGATCATTGATTCGTCCAGAAGCTACTGGTTACGGTACAGTATATTTTGCTCAAGAAATGTTGGCGGTGAAAGGAATGAACTTCTCTGGTAAAACAGTTGTTGTTTCAGGTTCTGGAAACGTTGCTCAATATGCTATTGAAAAAGCAACTGAATTAGGTGCTAAAGTGGTTACTGCTTCAGATTCATCTGGATATATCTACGACGCAAACGGAATCGATGCTGAGAAACTTGCTTTCTTAATGGAATTGAAAAACGTGAAGCGTGGACGTATTCAAGAATACGCTACCAAATACGGATGTGAGTTCGTAGCTGGAAAAACACCTTGGGGTGTGAAGTGCGATATTGCTCTTCCTTGCGCTACGCAAAACGAATTGAACGGCGACGATGCAAAAGCATTGGTAGCGAATGGTTGTATTGCAGTAGCTGAAGGTGCAAACATGCCTTCTACTCCTGAAGCAATTGCTGTATTCGACGAAAACAGATTAATGTTCTCTCCAGGAAAAGCGTCTAACGCTGGTGGTGTAGCTACATCTGGTCTGGAAATGTCTCAAAACAGTCTTCGTTTAAGCTGGACGCGTGAAGAAGTAGACCAACGTCTTCACAACATCATGAAGAGTATTCATGCTGCATGTGTTCAGTACGGAACAGACGGAGATTATGTTAACTACGTGAAAGGTGCAAACATCGCAGGTTTCGTAAAAGTTGCCGATGCTATGTTAGACCAAGGGGTAGTATAAGTTTCGACTTTCAATTTAGAATATAAAAGCGCTCCGAAGGGGGCGCTTTTTTAGTTGTTATCATGTATTTGATTAATTTTTTATATTTGTAAAATACAATTAAACCTAATTATGAAAAACGCATTTAAATTACTTTTCCTTTCTGCATTAATTTTTGCGAGCTGTGGTTCTTCAGACAACGAAAAAGCTCCTGTTGAAAAAACTGAAGATGAGAAAATCGCAGAAGCTATGGTAGGTGAGTTTTACGAAGATGACAATACAAATGACGAAGGAGTTACTTTTAGTAATATCTCAACGCAGTATTACAAAGACGGTAAGTTTGATGGAAAGGCAACTATGGAGTTTTACGATGAAGCTTTGGGTTATACATTAATCACCGTTAGCGTTTCTGGTACATGGAAGATTAAGGATAAATTTATTTATTATACCTATGATAAAGTAACTTCCTCGCCGGATTATTATGCCGATACCATGGCGGAATCTTTGAGAAAAAGTAATACCCCAGATAAAATTATTGAATACGACGCGGCTAAAGTTATTTATGAAAATGCAGATGGTAAGCGCACAACAATGAAAAAAACGTATTAGTATCTAACGACCTATTTAGATTTTTTAAGAATTCCGAAAGAAGGGGTAGCTTGTAGCTGCCCCTCTTTTTTGTACATTTGTCCGAATTTTATTCGAAAATTCAAACGTATGTCCGCAAACCATTCGAAAATTGTAGGAGAAGGTCTTACTTACGACGATGTTCTTCTCGTTCCAGCCTATTCTGAGGTGCTTCCACGTGAGGTAAACATTTCATCACAATTCACTAAAAACATTACGCTTCACACACCCGTTGTGTCTGCGGCTATGGATACCGTGTCTGAGAGCTCAATGGCTATTGCTATGGCTCGCGCAGGTGGAATTGCTGTCATTCACAAAAACATGAGCATTGCTGCTCAAGCGGCTGAAGTGAGAAAGGTGAAACGCAGCGAAAGCGGAATGATTCAAGATCCAATAACACTGCACGAAACAGCGAACGTTGGAGATGCCCTGACAATCATGGCCGAGCACAAAATCGGTGGTATACCGGTTGTAGATGCTGAAGGAGTATTGAAAGGAATCGTGACAAACAGAGATCTTCGTTTCGAAAAAAATTACGAGAAGCCGATTCGTGAAGTCATGACAAGCGAAAATCTTGTCACCACTGACAAACCGAAAGATTTAGAAACGGCTGAATCTATTCTTCAAGAAAAGAAAATTGAAAAACTTCCTGTTGTTTCCGCAGATGGAAAACTAATGGGACTGATCACATACAAAGACATTTTAAAATTGCGCAGATATCCGAACGCCTGCAAAGACAACTTCGGACGTTTGCGTTGCGCTGCAGCGGTTGGTGTTACTGGAGATACCATGGAGCGTGTTGAAGCTTTGGTGAAAGCGGGAGTAGATGCAGTGGTGATTGATACGGCACATGGACATTCGAAAGGCGTGATTGAAACATTGAAAAAGGTGAAGGCCTCTTTCGGAGATAAAATAGATGTAATCGTTGGAAACATTGCAACAGGAGCGGCTGCGAAAGCCCTGGTGGAAGCAGGTGCCGATGGGGTGAAGGTTGGAATTGGACCGGGCTCAATTTGTACAACACGTGTAATCGCTGGTGTAGGTGTTCCACAATTAACTGCTGTAACCGACGTTGCAGAAGCGTTGAAAGGAACAGGTGTACCCATGATTGCAGACGGTGGAATTCGATATACTGGAGATATTGCGAAAGCAATTGCAGGCGGAGCTTCAACCATTATGATTGGTTCTATGCTTGCCGGAACGGAAGAGTCTCCAGGAGAAACAATCATTTACGAAGGAAGAAAATTCAAGTCATACAGAGGAATGGGTTCTTTGGAAGCCATGCAACACGGTTCAAAAGATCGCTACTTCCAAGATGCTGAAGACGATATTAAGAAATTAGTTCCTGAAGGAATTTCAGGACGTGTGCCTTTCAAGGGTTCGGTAATGGAAGTGATGCACCAAATAATTGGTGGGCTAAGAGCCGGAATGGGCTATTGCGGAGCTTCGAACATTGAGCAACTTCAAGAGGCGAAATTCATTCGTATCACAAACGCGGGGATCAAAGAAAGTCATCCGCATGATGTAGTCATCACAAGAGAAGCACCAAATTACAGTTACAAATAATTCAGTTTAATTTTAGTCATATGCGTTTTACAAAAGTTCTACTTTTAAATGTTGTGCTCCTTTGCACAGTGTGGTTCAGCGCGAATGCGCAGCCAATTCAAAAGGCTTCAGCTACTTCACCCACAGTACTAAGTGTTGACGGTGAAGATGTATCGCTGGAAGAATTTGAGAACATTTTCAAAAAAAACAACCGCGACTCTGTTGTTACGAAAGCAGCATTAGATGAGTACATGGAATTGTTTATCAATTTCAAATTGAAAGTGCACGCTGCGAAAGCTGCTGGCCTAGACACCGTAAGCAAATTCAAATATGAATTGCAAGGATACCGCGCGCAATTGGCTCGTCCGTATTTGACCGACCAGGAAAAGCTAGACGAACTTATGCAAGAAGCGTATGCTCACCTGCAAGAAGAAGTTCGTGCAAGCCATTTGTTAATCGAATGCAAGCCGAATGCATTGGCTGCCGACACCATGAAAGCTTACAATAAGATTATGGAAATTCGCAAGAAGATTCTTGCTGGAGAGTCTTTCGAGTCGGCTGCAAAGAAATACAGTACCGATAAGTCTGTTGAGAAGAACAACGGAGATCTTGGCTATTTCACAGCCTTTCAAATGGTTTATCCATTCGAGTCTGCTGCGTACAACGCTAAGATTGGAGATGTGACTATGCCTGTTCGCACACAATACGGTTATCACTTGTTGAAAGTAACCGGACGTCGTCCTGCACGCGGAGAGATACATGTTGCGCACATCATGGTGAAGCCCAAGAAAGAGGATGCAAACGACCCTGCTGCAGAAGCGAAAATCAATGAGATCTATCAAAAAACATTGGAAGGAAAGCAAACCTTCCAAGAGTTATGCGCTTTATACAGCGAAGACGTAACGACAAAGAATAAGGGCGGAGAACTTCCGTGGTTCGGAACAAACAAAATGGTTTCTGAATTTGAAGAAGCGTCTTATGGATTGAAAGCAGACGGAGAAGTTTCTCGTCCTTTCAAAACTTCTTACGGTTGGCACATTGTGAAGCGCTTGGGTTATAAGCCACTTGCTTCATTCGAGTCTATGTCAAAGGATATCAAAGCAAAAGTTTCGAAAGATGCGCGCGCCGAGAAAACAAAGAATTCTTTCCTTGCGAAAATTGGAAAGGAGTACAACTTCGTTTACAATCAGAAGTACATCAATAAGCTTGCAGCAAAGGCAGACAGCAGCACATACGTGGGTCAGTTGAAAGCAAGCAAGGGCTTATTGAAAAAAGTTTTCTGTGAAGTTGCGGGTACCCAATACACCGTGAACGACTTCTATCAAACAATAATTACACGCAAAGGCGCGAACACGAATTTGAATCCGGTTGACTACGTGAAGCACGAAGCCAAGATGTTTGCTGAAGACAAATTAATGCGTGAAGAAGATGCACATCTTGAAGATAAATACCCTGCGTTCCGTCTATTGATGAAAGAATACCGTGAAGGAATTTTATTGTTTGAATTAACCGACCAATTGGTTTGGTCGAAGGCGGTGAAAGACACTGTTGGATTGAACAATTATTTCGAGTTGAACAAGGCGAGCTTCATGTGGCCAGATCGCGCGGAAGTAGTGATCTACACATGCGCAAACGAGGAGATCGCTAACAAACTTCGTAGGATGTTGGAAGGCGGAAAGTCTCCTTCTGAAGCTGCTGCTGAATTGAACCAAGGAACACAGTTGAACCTTCAAACAGAGGGAGGGTTGTTCGCTCGTGAAGACCGCGAGGTGCTTGGTAAAATCAAATGGACAGAGGGCTTAAGTGTGAATGTTCCAATGAATGGACAAGTCATGGTGGTTGACATTGAAGAGTTGTTGAACAAGTCTCCTAAGAAATTGTCGGAAGCACGTGGTTTGGTTACATCTGAATATCAAAACTTCCTTGATAAACAGTGGGTGGAAGAGTTGCGTAAGTCACGCACCTACAAGATCAATACTGACGTTCTTCATTCTATTGCGAAGTAAACCATGAGAGCTGCATACTTTTTTATAGCAGCAGTTTGTGTGTTTGTCGCGAGTGGCTGCGGTAATTCAGATCACAACGCTGTTGCGAAATTGGGAGATGCTGTCTTGACCATGGAGGAATTGTGCGAGCGTATTCCAAATAATATTTCAGCGGAAGATTCTACAGCACTTGCACAAGAGATTATACAATCTTGGTTGAAAGACGCCCTTGTTTTGCAAGAAGCAGAGAAAATGTCTGACGAAGAGAAACTATCTGTTGAAAGACGAATAGAAGATTACAGAAAGTCTTTGTTGATCTATTCTTTCGAACAAGATTGGATTAAGAAGAACATGGATACAGTAATAACGAATGATCAAATTCAGAGTTATTACAATTCGAATTCATCTTCGCTGAAGGTGAATGAGCATTTTTTGAAATTGAAATATTGCGCGCTTCCAGAGAGTGCCGGAGACCTTCAGAAAATGTCAGACGCCTTTGCCTCCGACGATGCGTCTACTTGGGAAGCATACTGCCAACAGGTCGGGGCGAAGTTCTACAACAAGCCAGATGCATTTATAAATTGGGAGCAATTCGCGAAACTCATTCCTTTGGCCATTGCAGATCGCTCGGCATTCTTGACTGAAACTACTTCAACACAACAAATCGTTTTGAACGGCGAAATATTTTGGTTTAAAGTGAGTTCATATCTACTTCCAGGTGATCAGGCTCCTTTGGAAATGGTTCGTACCAATATTGCAAGTATCTTGCTGAATATTCGGAAACAAGAAGTATTGCAAAAAATGAAAAACGACCTGTTCGAGAAAGCTAAATCGGAAGGAAAATTAGAATAAATCGAGAATGAAAAAAGTTTTTTTAGGCCTGTTGTTTTTTACGTTCTCTGTTTTGTCATGGGCACAACCGGGAAAAACAATCGATAAAATTATAGGCGGCGTCGGAGCGGAAGTGGTGCTTCTTTCAGATTTAGAAAATGCTAAATTTGAATTGACACAGGGGAAGTCAGTGCTACCCGCTGAAAAGGAGTGTTCAATCTTTGAAAACCTCTTGTATCAAAAGCTATTGTTGCATCAAGCGAAAGTGGATAGCGTTGAAGTAACCGATGGCGAAGTAAATGCGCAAGTAGAAAAGCGTATTACTTATTTCGTTGAAATGCTAGGAAGCGTTGAGCAATTCGAAGCATACTATGGCAAGCCAATCTCTCAGTTGAAAGTAGATTTCTTCGATATGATTCGCGATCAACTGTTGACTCAAAAGAAACAAGAAGAGATCACGAAGAATGTAAAAATCACACCGTCACAAGTGTTGAAGTACTACCAGTCTTTGCCCACCGATTCATTACCACTTATTGGAGAGCAAGTCCAGTATTCGCAGATAGTGATTGCGCCATTGATTCCCGAAAGTGAAAATCAAAAGACCATTCAGTTTCTAGATAGTATTCGCAACGACATTGCATCTGGACGCACGAGCATGACTATTCAAGCGAGACGTCACAGTGAAGACCCGGGATCGAAATTCAAAGGCGGTTGTTACGATATGATTCGCAAAGGAAGTTTCGTCCCTGAATACGAGTCGGCTGTCTTCACCACGGATGAAGGAAATTATTCTCCGGTTTTCAAATCTACTTATGGATACCATTTCGTGAAGGTGGTTGAAAAGCGCGGTGAGTATTACCGAGCGTGTCATATCTTGATGTCGCCCAAAATAAAAGACGAAGATTTCAATCGATGTAAATCGCAGATCGATTCTGTTTACAATGAATTGAAAGCGAAAAAGATTTCGTTCAATGCTGCGGCTGCGCGTTACAGTACTGACGAAGAGACAAAGAATCAAGCAGGAAAGATTATGAATATGCAAACGGGCGGAACTCGTCATGATGTCGCGACCCTAACAGCAGAATTGAATTTAACGCTCTCGAGATTGAAGGAAGGTGAATTATCTGAACCGCAATTAGCGAAGCAACCGAACGGCAAGGATGCTTACGTGATTTATCAGCTTGATGCGCGTTTACCTGCCCATAGAGCGAACATGGAGCAAGATTATGAGTTGTTCCAAGCAAAGACAGAGAGCATAGAGCGACAAGCCGCAACAGACTTGTGGGTAGGAAAAGCATTGAAGAAAAATTATTCATTTATGGACGAACAGTTTAAGAACTGCACGTTTCAATTCAACTGGAATAAAAAATAATACCATGACCACATTTACATCAGATGCAGAAGCATTGGATTCGTTGAAAGAGAAATACAACGAACTGAAATTCGAGATTCAAAAGGTAATGGTCGGACAAGACGAAGCCGTACGCGACGTTATTATTTCTATTTTAGGAAATGGTCACTGCTTGCTTGTAGGTGTTCCCGGATTGGCTAAAACCCTTTTGGTAAATACACTTTCGCAAGTTTTAGGTTTGTCTTTCAACCGCATTCAATTTACGCCCGACTTAATGCCGAGCGATATCATTGGTTCTGAAATTCTAGATGAATCACGTCAGTTTAAATTCATCAAAGGACCTTTGTTTTCGAACATTATTTTGGCCGATGAGATTAACCGTACTCCGCCAAAAACACAAAGTGCTCTGTTGGAAGCCATGCAAGAGCGTCGCGTAACTGCAGGCGGTGTAACACACGTATTGCCTTCTCCGTTTTTCGTTTTAGCAACACAAAACCCAATTGAACAAGAAGGAACGTATCCGTTGCCAGAAGCGCAATTGGACCGTTTCATGTTCAACATTTGGGTCGACTATCCAACGTTAGCAGAAGAGTTGGTTATCGTGAAGCAAACAACTTCAGGCGTTTCACAAACGCTTTCTCCTGTGATTACTTCTGAAGAAATTCAGTTCTATCAGCAGCTGATTCGTAAGATGCCTGTTCCCGATAATGTCATTGAGTATGCTGTTCGTTTGGTTGCGAAGACACGTCCGAACAGAGAGAACGCAGATCCTTTGGCGAATCAATACTTAAGCTGGGGTGCTGGTCCTCGTGCTTCTCAATTCTTAATTGTTGGAGCGAAAGTGAATGCGGCGCTGAACGGAAAATACAGTCCAGACATTGAAGACGTAAAGGCCGTTGCATTGCCAATTCTTCGTCACCGTATTGTGCGCAACTACAAAGCTGAAGCCGATGGGTATTCAGTAGAGAAGATTGTTGCACAACTCCTCTAATTTTTCAGGGGTGCGTATAGCCATTAATACCCGTTTGCTTATTCCAGGAAAACTGGAGGGCATAGGACGCTTTACGTATGAGACCATTAAGCGTTTGGCGCACCGATTTCCCGAACATGAATTTCATTTATTAAGCGATCGGAAGAAAGACGATCATTGGCAGTTTGGAAAAAATGTATTTCAACATCGCGTTTTTCCTCCTGCACGCAGACCTTGGTTATTCGATTGGTGGTTCGATTACAGTGTGCCTTTCGTATTGAAAAGAATAAAGGCAGATGTTTTTGTTTCTCCAGATGCACATGCCTCGCGCAAATGTCCCATTCCGCAGCTCACTGTTATTCATGACATCAACTTCGTACACTACCCCGAATTCATGCCGAAGAAATACGCGAACTATTGGAACAGTCGGACAACCGATTTCGTGAAGTTAAGCACGCGCTTGGCAACCGTGAGCGAATTCAGTAGAGCAGATATTTCGAAAACGTTCAATGTTGCAGAATCCTCTATTGACGTGCTTTGCAACGGCATTGACCACACGTTTATTCCAGTAGATGAACACAAGAAAGAAGTCATTCGTGATCGTTTCGCGCAAGGAAAAAAATACTTTTTATTCGTCGGAGCGCTGCACCCCAGAAAGAATGTGCACCGCGTGGTTGAAGCGTTCAACGCTGCTGTAGAGCAAGGTGTAGAATCGTCATTGGTCATCGCAGGAAATAAGTTTTGGCATTATCCGGAATTGGATGCAGCCTTAGCTAAAATCAATAACCGAACGAACATTCGGTTTTTAGGACATGTGCACACTGCTGATCTTCCCTTACTCATGTCGGCAGCGGAAGGCCTTGTCTTTCCAAGCCTCTACGAAGGTTTCGGAATTCCGCTGATTGAAGCGGAGGCATGTGGAGTTCCTGTGGTGGCTTCCAAAGGAACAGTGATGGAAGAGGTTTCAAACGGATCGGCGTTCTTCGTGAATCCGATTGAAGTATCCGAAATAGCCGAGGCTATTGTAAAGATTGAACAAGGACAACGTAATCCAACCACGCGCGAGCATTCATATACATGGGACAAGGCAGCAGAGCTGCTGTGGGAGAGCATTCAAAAAACCCTTCAACACAAAAAGTAAAATGCTATTCAATTCCATTGAGTTCTTTTTATTTTTCCCCATTGTAACAGCGTTGTATTTCTTACTTCCGCATCAGTGGCGGTGGCTCATGCTTTTGATAACGAGTTGTGTGTTCTACATGTTTTTCTTTCCGGCTTACATATTCATTTTGTTAGCAACCATTGTCGTTGATTATGTCGCTGCTATTCAAATTGAAAAAAGTTCGAAGCCCAATGCTCGACGGTGGTTAATTGGAAGCATCATTAGCACCTGCTTGATTTTGGCAGTGTTCAAGTACTTCAATTTTTTCATCGATAACTTCAACGGTATTGCCTCTTTTATCGGATGGAATTATTCGTTGAATACGCTGAGTATTCTTCTGCCCATAGGGCTTTCCTTCCACACCTTTCAGAGTTTAAGTTATGTGGTGGAAGTGTATCGCGGCAACCAGAAGGCTGAAAAACATTTCGGGATTTATTCTTTGTACGTGATGTTCTATCCGCAATTGGTTGCCGGACCCATCGAACGTCCGCAAAATGTTTTGCATCAATTTCGCGAGAAGCATTCGTTGAATTATTTAGATGTGTCTAAAGGCATGCAGCGGATCGTATGGGGAATGTTCAAGAAAGTTGTTATTGCTGATAATTTGGCGCAGTTCGTAACTCCCGTGTATGAGCATGCTGGCGCTGTTTCTTGGATGTATCTGGCTATTGCGGTAGTGTTCTTTAGCTTTCAGATTTACTGCGATTTTAGTGGGTACAGCGATATTGCTATTGGTGCAGCGCGTGTCATGGGATTCCGACTCATGGAAAATTTCAAGCTGCCTTATCGTTCTAACGGTGTAGGGATGTTTTGGTCGAAATGGCACATCTCGCTTTCGACTTGGTTCCGTGATTACGTTTATATTCCTTTGGGTGGAAATAGGAAGGGTGCAGCACGAACTTCGTTGAACTTGTTCATTGTCTTCGCTATAAGCGGATTCTGGCACGGTGCGAATTGGACCTTCGTGGTTTGGGGTATGGCCCACGGATTGTGGTTGGTTCTTGAAAACCGAATGAACGTTCGGTGGGAAGGAAAATTAAAAGCACTTATTGGAACACTATTCACTTTTGTCGGAGTTTCTGTTCTCTGGATATTTTTCCGTGCGAGCTCGTTTGAGCAGGCAACAACTATTATTAAGGGAATAGTTACGTTTCAATCACAGCCCGGATTTCTTCCATCGGTGTTTGTCCCCCTGAATGGAGCGGTTATCATGGGAAAGATTCTTCTTCTGTTGGTTTTTGTTTTAATAGATCGAAAGGTGACAGAGGTTGTGTTGGGAACACGGGCAATTGGACACAATCGGAAAGTGTGGTTATTCGCTGCACTGTTGGCGAGCTTGGCATTGTTCGGTCAGTGGGGAAAAGTTGACTTTATATATTTTCAGTTTTAGTGAAATTAATAATTCGAAATAGTTTGAAGGTCTTGTTTGCAGCGTTAGCGATATACGTTGCAGTGATTTTCATTTTTTCGAATGTGCAATTGATTGATCGCAGGGCCTCGTCTTTTTTCATTCCGAATTTGCAACGCAACGGTGGGCAAGAGATGCAAATGATGCGTGATTTAACTTCCAACCAAACGAAATACGATGCAATTGTGTTAGGCTCTTCACATGCCTACAGGGGTTATGATCCGAGAATATTCGAGCAATCGGGAATTAGTCTTTTCAATGCTGGAACGAGCGCTCAAAATGCGAAGGGCTCATTGGTATTGTACAACGAATATTTAAGGAATCGATCGGATGTTTTCATTCTAGATATTTACGATCCGGTATTTGAGTTGGAGGGCACTGAAAGCAACATGCGTTTGATTCAGAATGTGCCTACGAATGAGGCGGCATTCGCTTTGGTTCAGCAAGAATGGAAGATGTATACCTTGAACGCCCTTGCGGTGCGCATAGCGAGCATAAAACCAATGGACGAAGCTCCCAACAACGATTACATAAAGAACGGCTTCTGCGAGAAGAAAGGCATCTTGTATGCTGTTGAACCCTTGAACGATTCTGTCTTCGATGCAAACGAAGAGATGTTTGTTGCATTTGAGAAGATGGTGAAGCAGATGCAAGCCGACGGCAAGCGCATTGTCCTGTGCAGTCATCCTTTACCTTCATCACCTGGACTGCATAATTATCATGATAAATTTTTATTGCGATTCACTCCGCTTATCGAACGCCTCGGTGTTCCTTATGTTGATTTCACTTACTACACCGAAGGATTCGGCATCAATGAATTCGCGGACATTTCGCATATGAATCAGCAAGGGGTTGAGTTGTACAATCGCTTGCTACTCCAAAACAATTCCTTCAACGAAGTTGTCATCCCGTAGGGTCATCGCGGAGCATCATCACTAAGTATCGTGTCATCCACGCAGTGGTATTGGTTCAAATAAAAAACCCATTCATTTGAATGGGTTTCTCTTCTGTGGTGCCACCGGGATTCGAACCTGGGACACAAGGATTTTCAGTCCTTTGCTCTACCAACTGAGCTATGGCACCGAAGCGGTTGCAAATATAATCATTTATTTCAATTCACCTATATTTGCAACTCAAATTTTTCGGGAGAGATGTCAGAGTGGTCGATCGAGCACGCTTGGAAAGCGTGTGTATTGAAAGGTACCGAGGGTTCGAATCCCTCTCTCTCCGCTGAAACACTTGCGAATAACACCGCAAGAAACTGCAAAAGCCCGTCAAACACACGTCTGACGGGCTTTTTGCTTTTTAACGCTTTTGCAGCGAAAAGCAAAAAAACGCAGATTTTGGCATTTTTCGCGAGCGTAAAACGAGCGCGTAAAAATTTTGAAATCACGCGCTCGTTTTGCGGGGTGAATTTGCGCTGAACTGCGCATGTTTGCTGACGTTGATTCATTTTCATGTAACTAGTTTTGTAAACATTACATGATGAAAATAAATCCAATTCAACTGCATTTCTTTCCAAAAAAGAAAACAAACAATTCAATCCATTCGCTATACATGCGGATGCAAATTGGGAGCGAACGTTGCGATATCTCATTGAAGTATGAGCTTTCCAAAGAGTCGTGGGATAAATCGAACCAAAGGTTGAAGCCGAAGCATCCCGATCAAACAAGAGTGTCAGTGCTCATGAATGAGTACCGTCACCGCGCGCATTCAATCTATCAAGCGAAGATTCAACTTGGAAAGTCGCCTACGGTGTTTGACGTTAGAAACGAATTGCTCGGGATTCCTGGTGAAGGAGATTCAGCATCTTGTATTTTCGAGATGTTTCGAAAGGCCATTGAGCGTAAAAGGGCGCTCGCAGGAGAAAACAACTCAGCTGCTACCATTCAGAAATACGGACGCACGAAAGGTCACTTGGAAAATTTTGTGAAGGCTACCTTCAACAAGAGCATCTTTCCTTGTGAAGACATTACGCTGAAGTTCATTGAAGATTTTGAAGTCTATCTGAAGAATCGAGGCAATTGTCAGCATAACTCTGCCATGAAGCACATTCAAACATTTCGAACGATTTTCAAAACGGCCATTGCACATGGATACGTCAAAAACGATCCGTTTGCAAATTACAAGATTCGTTTGCAAGAGGTCGTTCGCGAATGTTTGAATCAAGATGAAATCGACAGCATAGAGTCGGTCGTGTTGAGCAACAAGAAACTAATGCGGGTGCGCGACTTCTTTTTGTTCTCGTGTTATACCGGATTGGCTTATGCTGAAATATACAATCTGAAGGCGAAGAACATTCAATTGGAGAATGGTCAATACTGGATTCGGACTAGGAGATTGAAGACGAATGTCATTACGAATGTCCCACTTCTAGAAAAGCCGAAAGAAATATTGTTGAAGTATAATAGCAAATTGCACGAGCTTGCCGACAATGACCTGGTGTTCCCCGTATTGAGCAATCAAAAGACGAACGACTACTTGAAGATCATTGCGCTTCATTGTGGAATAACGAAGAGTCTGCATTTCCATTTGGCCAGGCACTCATTCGCGACAACGGTTTTGCTAACCAACGGTGTTCCCATTGAAAGTGTGTCGTCTATGTTGGGGCATAAACGCATTGCTACTACGCAACATTATGCGAAAATGGTCGATAAAAAATTGGAAGAAGATATGCAGAAACTTCAGAGTAGACTTAGTGCGTTGGGTGGGAAATAGGGTTGCGTAGAAGTTGCATAAGTGCTGGGCTGTTTATTCGTTTTTCGGATGTTGTTTTTTGAAGATTTGTGCAAACAATTTACGTCATGAAAGAAAGCAACAATCCAAACAAATGGTTAACGAAAAAAGACTTGACTCGTTACCTCCCCATCTCTCTTCGCTCGATTGAAAATTATGTAAAGAAGGGACTATTCATATCCCATAGATTGGGCGGAAAAATTTTGTTCAATGTAGAACAGATCGACGAAGCGATTCAGAATAGCGCAACGCCCTTGATGACCCGATTTACGAAAACGAATAAATAAAAACAATGAAAGCAACAAATCTAAAATGGCGCTTATGCGCATGCAATTGCGGAAGAGCATTTGCTACAAAGAACAAATCGAAGATTTATATAAACAAGCAACATGCAGATCGCGATTACAATTTGAACAAGAGGAAGGAAAGACTGGAGAAATTGGCAGAGGAGAGAGCCGAGCAGGAAAAGAAGAACAGCTGTGGGTACTTTGTGAATGACGAAATATTAAGAAGATACTTTGAACGCTCTGTCTTTAATGAAGTAGAATGTCTTTTGTGCACATTGGAAGACGAAGGATTCAAATCGGAGTACATAACAAGAAGTGTCTTTTTTGCAAACAGAACAATTCATTTGTTTATCAACTTCAGTGTTTCAATTCGAAAGGGCGACTATTCTGGAATAGTAAGAATTGAAAGAAGTGAGAAGTATAGAAATGCAGTTTCAGAAAATATCCCACGTCCAAAGAAGAAACGAATTACTCGCGGTACTGAATGGCATAGAACCAGATTGGCTAGAAATCAATGATCGAATTGAATGGGGAAAGGGAAGAGCTCAAGCGTTTATCCTTTGGGCATATTCTTAATCCCCGGTATTTTGTTTTTTTTATTCACCACTAGGGGGATCTAGTTTGATTTTGTATAGAGACGGAATATGAAAATGCTGCTTTTCGGATTCGTTACAAAAACCTAATAGCTTTAAATGAGTCAATAGTATTTCAAGTTCTTCTCTGTCGATACCCAGATTTTTTATATTTAAATCTCCCGTACGAAATTTACCTGTTTCATATGATTTAATGTTTATTTCTTTGAATAGTATTTGATGATTTCTAGATTTGAGTAACCTGTAAATATTCATTGTTTCTTCTTGTTGAACGAGATAATAGGTTCTTCTGATTATTTCTTCATCAAATAACTTAAAGTGATTACGGTTATTTAATATAAGTTGAACTTCTAATTCGTTCGTATAATTAGAATTTTGGCGAATGTGCAAATATTGATTTTCGAATAATTTATTAAAAAAGAAAATTAATACTCTTGGATTAATAAAGCTGTTTGCATCCTTGAATTTTTCAAAAACCCATTCACAAAAATCTTTGTTGTTTTCAAACGAAAGTTTGTCAGGAAAAAAAAGTTTTAGAAAATTTTCTGAGATTTGATAAGGAATGTTTTTACTTTTTAGATTTTTTAATCTCTTTTTTAAAAAGTTCCGTGAAAACCAAATCTCGAGTTTTTCTAAAAATCTTATCTTTTTTTTGTCTTTTGAACCACTGTCTTTATAGAAATTCAAAAAATGCCCCGCAAAGTTTTCAACGATGTATTGATTGGTAAAAAGGCGATGCACAATGAAATTCAAGATTTCAGACTCTTCCCATTTTAATTCAATTTTTCGTTCTTTTACTTTGTCATACTCAAACTTCAAATCGAAAGCGTAGAATAAATCTGTTCTAAGAAAAAGTAACGGGTCTAAATTTTTGTAAAACGTTATTTCTTCTATACAATCAATAAGTCCTTGCAAGTAATTTTTTTGTATTTCTATTGACTCTTTCGCAACAAAACTATCGATTCTGTCAATAACAATAAGTGCATCAAGATTATTGTCTTTATAAAAGTCATTGACAATTTGGAATACTTCGTTTAAACTTAATTTTTCAACTTGTGAATTAAATTTAATATTTGGTTTAATTTCAATTGTTTGTCCGCTAATATTAAAGGCGAATCCAATATTCAACTGATTAATTATATCTAGAACATTATAAAGCTGAAATTTATCTTTGAGGCCTTCTATTCTTTTTATTTTTGATTTGAAATTTCCAAAGTTGGGCTTATCCGAATGATTTTTGAATGTATCCTGTAATAGCTCACTTAAAATATAGAGACCCCAAAAAATGGAATAGTTTCTTCTATTATCTTCTTCTTTGAATTTACTAGGATCTAAATACTCATTGTCGTTACCGAATGCCTTATTTATTGCTACAATGCTGTGTTTTGTGTAATCAAACAAATTGTTAGAAATAAATTTGTTAGTTAGAGCATTGAAAATGGCACTTTTGCCGATACCCTTAGGAGACAAAACATAGTTATACTGCTTACGCAATAATTGCTTTATTGTTTCTGTCGGATAAAAAGTATCTGAATTTAGTTTTTTGTCTTTTTCGCCCTCTAATTGACCAAATGAAATGTTATTAAGTTGCCGAAGATTAAAATTTGTGCAGGTGTTCTTTTCAGTAATATATGAAAAAGTTCCTTTGGTTTGACTCATTGTTTATTGATATTTTAGAATTAAATTCATACAAAATATATAGTTTTAGCGTTTTGGATGTCATTATTTTCAATCTGCTAATTATTTTGAAATAAATACGAAACTGTAGAATCAAGGACTGCCTTTTTATAGCAAATACTTTGAGCTGCAGTTATTATTATTTTTCCATGTCAAGAAGATTTGCCCACTTCCATTCTGCTTTATAGTTTGGATCCAGAGTTATAAAGTGATTTTCAAGGGATTGCTTACATGTAGATAAATTTTGTTCTATTGTTTTTAAGTCTAGTCTAGTCATTTCGAAAGAAAATGTTTGCTTAAAAGTTTTATTTCTACTAGCAACAAAAACTTCAATAGTACCAGCGTACTTCCCAACTTTCCAGGGAAAGTGTTTTTTAAATAAGTCGTTAAAATCGTTGTATTCCTTGGAAGTTCTGATTTGAGTGTGATTAATTCCGTTTGAAGTAAGGTTAATTAAAGTTTCATTGGTTGCTGAATACAATGTTGAATAATCTTGTTTATACTTTTTACTTTGGAAACCAACTTTCTTTTCAATCAACATTTCTGTTGGCACTTTGATTGCGATGGCCTTTTGGTTCTTTCTATAAGGGACAATCCCGCTTTCAGGAATGTCCATTTCTAAAAGAACTTCTTCAAACCATTCCCAATGGAAAACGCTGGTTTCATTTTGCTCATGTGCAATAGTTAACTGGACATTCTTGATGAAGGCGTCTTTGTGTTCGGCCGAAAAAGCCAAGTTCAAATTAATAATTGGACCGTAGAAAGTAAATCCGATTTCTAAATCTTTATGATTTATTATTTCAACTTCTGTCTTTGTAAGCAAACTTTTTATCCAAATAGCTAAAGGATAAACCCAAGCGAGGGCTCCAATAATTGCAATTATTTCGAATGAATCCATATCGTTTAATTTCCCCTCAAATCAATTCAATTTAATACTGCCTTGCAATACGAACTTGTGCGTATATATAGTTGGCGATTTAACGGATATACGACTTTCTACGTATTTATTCAAGCAGGTATAACTAGGTCTTTTGGATTGAAGGTGCTGTTTTCAAAGGGAGAAGGATGATCAAATGTCTTTTTCTTCAAAATTTTAAAAAATGCACTTTATGAACTTCTCTTTTTTTTGTAAGACCTAAACCACAAGAATTTCAAATAGTGACCATAACCCGATTTGAAAAAAAATACAATCATATTCTTCTGCTTGTTTCTTGCAAACATTCAAATTCCTTGCAGTGTGAATAAGGTTTTAGCACAAACGAATAGTCCAATTTGGAACGGTGTTGAAATGAACTCCAAAGTTCAATACGCCATATTGCCAACTTCTGATTCTGTGATTAAACCCACATTTATTATACAAAACACAGTGAATACTGGCTTTGAGTGGAAAGGGTTGAACTTTGGAATTACTTATTCATACAACAATCCAAGCACCTTAATTGGGGTCAGAAACGGATTTACTTTTCATTTCGTTCCAAACATTAAGGCTATAGATACAGATGCTCTTCAAGCCAAATTATCTGCCGGGATCGAAAATAAATTGGATAGCCTCAATACGCTTACTTCTAATTACCAAAAGCGGATTCAATTTCTAGAAAGCTTCAAAGGAGATAGCATTGAAATGCCGAAATGGAATTTGATAGATACAAGCGCATTAGACATTACACCAGTTGTTCCGGATTCATTAAACATAAGCAATCCTCTTGATTCGCTTTCAAGAGATAAACCAAACTTAAATCCTTTAGGGAACTTAAATGTTTCTGATGAATTGGCACGATGCAAAAGTGAACTCGATAAATTGAAATTACTTCGTGAACAATACACTTCGCAATTAGCTGGATTGAATGACAGAAAAGAGGCTATTTTTTCAAATCCCTTTAGTAAGTCTTTAACAACGGAATTGAGAAAGTTTGATATCGGTAACTTCACAGCTAACACTTCTCAGATTTCACTTTGGGGAACTTCTCTTTTTGGGATTTCTGGAGCATTGAATAAAGGAAGCTATTATCTAGATGCAGGAATTGGCAAGATTCAAACACCGATTTTCCCGGAGCTCGGACAACTCGGATTTTCAAGGCAATTGATTGATGCTGTTTCAGCATGGGGCAAAAACTTGAATTCTTCATCACGCGTTATTTCTTGGGTTGTACTCGGAAAGGGAAGGCCAGAACAATCACATTTCTATATTCAAGGTTTAACAGGTCGCGGGAAAAGAGATTTGTCCGATGCCCAATCGGGAAATGCGGTGAACTATGTTTTAGAAGCGCAAGGACAATGGGTGAGTGGAGGAAGCAAAATTGAAATGAACGCGTCTAAATCTTTTTTGAGTCGTCCTATTAATCTAATGTCAGATGCCAATTCTTCCCGCGGAAGATATGACGTAGGATACGCCTTTCATGTCGGATGGAATCAACGTATTGAAAACACGAATACAGAGATAGCTTTAAAGTCTAATCTATATACTTCAACGTTTAATAGCTTTGGAATTGCTGTTCCGCGACATGATTACCTTCAATCGCAAATTCAATTCAAACAAGGTCTTGGTAAGAAAGCCAATTTTACAATTCAAGCGAAGTACGATCGAAGAGGCTTGAATCAGAAATTATCCGATTTCAAAAGTTTGAATTCTTCCTTACGTCTGAAAATATTCAAGAGAGGAAATTTAACGCTATTGGGTTCGCAAAACAGAGGTGTGATTCAACTTGATACTTCGAGTGTTAGCGTGAACCAGTCTCTTTTATCAAGCGTTTTCAGTATTCCAATAAAAATGGGAAAGATAGTCCCGATTATAACAGCACAAGAAGTAATAGCCCTTACCACAAATAAAGATGGTTTGAATAGAATAGAAAATTCAAATGTGGCTCTTTCACTTGCTAAGAAAAATGTCTCTATGCGATTGGGATATATGGGATTCAAACAAACAAATTCAGATTCGTTATTTCAAGAATCGCATTATGCCGAAGGAAGTGTTGGATTCACAAAGTCTAAATGGAATGCAAGTTTGACGTATAGACAAAATCTTTTCAATGCTGAATCATACGGCTTATCATTCAATACTGCCTTTACATATTCCAATCTGAAGATTCAGTTCATGGCAGAGAAATATGTTTACGATCCCATTTCAACGCCTTGGCTTTCTCAAGAGGTAGCTGCTCGTTATCCCTACAGAGGAAGTGTACAAGTGGTATACACAATTAAAAATTCGAAATCATGAAGCGGTTTTTACTTCTAGTTTTTATGTTTTGCTCTTTATGGGGCAATAGCCAGGTCGTTATATCGGGCTCTCTTTTTAATGAGTGGAATGCCAGCTTAAATGCATTGACGCAATTGACCTTAGTAAATGCAGATATAGATGCACACGAGGTGAAATTGGTGGTGCAGTTAAAGACGGCTTCAGGAAGAATGATTTTAACAGGTGAGACAAATCAGTTTATTGTTTCTTCAGGAGCTACAGTATTAAGTGGTGTGCCTTTGAATCTATTAAATGTTTCTGATGGCGCAGAATTTTCATCGATGAAAACGTTGGGTGTTCTTCCTTTCGGGAACTATCGCTATTGTGTTAAGGTAGTTCAAAATGGTGTAGAAGTTTTAGACGATTGGTGCGAATCCATTGAGTCGGAATATTCTGAGTTTCTAAATCTGGTTTACCCTTTTGATGGCGACACAGTGTCTACGCATTTACCTGTTTTGTCTTGGATGAATTCTACTGGCAAAGCGATTTGTTCAGGAGAGATGGAATATGTCATTCGATTAACCAAAATTGGAAATGGGCAAACACCGGAACAAGCAATGAATATGAATCCGATTCAATGGTCATTGCGTTGTCTCAATTCGTTTCAAGTGAATTATCCAATTTCTGCAATTGCCCTTGAAGATGGTAAGTCTTATGCTTGGCAAGTTCAACAATACAACGAAGGAAAAGTAGTCAATACAACTGATGTATGGAAGTTTGTTGTGAATACGATACCGGAACGAAAAGACATCAAATATGTTCACGTTCAAAATGGCGAGAATCCCAATTTCATTCCAGTGTTTGAAAAATTGTTTATACGATTCGATGATGCGTACAGTCAAGGTGCAATAAATTATACCATGCTAAGCAAAGATGGGCAGCCATTGGAATTAGCAGTGAATTCAGAGAATCTAACTGGCCAAGCTTTAAACAACGGTTTTAATACCTATGAAATTGATGTTACTGAATTTGCTTTACCAAAGGGCTTTTATACCGTCGTGCTTTCCAATTCCAAGATGGAGAAATTTCGATTAAAAATTCAAGTGTTATGAATTTGAAGAGTGTGCTTTTAAGTTTTCTTGTGGTTGGTGTATTTGCATTAACGGCAGTGACATTCATAAAGAATAAACCAGCCAAGGTTGTTTATGTAAATATGGATGAGTTATTCAATGGGTTTCAAATGAAGAAGGAATTGGAAAACGATTTTATCTCTAGGTCAAATCAAATTCAGAAAAGGATTGAAACATTGCAGATTAAAATAACAAACTTCAAAGAAGAAGTGAACCAGAAGATTTCAGTAAATTATGTTGATTCTCTAAATCGAGCAAATACGCAACTATCAGAGTTGAATAGACAATTTCAGGAAGAGTATATGCCGCTTAAAGAGCAATACGATGCGCAAATTCAGAATCAGTTGTTGAATTACATGAAAGAATTTGGAAAGGCGAATGATTATGATTTGGTCATTACCAATTTAAATGGAAGCACAGTAATCTTCGGTTCAGATGATGTGAATGTGACTGCGGAAGCGTTAGAATTCGTAAATCAGAAATATGCAGGTAAGTAGTAAAATAGTATTACTCTGCTGCTCAATCGCGAGTGTGTTGCTGGTCTCCTGTGATCAAGCAGTAAAACCTTCTGCAACGGGCATTTCGCAAGTAGAAGGTCTTCCTTCACCTCCGGAAGTGGATGCGTCTTCCGCGGAAAGTGTAAAAAACTATGTTTCGTGGTTGAGTAAAGAAGAAAATGGATTTATTAAACGAAGAGTTTTAGGAAATTTTTATTTCGAAGCATTGATTGAACCTCCAGCATACGCAGTTCTACTAAACCACAGAGGTGATCGAATTACAAGTGATACAGTCAACAATGAAGTGAAAGAGCAATCAGAAATTTTTCAAATGCAATTTTCTATTGGGGCTGACACGCTGAGTAAGGAGCTTTTGAAGTATGCTGTAGGTGATGAAGAGGAATACCAAAGACGAGTTTCTTATTATTCATTTGGCATGGACAAAGATATTTATCTCGTAGTTGGAAGTGATACAATACCCTGCGCTACTTATCAATGGGAGCGAGGATTTGATGCGAGTCAGAAGCTGATTTTTCAGTTGGTTTTTTCAAAGAAACAATGGAAGGAAAACGTAAATGGTTTCCAGTTGGTGTTTTACGACAGAGTATTTAATAACGGCATAATAAAGTTTTTCTTCGGAAAAGAATAGCGTATATAATTTCAAAAAGAAATGAAACAAATTGAACAAAACACCTCAACACGCACAAGATTAATTGCAAGAGTAGTTTTATTGTGTATGTTGTTGCAGTTGGGTCTACCAACTTTTTCATGGGCATTAACAAGTGGTCCTTCACAGCCGGAGGTGCAAAGTTTTACACCCATTGGAACAAGCGATATGGTTGATCCATTCAGTGGTGATTTTAATTACAACATACCGCTAATTGATGTAGATGGTTATCCTGTGAATATTGCTTATCACGCAGGTATTACTCCAGATCAAGAGGCCAGTTGGGTGGGCTTAGGGTGGAATATCAATGTTGGAGCCACTACTCGTGCACTTCAAGGATTACCAGACGATTTCAATGGCGACGAAGTAGAACACAAGTTATCCATGTTGCCCAATGAGACTTGGGGCGTTGGTATTTCAGCATCTGTTCAAAGTGAACTACTTGGAAATTCAAATATTTTTAATGGAAATATCGGTGCAAATGCATCTGTTAATTTATCACAAAATAACTACACGGGTTGGGGTTTCGATTTTAGTTTGGGACTTGGCGCTAATTCAGGTCTGAAGCCTCATTCATTCAGTATGAATGCGAATCTAGGAATTTCAGCATCAAATACAGAAGGAGCAGGCATTCAACCAAGTATAGGTTTGGGATATTCTGTTCTAAGAAAAACGGGTGATACGAGATTAAATACTTCTTCGATTTCTTTTGGTGGTGCATTCAGCACTAGGACAGGGCTTCAATCACTAGGTGTTACGGGTACAAATAGCTCAAAGTTAAGAGTTAACAATAAGGCTAGAAATTTAGGTTCGCGATCAGCTTCATATACATGGACTTTTGGCATGCCAACTTATACCCCTGTTAGAAAACAAGACATACAATCCTATTCGTTCAATTTTTCATTGTCGGGTGGTTTTGAGGCCTCTGGGCTCTTCCAGAATTACGGATTAAACGGAAGTTATTCCAAAGGATCTGTCAAGCAAAAAGTATTAAAGACCCGGTCTTATGGATACTTTTATTCTGAAAACGCAACAGATAAAGATCAAAAAGATTTCAATGTAAATGATGGGGGAAGTTTCAATCCGGCTTCGGATGTTCTTCCAATGACAAATTACACCTACGATGTATTTTCAATATCTGGTCAAGGAGCTTCAGGAAATTTTCGTCCAATGAGAAACCAATTGGAGATGTTAAGTGAGCCGGAGGCATTTATTACATCGACAATTTCGGCTGGAGCAGAGGTAGAAATAGGCGGCGGTTTTGCTTTTCATGGAGGTTTAAATGTTTCGGCTCGAAGCAATCAAGGTTACTCGGGTAAATGGACCAATTCAAATGGTTTGACACGTTCGAATTTTTCGAGTAGTGGTCAGGCACCCGACAAGAAATTTGAAAGTTTTAATTTTCGTGAAGCTTCAGAATTGGCAGTATTAGAAGATGACCAGCGTTTCAATGAGTTGGGTGGATTCAGAAATGCGGCTTTTGGTTTGGATCACAACGGTCGCTTTTCAACGTCAGGAAATGATCGAATTGTTTCAGATTTATCGTCTAATTCATTGACGAATTCGAGACGCACAAGTCGTATGAAACGTGCAAGCCAATTCACTTTTCTTACCATGGGTGAATCCAAAGATTTTGCTGTTCAAACAGATGTATTTAACGACGCGGGTTTAAATGATAAACCCAATCATCACATGGGTGAAGTTACTTATACCTCTGGCGATGGTGCAAGATATGTCTATGGTTTGCCAGCATATGTTCATAATCAATTAGATGTTACATTCTCTGTAGGAAGTGACATGCAAGGTAATGGAGGGTTAACTGGAAATGAATCAACGGGAATTGTAACATACGACGATAACGATGATACAGATTTGAATGGTAAAGGGTACGACCATTACATGAGCTCGACAAAAATGCCGGCATATGCCCATAGTCACATGCTTACAAGTATTTTAAGTTCCGATTATGTCGATAGCGACAACATTGCGGGGCCTTCAGACAATGACTTGGGCGCTTACACCACATTTGGTTACACACGTGTAGCAGATTTTAAATTTCGTCATCCTTATGGAGAAAAATCGGCCAATTATAACTCAGGTTTAAAATCAATTTCGTACGACGATAAAGCTTCTTACCAATACGGTGAGAAGGATCTTTATTTTCTGAATAAAATTGAAACCAAGAATTACATTGCCTTATTCGTATTGGAAGATAGGCTCGATGGGCTAGGGGTCGTGAATAAAGATGGAGCAAAGAATACAGGCATAAAGCAGAAGTGCTTAAAGGAGATAAGACTTTATGCCAAGTCGCAATTCGACGGTTCGGGTAATTTGTTGTCAGGTGAATCACCTATTAAAACAGTTCATTTCGAATACGACTATTCCCTATGTCAGAACTCACCGAATTCAGATGCAACCACACATGGAAAGCTAACCTTAAGGAAGATTTATTTCACCTACAGCAATTCGAATAAAGCAAAATTCAGTAGCTACAATTTTTACTATGCTGGTGAAACCACTTCGGGTGGTGCAATGAATTCTGAATTAAATCCAGATTACAATGCAATGGCTTACGACAGATGGGGTACCTACAAACCAAATAACGGTGCAAGTACTTGGAGCTATAACTCTACGAGTTTATCAAACAGTGAAAATCCATATACACCCCAAGATAAAAATTTAGCAGATAAATATGCTGCAGTTTGGGCGTTGAGCGCAATTCGCTTGCCCTCTGGTGGTTTTATTCAAATTGAATATGAAGCCGATGATTACGCATATGTTCAAGATAAAGATGCCATGCGAATGATGGAAATTGTAGGGACTTCCTCTACAATTGGGTCTCCCAATATTGATATTGACATTCAAAATACGTCACCTGGCGCTATTATAATTTCAGATGAGTCTTCAGCGAGTGCCGAATATAAATTCAATAGATACATCATTTTTAATCTTCAAAAGAAGAAGGTTAATGGACAAGAAACATCCGAATATGACGAAGACATACAGCATTATTTCACCGATGATAAGTTTGTATTTGTAAAGGCCTTAATTCAATTCAGGCTGAAAAATACAAATGAAGAGTTTTATGAGTATGTGCCGGGTTATTACGAAATAGCCGAGGTAAATGGTCAAAGAGATATAGGTGTAGTTGAGCACAATGGAGTACCCTATGGCTATGTTAGATTTCAATCAGTAAAGTTCAAAGACAACGGAGGCGAAGATAAGTACTCACCCATCACAAAGGCTGGTTTACAATTCGCAAGAATGAACTTAACAAAGCAGGTTATGCAGTCAACAACTGAAGGTGGAAACGCTTCTCAGATATTGTTAGCGATGAAAGATGCAGCCGGAAGTTTGTTGGAATTTTTTAAAAATCCAAATACCCACTTATACAACGATCACCAGGCTCAGAAACTTGTAACCATTCGATCTCAAATTCGGGTGAGAGAAGTAAATTCATGTAAGTTGGGGGGTGGACACCGCGTGAAAAGAATTCTAATCAACGATAATTGGGAAGAGCTTAGCGACATTTCAGGAAGTAGTATGACCTATGGTCAGGAATATAATTATACAACGTCGCTTAGCAAAACCAATTCGACAAGAATAAGTTCAGGTGTAGCTCAATACGAACCTCAAGTTGGCGCAGAGGAGAACCCATTTCATCAACCTGTTTTTTATGATGTAAAATTCAAAGGTGTGCCTGACGAACAGTTTTTTCATGATGATCCAATTGGTGAAATGCTTTACCCAATGGCTTCAGTAGGTTATTCGGAAGTTAGAGTGAATAACCTGAGTCGTGAAAATGTGTCTCACAATGCCACGGGGTTTGTTGTTCAAAAATTCTATACAGCAAAGGATTTTCCAATAATTGCCGACAGAACGATTTTAAATTCTTATCGCGACCGTACGCCGAATTTTAGTCTTCAACTTTTATCCAATTTTAAATCACACAAAGATTATTATACAGGTTCTCAAGGGTTTTATGTTGAAATGAACGACATGCATGGTAAGCCAATGTCCCAGGAAGTTTATGCTGAAGGAGCAACGACACCAAAGTCTTTTGTAAAGTATGAATACAAATTAAACGAGTTGCCAAGTGCAAGCAATAGAAGTAAATTAGATAATCTAGTGACCGTTGTGAATGGAAATGGATCCATTCAAAACAATCGCGAATTAGGAGTTGTATTCGACGCTTATGGCTATGAATCAGAGCAAAACTCCGTTTCGAATGTTTGCAGTGTTTCGCCGAATGTCGATGTGATTGCCTTGCCTTTTGGTCCGTTTCTTATTCCGTCTTTGTGGTTCTCGGGTTCATTTGAGAAGAAACAATTCCGATCCATGACATTAACGAAGGTTGTTCAACGATTTGGTTTGTTGGAGAGGACGATTGCATCGGATGTTGGAAGTTATGTTGAAACCGAGAATTTAGCCTATGATGCTGAATCTGGACAACCCATACTTACCCGTGTTACCACAAATTTCAAAGATGAGGTTTACAACTTAACCATTCCTGCTTATTGGAAATACGATCAAATGAATTCTGCTGCGAAGAATATTGGCATGCAAGAAAATTTGAGTTTCGATGGAGTAGGAAAGGCTGTAACCTACAGTGCGAAGAATTATTACACCGAAGGAGATGAGCTTGCATTAACTGGCGGTTCTTTGAGCAACCCAGTGCGTGTTTGGATAATTCAAGTTGCCGATAATTTTGTGCAGGCAGTAGACAAGTTTGGTCACGCCGTGCTTTGTCAAAATGTAAAAGCGAAGGTTGTTCGAAGTGGCTACAGAAATATGCAAGGGGCAGCCATGCAATCCATAACAACTCGAGTCAACCCAATTAATTTGTTAGCAACAAATATTTATTCGAAAGTTATTCAAGCATCGGCAATTGAATACAGCAACGATTGGCAAACGCAATGCAATTGCTTCAACGATGAGAATGGAAACTTAACGACAACGAATCCATTCATTCTTGGAATAAGAGGTTCTTGGAAACCGTCTAAATCTTATAGCTATTTGACAGAGCGCACCCAGAGTGATTTTAACAACAGCACGAATGTCCGTGAAGATGGCTACTTCAAATCCTTTACGCCGTTCTATAAGATTTCTTCAAATGGAATTTGGGAAATTGATACGCGAAATTGGACGTTCTCATCTGCTATTAGCCGATTCGGACCACAAGGGCAAGAGTTGGAAAACAAAGATGCGCTGAATAGATATAGTAGCGCAAGATTTGTTAATCATCAGTCTCTTCCATCAGCAGTCGCGGCAAATACGGCGTACAATGAATTCATGTACGACAATTTTGAATTTAACGGAACAAACTGTGACGATCAGCAATACACGGCGTCTGGTTCAGGTTTTTCTCGATCTTCGGAAAAATCACACACGGGTATATATGCTTTGAAAGTACAAAATACCACAGGTATGATAATGCAGGGAAGTCATCAAACAATTTGCGACGTAAACGAATGTAACTTAAATGTGAATTTTGTTTCGAGTGCGGGTGGTCACAACGTTGTTGTTACCGGTGGAACTCCTATTTATACTTACAATATTGGAAGTGTGAATACAACAGGTAATTCTCCGACGTATTCAAATTGTGGACAGCTTGTTATTCCTTCAGCTGTTCAAAGCGCAACAATTACAGTGACCGATGCAACTGGTTGTGCAGTTACCGCAACATATGTTTCAAATTAATTATTGAATATGCAATTCTCCAAAAAAGTAATTTATTCGATTTGCCTGTTATTGTTCTCGAATGTTTTGCAAGCACAAATTCCATGGACACATGGTACACTTTACGATGGTTTAAACACTCCGAATGTTATTGATACTTTGTTCTCCGATATGCAATACGTCGAAGGATATCAACTTTGTAACAACACCGTAAATGTTCAAACAATAAACGATACCAATGATTTTCACCGCACGGTTCAATGGTACAGTTTTAAATACCAAGGTGAGCCAGATTTGAATCTGTCCTTCTCTGCGAATCTTTGCGGAACTTCGTCCTTATTCGTAAACTCAGACTCTCTGTATTTATACGGACCTTTTGAATCAATTGAAGAAGCTTCAATTAGCGAGAATCTCCCACTTGCTACTCAGCAGAATGCTTTGAGTATTAATTCTTTTGGGGGCGCTTTCTTATCCACGCTTTCAAACGGTTATTATTTCGTAAAATATGTTCTTGATTCCAAATTTGGAGGAACGGTTAATTTGTGCACAAGCGCAACAATGACAGGAGGAAGTTGTCTCCCTATCATACAATGTGAATCAAATCTGACCGCCATTTCTTCCGATGAATACCGTTTGTGTAATTCCATGTCGTGTGATGAGAACTTAACCATCTGTGACGACAATCAAAGATTGTTTTGGTTTTATGATCCTTCGTGTAGTCACACAAATGAAGTTCATCGTTTGTGGTTATCTACACAAATTTCCAATCCATCGAGTTTTGGTTTGTCCATTGACTTCGTAAATAATTTTCCAATCGACTGGAAAGCTCCAATAATTGAAGTGAATTTTTATCCGACTAATTCGTTTTTAGGAAATTGTAGCGGAATCGATTGCAACGGTTCAGGAATTCATTGTTCAGTAGGAAGTGAATCCTGGGATTACAGCTCTTCCTACGGCGCATTATCCGCTGGCGATTATTTGGTTGAAATTGTTTGGTCTACATCAGGACATCCGAAGAATCAATGCAACATTGCAAGTGTTGTGAAATTTTCAGGAGTGAGTTGCCCAGAGCAAATATTTTTAAGCGATTGGGGATTTTCATTGAATGAAGATGGAAATGTATCCATTGGTGAAAATAGCTATTGTGAAAATTGCTTGCCCCGTTTAATGCCTGAGCCATCTAAGAAATATGTCATGGAAGCATGGGTATCACAAGGAAACATTCCTTTCGGTAGTCAAACTTTAACTCATCCACGAATGCATGTTTATGTGCATCATTCGGGGTCTTCAACGGTTGATTCGTATTCGGTAACTCCGAGTACGGTTCATCCGATTGTAGACGATTGGCAATTGGTTACGTTGGAATTCACTACGCCTATCGATATTGATTACGTCGACGTTGCCCTTTCTTCTGACGATGGTTCAATTGTTTACTTCGATGATATTCGTTTTTTTCCGTTCGATGGAAGTATGAAAACTTATGTCTATGATCCCGTTAATCTCCGTTTTGTTGCGGAATTAGATGAAAGACATTTTGCGACGTTTTATGAATATGACGAAGAAGGGAAGTTAATGCGAGTAAAGAAAGAAACGGAACGTGGTGTTATGACTATTCAAGAAACTCACAACAGTACAATTAAACAGCCATAAAATGATACGGTCTTTCTTTTTTGCATTGTTGTTTTTTTTCTGCGTATTGGTTTATGCTCAAACCGAGCGAGAAATAACGCCGTCAGAAGCAAGAGTTTTTTTTAAAGAAATGGCAGAGCAATATCAATCTGCTTGGTCGTTTCAAACAAATTACAAATCTTTTGCAGGAGAGTCGTCGAATTCCGCTTTGGAAGAATTTAAAGGCATTGGAGAAATGAGTCCAACAGCCAGTTATTACGAATTTCCTGGAACCAAAGTTTATTCGAATGAATCTTGGGTCATTCAGATTATTGAGGAAGAAAATAAGATTTATATTTTGAAAAATAAATCGCAACAATCGAATTGGTTGGAAAAGCAATTTGATGAGTACTTAAACTACACCTCCAAGATTATTCAAAAATCGAAAAGCAACGGGTTCAAACAAATTGTACTTTTTTTTAACGAGCCTTTTAAGTTAGAAAGAGCGGAATACGGCGTTGATACCTACGGGAGAATATCAAGTTTCACCATGGTTTCAAGGTATTCAAGTCCATTAATAGATGGTGATTTTTCAGAGGAGAATTTTCAAAAGTCGAAGATGACGATTGATTATTTCAATTACAAAAAAGTAGATGTTTTAACACATCAAGTTTCTGATGTTGTCACGAGAATTAACGATCGTTGGATTGGAAATGGAGTTTATAAAAATTTTGAAATTACTGAATTAGCAAATTTTTAATATGAAGTCATTTTTACGTCGTTGGTTTTTTATAATCACCCTCCTCATCCCATCTTTTTCGATTTTCTCTCAGTACCCGCCTGTTACACAACGGTTGCAGTATTCTTCGTCGTTAGGCGATGTAGTTGTTAGCTCCAACCAACAGGTTCAGTTGCCGAGCTTGTCTTCTACGCAAAGCGATTTAGGAAGTTTGTTTACGCTGACGTTCGGAGTGGATTACGCGAGCGACGTGATGCCTGTTGGCGATAAAATATACGAGGTAGATGTGAAAATCGAATACCACGCAAGCGGCAGCAGCGTGTTACAATCCCAATACGAAACCTTGATTTTGGATGGGAATTCGGGCAATGGCACGACGTTGTTGAATGTGGGAGTAGATAAGCGTACCGTTTTGATGGGTAATGTGAAGGATGCGAAGGTGATTGTGCTTGCTATGCGTGAGAACACGGTGGCGGTAAGTGTTTT
The DNA here is from genome assembly GCA_044371535.1 of Flavobacteriales bacterium. Lineage (GTDB taxonomy): Bacteria > Bacteroidota > Bacteroidia > Flavobacteriales_D > Sanyastnellaceae > CAIZGX01. The sequence goes on along the minus strand of JBILTL010000004.1, from coordinate 15,005 downwards.
GAATCACCGTTTGTTTTTGGATTTGGAATTGTACCCCAATGTTCAGGGCGTTTTGTCTAGTGTAGTTCCGAGTAATCCTACGGTGAGTGAGTTGGGTGTTGAGTCTTGTACGAATGGGAGTAGTTCGAGCAGTGAATTTTTGGTGAGTTGGACGCCTATTACGGGAGCTGTTGAGTATCAGTTGGAGTATGTTTTTGTGAACGACTACGGCGTTAGTTCGGGCAGTTATTTACCGATGAGTTCTTTGCATGTCGATTTTCGACGCAACAGTACGCGTGTAACGACGGTTGATGCGAGTTATCGAGTTTCGAATTTATTTGATCACGGTTATGTGTGTTTTCGTTATCGGGGTATTGGAGTGGATGGATCCACGGGCGGCGTTGTTTATGGTCCATGGAGTTTGGTAGATGGAGACCATTTGGTGTCATCTGTTTCCGGTTTGGGTGGAGCTGTTTATGGGGTTAGTGTGGGTCATGAGCAGGGTTTGAATTGGCAATCGACGCAGACGTATGCTGAAGGAGGGAAGAAGAAAGAGGTGGTCACGTATGCCGATGGGAGTATGCGCAGTCGTCAGGTAGTGACGCGCATTAATACGACGAATTCTGTGGTTGTAGGCGAAACCTATTACGACTATCAGGGTAGAGCAGCGTTGCAGATTTTGCCATCTCCTGTGAGTGATTTGTTGGGCAGTTGCAGTGAATCTTCTTCTACTGTGGCCTTGCGCGATGGGTTGCGTTTTTACCCGTCGTTTAATAAGGCAGAGGGTGGTTTGCCTATTACGCCTTATTTGTTTGATCGTGATTTGAGTGAGACGGAGCGTTGTAGCCCGTTGGTATTGAAATTAGATAGTGCCAGTGGTGCTGGTAAATATTACAGTGCAAATAATGTGCGTTACGGCAGTTCGGGTTTGGCTCGCGCTCAGGGGTATGCGTATAGTCGAGTGTCTTATACACCCGATAATACGGGTCGCGTGAGGGAGCAGGGCGGTGTTGGTGAGGCTTTTCAGTTGGGTTCAGAACATACGACGCGCTCTTTTTATGGCGGTAGTTCACAGGTAGAGTTGGACCGTTTGTTTGGCAGCGAGGTGGGTTATAGTGAGCACTACCGGAAGGTGTTGGTGTTGGACGGCAATGGTCAGGTGAGCGTGAGTTACATGAACCAGGAGGATAAGGTTATTGCCACGGCCTTAGCGGGTTCTTCTCCTGAGAATTTACTTCCGTTGAATTCCTCGTCGTCAGAACCTCAGGAGTTGTATGAGCGTATGTTGCCTCATGGTCATTTGGGAGGAATAAACAATGGATTGAGTGGCGATGGTAAGGAGCGTTCGTATATCACGACGGTTGTTTTAAGTAGTCCGAGTGATTTGGTTTTGAATTATGATTTGTCGGTGTTGCCCTTGGGTGATGGTTGTATGGTCGAGGGATGGTGTGCGAGTTGCGTGTATGATTTGAGTATTTCGGTGCGCGATGATTGCGGGTCTTATTTGGGGGGGCTGAGTGAATCTGTTGTGGGTCATGTGGGGCAGGGCGAGGGCGGAGCGTTGTCTTTTTATAGCGATTGCGATTCGTATGATATGAATGGGAGCGGGATGTGGGAGTTGACGTTGTCGTCGTTGCCTGTGGGCAGTTATGAGGTGAGTAAGGTTTTGCGTGTGAATGAGTCTGCGTTGGAACATTATGTTTCTCAGTATACCGATCCGCAGTACAATACGTGCATGCAGACGTACGAAGATTATTTGTCAGAGTATGTGAGTCAGATTGATTCGAGTGGATGTGTTGAGCAGACGTGTGAAACCTGTTTGTCTTCTTTGGGAACGTTGGGCGATTATATGAGTTCGGGTCGAGGAAGTGCAGATGATTATGCGCAGGAGCTATCTTTTTGTCACGCGTTGTGTGGCGATGTCTCACCTTGTTCCAATGCGTTTGCGATGTTACGCATGGATGTTTCTCCGGGTGGTCAGTATGGCCAGTACGAGGGCGATGTGTCTACGTATGCGTTGTCTGTTTTCAATGATTCGAATCACTTAAGTCGTCATTTGAGTTTGGGAGGTTTGGAAGGGACTTGGCGTTCACCGCGTTATTACGATACGAGTGTGGGCGGATTTGTTACGGGTTATTATTCGCTTTCGAGTTCGTCGGGAGTCATGGAGCGTTCGCGCATAGCTGTGACGAGTCTAGGGGGTGGTTTGTACAGTCCGCAGGTTGTTTCTTCGGGATCTGTATTCTTGGGTTTGGATGGGGTGTATTATGTCTATCCGGAGGATTTGTTGTTGTTGTCAGATTTTCTTTCTTATTGGACCAGTGATTGGAGTTTGAGTTTGGTTTTGAATCACCCGGAGTATGTTTATTATACGACGTGTTTGGAGATGGATGGCGGCGTGAATGTCGATGATGGGGTGTATGTTTTTGATGGAGGTTTGTCGAATCAGCAGACGCGAGCTCAGGCGATATCATCGGGTTATTTAAGTAGCAGTGGCGTTCCTACGGATTGGTTTTCTTCTACGGGTGTGTTGCAGGATTATTTTGTGAGTAGTGGGAATTACGGCGTATACGGCACGTCGTTGCAAGGCGAGTGGGATCATTATTATGTGAATACGACGTTGGGCATTGATTTGAGTATGCCTGAGTTTGCGGCGTTGAGTGTACGTGGGGTGGGTTATTTGGGAGCAACGAGTCTTCCCGCGTCGTTGTATGCTTTTGGCAGTGGCAGTAATACGACGCAGTTGGAGAATGAGTGGTCTTTTTTGCGCACGCTTTATTTGACGCGCAAGCAGCATTGGGTTTCCAAGTACATGGATGCGCAGGCCAGCTCGAGTGTGGGGGTGTCTGGGGTGAACGATTGCATTGGTAATTCTGCGTGGGTTTGTCCTGTTGGTTATTTGGGTTTTTATGGCGGTGGTGTTACGGCGTGTAGCAATTTGAATCGCGGTTATTACGTCTCGAAGGTCATTCGTTTTGGAGGCGATGAGGATGTGACATCGTTGTTAAGCAGTAGCGGTGTGGGCACGGATTACAACACGGCGTCGTATCACGAGTATGAGCAGACGGGTTTGTGTCCTGTGGCCAGTCGTTTTTCTCAGGTGTTGCAGGAGTTGGTCAGTAGCGGTGAGTTGTATGCGAGCAGTTCTGTTTCGCTACAGGATTTGGAATCTTTTCCTGCACTGTATGTCTCGTTGCATGAGGGCGGTGTGAGTAGTTCCGATCCGTATAGCAATTACGATTGGATGTGGAATACGAGTTTGAGTAGTTTGTCAAGCAGTGTATTGACTGCTAGTTTGTACCGTTCAAGTTTAGGTGTTGGCGGAGGTTGGTCAGGCCTTGTTTCGTTGTCGAAGGACACGTGTAGTTGGACGTGGGATGAGGTGGTGAACATGGGTAATTTTCATTACTTGGGTGACTCCTCGGGTTACGAACGTTTTAGTGTAGAGGTGTTGGTTTTGTTGCCCTCGGGATTGACGCGTGTGGATGAGTTGCAGGGGTTAACAGATTTGGTTTCGTTGGGCGGTTGTCGTTTTGATACGCAGTGTACGTTGTCGAGTTATGGGAATCATTTGCTCGAGGTACTCAATGTTCAGCAAGGTCTTTTGACTTCATCGGGTGTGGGTAGTTTGGGCGGTTGTACGAGTTGTTCCTCTTCTCATGCGGTGCCTGCCTCTTACTTGCCCGTGGGCATGGCTACGTGGTTGGGAGCGGGTGTGGTGGATACCAGTGGTTATTATGTTTGGTATTCTTCTTCATCGACGCCAGCGTTATTTATTCGTTCGGTAGGTTCCGCTTATCCGCGTGTTAAGTTGGAGATTACGGGTTCTGTGTCTTCGAGTGGCAGTGCTGGTTTGTCCTTTGGCGCCTTACCAAGTGATGCGGTATTTAAAACCTTGGCCTGTGATCACGAGCATTATTTTACGTTGGAGGTTTATTCAGGCGATACGTTATGGAACAGTTTTACTGGCGGTAGTTTTATAGAGCTTTCGGGTACTGAGCGTGAGGCATCCCCGGTGTGTGACTGTGGTTTTCCAGTCTCTGTTGGATGTATTGGCCAGGGTTATGCAATGGAACGATCGGTAGGGGCTTGGATGGATGCCGTGTTTAGTGCAGATGCACAGGGTCACAATTATTGGGACCGCATGGGTCAGGTTCCCACGCTGGATGCCACGTTGGTGAGCACACTCTTTTTAAGTCCTTCGGATTATGGTGTTGTAGGAGTGGAGCAGTATGATTCGGCGAGTGGCGTGGACAGTTTGATTTACGATTATTCCTCGTGTCGTTTGGTTTTGTGGAGTGACGGGTTGGATGGAGTGACGAGCACTTGGTCGGGTCTTCATGACGTGTTTGGTTTTCATGCCGATACAAGTTCAGCGTTGCCATCTACTGTTCATTCGTTTTCCTTTTCTGCGGTGAATGAGCTGGGTGATACGTTGCGTGTTGGCGGCTCGAGTGCTTGTTTATCTCTTGAGCGTTGCCAGAGTTGTGATACGACGGATGTAGCCAGGGAGACCATGGCTTTGTTGTCCTCCTTTTCTATTTCGGATACAGCGCAGTGGTCCGACGGAGGAACGCAGGAGTACAAGCAATACTTAGAGGCTTTGGATCAGTATAATTTGAATTACGGTTACGCTCAGGGCGATGAAGGATTTATAGCAGCAATCGATTACAAGACGTTTTACGAGCAGGGTTCGAAGTACACCTTGTCGATGTATTTAGATAAGTTGTTGTTTTATATGGGCGTGGATACGACGTATGACCGTGGTGTGTTGAGTGATTTGGCTACTTTTTCCAAGGAGTATGGCAATTACGTGGATGGGATGAAGGAGTATGCGTTGTATTCAGAGTTAATGCTGGAGTACAATGGTCAGCGATTGTCGCAAGACCTGAGTTTGTTGGCTCCCGAGGGTGAGATGAATTTTTTGAAATCATCATACGGGGTTTATGTGAAGGATTATTCGAATTATTTAGGCGCGGTGGTTTCTACCACCTCTGGTGCTCAGCCTTTGTCGTCGTGGGTTTTGGGTTTGGACAGTGTTGTTTCACTGAGTGAATCGTTCGGGGTGTTGTATGGTTCTTATGTAGAGGCTTACCAGCAGTGGGATTCCGTTCAGGTGTATCGCATGGCGTTGGGCGATGATCAGGTTTGCACCGATTATAAGTCACGCACGTTATACCTTCAGGAAGACTTTGAGAAGTTGGGTTACGGCGGTAGTGTCGAGGGTCAGCAGGCTTTGCAGGCGTATATCGCAGAGATTGCGCTGGCCACACAGACGGGGGATTGCATTGGGCTGTTGAAGGAGTTGTCTTCCTTGCAGGGGGTGTCGTCGTATGCCTTGCTTCGTTCCACTTCGAGTTCTTGCCAGACGCTTTATTTGAACTATTTGTCGGCTGTGTCTCGTTACAATTCGAGCTCGTATGCCTCGCTGAATATTTCTCGTCAGTTGTTGGATCCTGTGTTGAGTTACAGTGATTTCATGACGTATGACTTGTGTGGTTGTGTGGAGTCTTACATGGCTTATTTGGAGAGTTATTCGGGGTATAGCAGCAGTACGACGGGTGTAACACCTGCTGTGGGTATTTTGTACTTTGAGGGTTGTGGTTTAACGTTACCGGAGGGGTATGCCGATAAGCGGGATTGTTATTCAGTGTATGAGGAGGCTTATTATGCATACAACGATTGGGCAGTTCGCAATGAGGGTTCTGCCATTGTTGGCGACATGGTCGATTCGAAGGTTTTTGTGAATGAAGATTTGTGTTCGTGTGTAGATGATTACGCGGCTTATTTGCAGAGTATAGCAGACGGCGTAAGAAATTTGGAGGAGGGCGAGAAGGGCCCTAGGAGTTTGTTGGATTTTTGCGGCAGTGGTTTACCGGGTTGTGTGCTTGGCTCGGATATCGTGTTGAGCTTGCCTGTGTTAGACAGTTTACCTTATGAAGATCCGTGTTTAGCTGCGTTGCTTTCGCAGGCCCAGGCTAATGCGCAGTGGTCTTATGCGCATCAGGTAGATTCGTTGGCGTCTGCATTTACTGCAGCTTACATCGCTCATTGCATGAACAGCTTGCAAGAATCTTTTTCACGCACGTGGGAAGATCAGGAGTACCATTATACGCTTTACTATTACGATCAGGCGGGCAATTTAATTAAGACGGTTCCACCTCAGGGTGTTGTTCGTTTACCGCTCACGAGTTCAGAAGATGCGTTGAGCGAGGCGATAGCCGCCGATAGGGCTTCGGGGGAACGCAGTGTTTATACGCAGCACGGCATGGCTACGCATTATTATTACAACAGTTTAAATCAATTGGTGGGTCAGCGTTTGCCTGACCACGAGGCCATGGATTTAAGTTCGGTGGAAGATGTGCTGGGTGTAGGTTATACGAGTAGCAGTAGTTCAGGGGGCAGCTCGGTGCAGTTGGTGGACGAGCATGTGGGTTATGGCGTGATGGATGGCGGTAAGCGTTTGTATCGCACGCAGGATGGAGGTTTGACGTGGGAAGAGGATATGGGTGTGAGTGGAGCCGATGTTTGGGACATTTGTTTAGAGAGTAGTGGAGTGAAGGGTTATATGGTTGGCGATGGCGGACAGGTTTATTACACCAACAGTGGTGGAATGCAGTGGGAGGAGGTTGCTTTACCAGAGCTCGCTGAGTATACGCAGTGGCGTGGAGTAGGTAGTACGGTAAGTTTTACATCAGGCACGCCGCCGTTGAGTGTTGGCGGTTCTACTACGACGGTAGAAACCGTTGTTGTGGGAGAGCACCGCGTGGCTAGTTTAACGGCTACTGGTGTTTGGCATGTGGATAGTCCGAGTGTTTTTTCGGATGTTGATTTGGAGAAGGTGGTCAGTGATGGCAACAATCATTTTTACGCTGTGGGCAATCGCACGCAGGTGTTGGGCGGCGAGAGTTACCGCACGGGTGTTATTTATGTAAGCGATGCTGTTTATCCGCTGAGTTGGCAGGCTGTCTCGGTGTTGCCAACGAGTAGTTCTTTGGGAAGTCATTACGCAGGTGTGTTAAGCAGTGGGGTGCAGGGAAGCCTTCGCGTGGGCAGTGCCGACGGTTCTATCCGTCGCTTGGTGGAAACCAGTGCGGTGAGTGAGTACAGTGGTTTAAGCAACGTAGAGGTGTTGGAGGCCATTACGTTAAATGCCTCTGGGGCTCAGGTTGCTTTGCTTCGCAGTGCCATGGGCATTGTGTCGTTGCAGTACCGCAGCAGTGGTGTCGATAGTGTTTGGCAGGTTGTTCCCGGAGCACCGCAGGGTCTTACGCAGCTCACGTCGCTTCGCATGCAAGAGAATGGCGTGTCACAGTTCTTGGGTCTTTGTGGAGGAACGTTTAATAATGGCAAGGTGTATTTGTTTTCTTACGGGTCACAGTGGAGTGTTTATGCACTTGGTGTTTCAAATGCCGAGCAGGTAGCAGTGGTTCGTAAGGATGTGTCAGGCGCAGTCGCTCAGGCGATGGCTTATGTTACTTCTACCAAGAATATTTATTTAACTCAAAATGTTCAGGCACCTGTAAACGCGATGTTATTTCCCAAGAGTTGGACGGGCGGAATCTATGCGGGTGTTGGTCTGTGCGATTTGGGCAGTGGGGGGGTGTTGGTGGCACGTTTAAGTACCACGGGTACTTTGAGTGCTGTGCGTGTAAATCCGAACAATACAGAAACGACAATTTCCATTCCGTCAAGTTTAAGTGCAGCAGGCATGTCGTGGAAGAAAGTCTTGTTTGGCAAGGTGGGCTCGCAGAACTACCTCTATGTGTATGGCCAGGACGGTTCGGGTAACTGGAGGGTGCGCCGGGCGAATGTGTCGTCCACGACGGGCGTTTTGTCTTCTGTGAGTTCAGCGCTGAGTGTAGTGGCTCATGCGCGCATTGGTTTTGGCGAGGATAAGTTATGGATGTCAAACGACCAGGGCGTGACGCTATACGCTAATTTTTCTACAGGCAATATGGATTATGTGTCCTATTCACCGCAGGCGTTGCGTGCGGCAGATGGTTATGTTACGGGTGGTGTTTTGGTAGGTGGAAGCGATGGCGATGTGTACGATGTGTTCTCCTCGAGTACGGTTACAGCAAGTGCAAGGCAGTTGAAGACGCAGACGCGTCATGACATCATGGGTTTAAGTGTTGTTGATGGGGCTAATTATTTTTACAGTTCGGGACGCAACGGTAAGTTAAGCGGTTCGAAGTATCAGCTTACTTCAGGAAGTAGTGGTCCTGTGCAGAGCGTGGTAAGCAGTAGCATTACGCTACCCAATGTGGGACATACGTGTTTATGGGACGTAGACGGGTCTTACAGTCCCACAAGTGGTTATTCGTATTACGTAGTGGGTTCGGGCGGTAAGGGCTGGTATAAGTCTTATGGCAGCGATGCGCTAGGTATGCCTCAGCAGATGTCTAATGCGGGAGGAGAGCGTTTACGCAGCATTGTTCGCAAGGGCAGTAGTGACGTTTATTTTGCAGCGGGAAGTAACGCCTCTATGCGCACCTACTCGGGTGGCAGCTCATTATCGGGCTCTCGCATTGTTCCTTTTACGCTGAACAAGGTTTATTTTTCAAGTCCTTCGGTGGGTATGGTTGTGGGCGATCGCAGCGTTATACGTTACACCTTGGATGGGGGAGATCATTGGCGTATTTTGAAACTCGCTTCGGGTCAGACGCGCACGCATAAGAACTTACTTGCAGCATGGTGCAACGAAGCGGGTGTGGGGTTATTGGGTGGTGAAGTGGATAGACTGTGGAGCGTGAATTTGTCTTTGGGCACGTATGCTAACACAGGGGTGTCGGGTACATCGGGGGCGGGTATTGTTTCGATACAAGATATTTACGTGGATGCAGCAAGTGGTAAGGGTTATGCGGTTGGAAAAGCAGCAACAACGGGCGTAGCCCTTCATACCACGAACGCAGGGGTAAGCTTTAGCGCATTAAGTGGCGCGTCTTCGCATCCGGGGTATAGCAGTGTAGCACCGCTATGGGCCTCTGAGGGCAGTACGGTTATGCTGGGCTGCGAAGACGGTAAGATGTATTTAGCGAGTGGTAGTGGTGTTAGTGGCACGGGCGTGAACATTACAGGGTCAACGGGAGTAGGGATAGCCGATTTGGTGTTTACCGATGCGTTTACCTGTTATGCCGTAGGTGTCTCGGGGGTGTTGAAGAAAGGGGTGTATGTGGGTGCTGCGAGTGCAACACTTCCTTTAACCTATTCATTAACGAGCACCGATTGGCAGTGGTCCAACGCGGTTAGTAGCGGCAGTGGCACAACAGCCAAAATAAACAGCATTGCCATGCGCAACAACCACGAAGGAGTGGTGGTAGGAGCGGGGGCGCATTACGTTCGTTTTTTAACCAACTACGCGGGTGTTTACTCGCAGCGTTTTTGGTACGATAAACTAGGTCGCATTGTGCTAAGTCAGAATACAAAGCAGCATGACAACGGCACGTACAGTTACAGTTTATACGATGCGCAGGGTCGTGTGCAGGAGGCAGGCGTGAAAGAAGAAAACACGAGTACGACGGGCTTGCACATGCATGATGTTCAGGGAGCCGATGTGGGCGGGGCTTTTAATCCGCTAGCCATAGAGGTAAGTTCTACCACGGGCAGCAGCAGCGGTACAGCGTTTATGCAGTGGCTGGCTCAGGGGTTGAACACCAGCACGGGTGTTAATGCAACGCGCACAGAGGTTACGCGTACAACCTACGATGAGCCGATGGTGAGTGGTATCGGGTCGTTTACGCAAAACAACTTGCGCAAGCGCGTGAGCTCGGTGGTGTATCAGAAGGTGTATCACAGCGATGCCTCGGACGGGTATACCCACGCCACGCATTACAGCTACGATATTCATGGCAATGTGAATGAACTTGTGCAAGACAACCCCGAGATGGCTGTAACCAGCAGCTTGTCCGATCAGCGGTACAAGCGCCTGGAGTACGACTATGATTTAATCTCGGGGAAGGTGAACCGAGTAAGCTACCAACGAGGAGCGCGCGATGCGTGGCACCATTGGTATGAATACGATGCAGATAACCGCATTACGCAGGTGTACACCTCAACGCATCCCGACCCCGAAGCCATGGCCGGAACCACAATCACCGATCCAACGGTTGTTGGTGCGCTGTGGGAGCAGGATAGCAAGTATTTTTATTACGCTCACGGTCCGCTTATGCGTCAGGAGTTGGGCAGTAATCAAGTGCAAGGAGTTGACTACGCGTATACCTTGCAAGGATGGATAAAGGGCATTAATAGCAATGCCCTTGATGCCACAAGAGACATGGGTCACGACGGCTTTGGCGCGGGACTTAACGGACGCTTTGCGCGTGATGTGGCTAGTTTTAGTTTAAGTTATTACGAAGGTGACTTTAGCAGTGTGGCATCCACAGGAGCGTTTAGCAGCGTGGTGGGCAGTGATTTAGAGGCAGAGAGTCATGATTTATACAACGGCAACATCCGCATCATGCAAACGACGCTGATGGAAAACAACGGGGCAGGAGGCTTAGCACCAAGTAATCAGGGCATGGCGTACAAGTACGATCAGTTGAACCGACTGAAGCAGGCCAAAGGGTTTACGCAGTATGCGCCGTCTACCAACGTGTGGGCTGCTTCGAGTGGAGCTAGCGGCGAGCATAACAATTTCTTTACCTTTGATGCTAACGGGAATATTCTAACGCAGCAGCGTTATGAAGGAAGCACGTTAGTAGATAACCTCAGTTATCAGTATGCAACCAATAGCGCAGGAGACTTGTTAAGCAACCGATTATATAGCGTAGATGATGCGGTAACGATAGCCTCGTTATCTGCAACGGATATGGAGGACATGCCGGCATACATCAATGGAACGCCTAATACGAGTAACAATTACAAGTACACGCAGATTGGTGAGTTGAAGTCTGACAACCAAGAGGAGATACAAGAAATCCATTGGCGTGTAGACAGCAAGATATCGGAGATAACACGCACAAGTGGATCTGCGAAGAAGAACTTGAAGTTCGAGTACGACGCCATGGGCAACAGGGTAGCTAAGCACGTGTATGCGGGCAGTGTGCTGGAGTCGAGTACCTATTACGTCCGCGATGCGCAGGGCAATGTGATGGGGGTGTATGAGCACAAGATGGACGCAGAGAATGCGGTGTTGGAGTACAGGCTCATCGAAAGAAACATCTACGGCAGTGCTCAGGTGGGTATCTGCAAAGACACGGTCGATTTAAATATCACGAACGCAGCAGGCGCATTAACGCAAGCAACGTATTACCACGCCAGGCAGCTCAATCACCGTCAGTACAGCCTGAGCAATCACCTGGGTAACGTACTTACGACCATTGGCGACGGGAAGGCTGCAATGGACAGCAACAGCGACGGGGTAATCGATTACTTCGCGGCTTACATCATCAGCGTCAGCGACTACTCTCCGTTCGGCGTTGAGCTAGCTAACCGATCATGGAGCATTGAAGAGTATCGGAAAGGATTTAATGGAAAGGAACTTGATAAAGAAGTAATGGGAGGCGGTTCAAGTACATATGATTATGGATTTAGGATATTTAATTCACAGATTGCAAGATTCCTTTCAGTTGATCCTTTATTCAAGGAATTCCCAGAGCTAACTCCTTACCAATTTGCCAGTAATACTCCAATTATTGCAATAGATATAGATGGATTAGAAGGAGAAAATTATCTCATACCAACAAAAGTTGCAATATATGGAGTGGAAGGTTTAGCCTTTAATAATGCTAATGATTTGGTTGATGTTCAGTATCAACAATATAGGTTATTAATAAAGAACCCGTCAAATGGAGTAAATTACTTATATAATAAAATACAAAGCGATATAGGTGCTATTTTTAACACCGATTATGGCAAATTCAGATATGAAAAACAAGCAAAACCTGAGAAATTATCTGAAAATGATTTTATTAGAATAGACCCCTCGCAATTCGGATTAATGGATATGTTTGTAAAAGTTGTTGGAGTACAAACGAAATTAGGTAGAAATAACAACATTGAATCATTTTCTTTGCAATTTAGGACACTTGAAGGGCATGCAGAGGTTGGAGAAATTTCCTTTTCAGCATCAGTGAAAAAGGACAATTATGGAAACTCTTTTTTGCACTTTATGATTGAAAGCAATTCTCAAATTGCCCCGACTTTAGCAATTGTTATCAGTGGTTTTTCAGAAAGCTTAAGAGATCAACAAATGGATAATTGGAGTCAAACAATGGGGAATGTAATTCAGCAACTTGGAGGAGTGAAAATGGAATCTGGAGTCTATTACGAGCATTATAATAACACTCCATTTTGGACTGAATTTGAACCAATAGAAAATAACCCTAAATCAATTGGAACTCCAGTGGTCAAAAATCTCTGTGGAAATTGGAAGGAACTACCCGCAATGACGGGGTCTAAATAACAATTGTTTTTATATGATTTCAAGTAATAATAAGATAGTTATTTTGGTCTTTTTGGAGATGCTCACATTTCTCAAGTTGTATTTTTTTATTTCGTTTTTTTTTAGCTATAGCGAAGCTCTCATAAATTTTTTTTTATTCCTTGATTCGCTAATATTTTTATTAATTTTAGGACGTGTTGTAAAAATAATATATAATAAATATTGTGTAAAAAAGTGGTGTTGTTTGATGAGGCGTTTAACAGCTTTTTTTATTTTGTTTTGTATATATAGCGTTTTTATATTAAAAATTGGAGATTTGTTTTTTTGGGAAGATGGGTACAAAGATTCATTTTATTATAAATATTCTTTGGTTATTTTAGGACTGAACTATATTTTCTCAATTCCCTATATTCTAAGTTTTTTTTATCTGGGTTACTTGTTGATAAGAAGATTATTCATTGTTTAATAAATAACCGCTGCGATTATGTGTTTGCATAAAAAAAAGTAGAAACCAGCTAACTGTGTATTATGGAATCCATCTGTATTTTTAAATTTAAGAAAATATAAAAAAATAAAATTTAATATAATTTATATTTTTTGATTAAGTTCAATCGTAAAATATTTTTTAGCCATATAAATTGAAGGTTGAAATGGTTGTCAGAGAAAAAAAAGAATAGTTTGAAATCACTTATTTCTTGTGTGTTTATATTGATATGTATATAAGTGCAGATATAAGAATAATTGTATTTCCTTTTAATCACGCCTATTGGAAATTTGCTCTCAATTGTTTCATCATAACACTAGTGGATGTATTTACAAAAACTAAAAACTTGATATGATTTTTAAAGCTCAAGTTCAATTCAATGATTTCGTTGGTTCAGCAGCAGCTGATATTAGTGATCACAGTGATTTAAAGAAATTTTTAGTTTTAAGAAAAGTTGATGTCGAGCGATATGAACCTGTAGGCGCGAGTTTTTATTCAGGTTACAATCACAATTTCAATGCATCTATTATTTGTCTAGATCGGATTAGGTCAAGTGAAGGTCGTCCTTATTTAGTAGATATCAGTTTTGAAGGCGATTTTGATAGTGCTGATTTTTTTAATTTGTTTAAAAGGTTTAATGTGATGATAACATCTAAAACCCGTGGATATGATCAAATCGAGATTTCTGAAGAAATTGTCTTTGATGACAGACCCTCTCCGGAGGTTATGGAATAGAAGTGTTTTGTTTCTCGTTGTTTTAATAAAACCAACTTGAATTGTCGAGTTTAGTTCAATTTACCTAAATTTGCACCAATCCTATGAACAAAGAACCAAACGCAATGCAACATAATCTTCAAATGCAGAAGATTGGAAACGCGCTGGTTTACCTTTCTTCTCACATTTCCGATTTGTCGAAAACCAAGCTTCTGAAGCTCGTTTATCTGTTGGACGAAGTTTCTATTCGGAAAAGTGGTGTGCCGATCTTTAACCTAACCTATAAGGTTTGGAAATTTGGGCCGGTTTCAGAAGACCTATATATAGATTTATCCGATGATTTGAGATTGGTGAAAGATTTTTTAAAGTTCGATACATCCACACAATCGTTCAAACCGGCTTCAGAGTTTTGCGACGATGAATTTTCGGACAACGAGATTGAACTAATGAATTTTGTAATTGAAAAATACGGTGCCAAAAGCGCTGCCGATTTGGTTAGCGTTACGCATCATCCTTTTTCTCCTTGGTACAACACAGCAAAGGAACACAACGTTCTCGAGCCTCTAGAACAAGAACTGATCAATCATACCGATCTGATTATCGATATGAAACAACTCATCGCTCATGACGCGTTGAAGCTGGCCCTTTACAACGACTACATTTCGTCAAGTGGTTATGCTAGTTGAAGGGAATATTCTTTACTTCACTCCGTTTTATTTTAAAAATGGAAATCCACCGAAATCAAAATTCTTTGTTGTTTTAAAGTCTTTAGAAAATCACGCGGTATTGGCTTCCTTGCCAACAAGTGTCGATGCAATTCCTTCTAAATACGACCAGCAACAGGGTTGCCTTGAATTGCCCGAAATTGGTTTGAACTGTTATGTTATTCACCCCAACATTGCCATTACCGAATGCGGTAAGTCTTTTCAGAAAAAGACTCATTTGTTCGGTCATCAACTCGATGAATATGCAACGCAAATGTTGAACGAAGTATATCCAACAGAGGGCATCGATTATACCGTTTGGGGAAAATTCAAGCCAGACGTTTTTCAAGATTTGCTAGATTGTTTCAGATCTTCACAAGCTGTTAAACGTAAGTACAAGCGTATCCTTTAGTACTTTTTATTCTTCCCATAATTTTTTTAATAAACTACAATACGAACAAAGGCGTATTGCGGCGCTAGTGCATTTTTCAGTGATTTGTTTAAACAGATAGTTACATCTTTTTGATGCAAGAAATGTATGAATTCATTGTCTTGCTTGAAACACTTGCGACTATGTCTTAAACGATTCTGTCTATGCAAGCTTGTCGTTGGGTATTCAATTATTTGGGACTTACTATTTCCCTCCTCATCCCATCTTTTTCGATTTTCTCTCAGTACCCGCCTGTTACACAACGGTTGCAGTATTCTTCGTCGTTAGGCGATGTAGTTGTTAGCTCCA
>JBILTL010000133.1:0-5577 GCA_044371535.1 Flavobacteriales bacterium | reverse complement strand
TCGTTTTTCCAGTAGTTGTACCACTCCATTTCAGTACCCGGCTTCACGAAATATTGCATCTCCATTTGTTCGAATTCGCGCATGCGGAAAATGAACTGACGCGCAATAATTTCATTGCGGAACGCCTTTCCAATCTGTGCAATTCCGAATGGAAGTTTCATTCTTCCTGTCTTCTGAACGTTCAAGAAATTCACGAAAATTCCTTGCGCCGTTTCCGGACGCAAATAAATAACTCCAGCTTCACCGCTTACTGCGCCAAGCTCTGTTTTGAACATAAGGTTAAACTGACGAACATCTGTCCAGTTGCGCGATCCAGTCTCTGGATCAGCAATTTCACAGTCTTCAATCAATTGCTTCAATCCCTCTAAATCGCTTGCTTCCAAGGCCGCTTTCATGCGTCCTTTTACCGCGTCTATTTTCTCTTGTGCACGAAGAACATTCGGATTGGTTGCGCGGAATTGTTCTTCATCGAACGCATCTCCGAAACGGTTCTTCGCTTTCTCTATTTCTTTGGTGATTTTCGCTTCGCTTTTCGCCATGTAATCTTCCAACAAAACATCGGCGCGGTAACGCTTCTTGCTGTCTTTGTTGTCGATCAACGGATCGTTGAACGCATCTACGTGTCCGCTTGCTTTCCAAGTGGTCGGATGCATGAAAATAGACGCGTCTATTCCCACAATGTTTTGGTGCATGCGGGTCATGGCGGTCCACCAGTAGTTCTTGATGTTGTTTTTCAATTCAACACCCAACTGACCGTAGTCGTATGCGGCCGAAAGGCCATCGTAAATTTCAGAGGAAGGAAATACAAATCCGTATTCCTTTGCGTGCGAGATTACCGCTTTTAATTTGTCTTCTTGTGCTGCCATAACGGCTGCAAAGATAAGTCATAATGCTTCGCGAATGTCTTTGTAAAAGGTAAGAGAAGTTAAGAGAGGGTAAGAGAAGGGAAGATAAAAAACGAAGTTCCAATTATGAAGTAGGAATTACGAAGTAGGAATAAAATCTTCGATTTTCCAATTACAAAGTTTCAAGGATTCTGCACAACTCTTCCGCTAAAGGCAGCTCCGGATTCGAATACGTCTCAATATTTTTTTCTCGGTCGGAAGGTGCGATTTTCAAAACATGATTCATGTCTTCAATAATAATGAGACGCGAGTTAAGTGGATGTGCTTCGAAAAGTAGTTTTGCATCTTGCTCTTTTACCTGTAGGTCTGTTGTTCCTTGAATAATCACAATCGGAATGTTCAATTTCGAAATTTCAACGGCTGGGTCGTATTTCATCCAAGACATCATGTAAGGCTGCACAGAGGGGCGAAACAAGCCGAACAATTCGACAGGGGCGTCTTCCACCAACTTGCCTTCTTTGAGCTTTGAAAGGCCGTCATTCGCTGCGCGAAGCAATTTCTTTTTTCCGCTTAACTGAGCGGCCAGTTGTTCTTTCAAAATAACATCAATGGGTCTTCCGGCACCTGCAAGCGAAACGAAAACATCGGCTTGTTCGCACGCTAAGAGCCCCAACAAAGAGCCTTCGCTGTGTCCGATTATAATTAGTTTTCTAAAACGCGAATCAGCCTTCAATTGAGCTGCCCAGGCCTTTGCGTCTTCCGCATAATTTTCGAAACGAAGATTCTCTTCTGAGATAAGTGCCCCCTTGCTTGCACCAATGCCACGTTTATCATAACGTATCGATGCAATTCCTTGGGCGGCAAGTTCATGCGCCAAAAGCAACAATGAATTGTTCTTCATTTGGGCGTTGTTG
Source organism: Flavobacteriales bacterium (assembly GCA_044371535.1). GTDB lineage: Bacteria > Bacteroidota > Bacteroidia > Flavobacteriales_D > Sanyastnellaceae > CAIZGX01. The sequence goes on along the minus strand of JBILTL010000133.1, from coordinate 3,818 downwards.
CCATTGCGGTCTGTGGGTCCGGAACCCGCGATAATTAAGGCAACTGGAAAGGTTCCCTTCAAAATGGGAACCGTGAGTGTTCCGAATAATTCTCCGGTTGGCGTCTGCACCGATTGTTCCATTTCGAAATAACCCAAACGATTTTCCGATTGCGCGAACAGTCCACTTCCAACTAGAAAAAAAAGAAAAACCCCAATGATTCGAGAAGCCTCGAACCGCTGGGGTTTGAATATGTTCAGGTAGGCCGAAGCCAAAATCTTTAGATTAAAGTACCATTCTTTTTTGCTTCCGCAGTGAAACGCTTTTGCATGCTAATCCACAAATAAATACCGAAGAAAGCACCCAAAATACAGGCGAAACTGAAGTAGTTCTCCATTGGTTCCATTACGTTTTTGAATAGCCACTGCGCAGCAGTTACTATCGGAGCAAGAATCATTTGTAAGTTCATAGTCGAAATATTTTCTCAGCGAATTTAAGCAATCCTTTTGAAAACGGAACATTTATCCTCAATTTTGCTACAATTCAAATAACATGATCCTACGGCAATTTTCAAGCAATCAACCTTACCTCCTGTTTGTGTTGCCTTTCGTAAACCTCTTGGTTTTTGTACCCGTCTTGTTCGGATATGTTATTCCTGAGGTTCCGCAGCAGTTTCCTTTCGACATTATTAATCTCGAGTGCGTGCTCACTCCGTGGCTCGGCGCTGCTATGGCCTGGATCACGATAACGCTTGGCGGCATCTTATTCAACTGGGTCTACAACAGACACGAGTTTCACAACGGTCCCACCTACGTTCCAGCACTTATCTTTTCGAATCTATTCACTGTTATTTTCTTGCTGAATCACAGCATCACCTTCCTCTTTGCTCAGATTTTCCTGACCATGGGAGCGAATCGTTTGTTGGAAGTGTACAGACAGAAAACTGCGCTAGACCCCTATTTCCGTGCTGGATTTTGGTTCGGACTCGCAGCACTTTGTTTTCCGCTTTATCTGACTTTACTGCCCATGCTTTTAGTCGCAGTCATCTTTACACGAGGCTTGAACTTCCGAGAGTACATCATGCCTATAGCGGGATTCGTCTTCCCCTTCACCTATTGCTTTGCAGCACAATACCTGCTCATGGACAATTGGAATTTCTATTTGTTCAAGCGCATCATTAGCCTGAACACCCAAGACAATTGGATGATTCATTCGTACTCGAAATTATCGTTCTACGCCCTGTGTGCCCTGTCTTTACTGTTCTCTATGCAATCGTTGGTTTCATCTGGAGACTTGAACACGAACAAAAACAGAAACTCGAAATGGATCATTGTATTCATGTGCATTGCCATGCTCGGATCTGTTACTGCCGGATGGTTGTTCCTGAATCACCTGATTATTGAAGGAGTAGGGCTCGGACTCATCTTCTGTCTTTCCTATTGGTATTCCAATTATCGCATATCTCTTTTCGCACCTGTTTTCTTTTACATCTCAGTGGCAATAAGCCTTTGGATATTGATTGAACAAACACAACTCATTCCTGTGTTTCAGTGGTGAAAAGTTTAACGTACTTTTGCAAAAATTCTCTAATATGAAATTCGGTGTCGTAGTTTTTCCAGGTAGCAATTGTGATGAAGATTTGGTGTATTCCATGTCGCACATTATGGGACAAGAAGTGGTAAAACTTTGGCACAAAGACCGCGACCTTCAAGGTTGTGATTTCATATTTGTCCCAGGCGGATTTAGCTACGGTGATTACCTACGCAGTGGCGCTATTGCACGCTTTTCTCCGATTATGGATGAAGTGGTAGCACACGCGAATCGCGGTGGTTATGTAATGGGAATTTGCAACGGGTTTCAAATCTTAACCGAAGCGAAATTGCTTCCAGGAGCCTTGTTGCACAACACGTCTAGAAAATTCATTTGCAAGAATGTTCACTTGAAAGCGGCTTCAACCAGCGCGGTTTTAACTGCAGGATTGGATCGTGAAAAAGCATACCAAATTCCAATTGCTCACGGAGAAGGAAACTTCTTTGCTCCGGCCGATGTGTTGAAGCAAATTGAAGACAACGATCAAGTGTTGTTCCGCTATTGCTCTGCAGACGGTGTGGTAAATGAAGACTTCAATCCGAATGGTTCATTGAACAACATCGCAGGTATTTGCAATGCAGGTAAAAATGTATTTGGAATGATGCCTCATCCGGAGCGTGCTGCCGATTTCGAATTGGAAAACACCGACGGAAGAGAAATCTTCGAAGCACTTCTCGAAAGAATTTAATTCCAACCATTCGTGGCTATGCCACAATCGCCTCGGCGAAGCAATTGCAAAAACAATGACCAACAACAGCATCTTCCGCCGCATTCGATTTATTTACGATTTCTCTGATCAGCAGATGATCGACATTTTCGCGCTGACCGATGTTATGGTAACGCGTTCAGATGTGAGCGATTGGTTGAAGAAGGAAGATCACGAAGAGTATCTCGATATTAACGATGAGATGCTCTCCATTTTTCTAAACGGATTTATCATTCTGAAACGCGGTCGAAAAGACGGCCCATTGCCGGTTCCAGAGAAGCGTTTGACGAATAACCTCATCTTCCGAAAGATGCGCATAGCGCTGAATTTAATTGACGAAGACATTATTCAAATCCTTGCTCTTGCCGACATGAAAATGAGCAAGCACGAACTCAGCGCCTTCTTCCGCAGTCCCTCGCAGAGACAGTATGTCGAATGTAACAATCAGGTGATTCGGAATTTCTTTCAAGGGTTGGAGAAGAGGGAAGGGAGAGAGGCGCAGCGTGGGAAGAAGAGTTAGAATGTCTTCGACGAATGTTCTCTGAACGAATGCCCTTCGGGCGAATGTCTTCGACTGTCATTCAACAACTTCAGTTCAAATTACGCAGTAGGAATTACGCAATAGGAATTATGAAATAGGCATTACGAAGTAGGAATAAAACCGAAGGTTTTCCAATAACGTAGTTAATACTTCCACGCCACAATCCTGCTCACTTTATTCCCCAATTGCATGGGAAGAATCCGCATATCGCGGGCATCGACGTATTCGAGTTTGAGTTGAATTTTTTTGAGGGTGCTTTCTTTCGAAACAAGTGTGCTGAACCACTCGACTTGTTTCGCATAAACGGCGCTTTGAAGAATCATTTTTTCAATAAAAGTTTCTTCTCCGCCTTCGCACCAGAGTTCGGTTCCTTGTCCACCGAAGTTCAATTGCACTTTTGTGTTGCGCGTGTTTTTTAGGTTTCTGTTTTTCCGAAGATTGCCTTGCTGCGCTTCTTGAAGTGAAGCGTGGAAGGGCGGATTGCAAACGGTAAGATTGAATTTTTCTTCAGGAAGAATAATTCCGTGAAAGATGTCGTGCGCATTTTTTTGATGGCGCAATTCAATTTTATGTTGAAGTGATTCGTTCTCGTTTACAATTTTTTGTGAAGCCGCAATGGCCTTTTCATCGATGTCTGAACCCACGAAATTCCAGTTGTATTCATGAACACCAATGATGGGGTAAATGCAATTCGCGCCTACACCTACATCGAGCACGCGAATGTTGTTTCCCAATGTTTTATCTTGAAGGAAATTCGGATTGTTCTTGTAGAGCAGGTCGGCTATTTGATGCAGATACTCGGCTCTTCCCGGAATCGGAGGACACAAATAATTTTCAGGTATATCCCAATTCGCCACACCATAATGTTTCTTCAGCAACGCCTTATTCAGCAGCTTCACCGCAATCGGATCGAAGAAATCGATACTTTCATTTCCGTAAGCGTTCGTCTTCACAAACTCTCCTAACTCGGGAATGGCTTGAATGAGTTCTGGGAAGTTGTAT
>JBILTL010000131.1:0-5613 GCA_044371535.1 Flavobacteriales bacterium | reverse complement strand
ATTGTTCAAATTCAAAGCGGAAACGCAGTGATACATCGAAAACTTATTTTCGAATAAGCTTTCGTTGAACAAACTTGGCTCGTGTTTGTTAACTTTGTTTAATATGTCGACATTCACTCCAGGCCCTTTACTCGCACAATTCGATAATCCAATTGCACTTCGCAACGGGTTAAAAGACGAACAACTTAAAGATTTGTGCACCGAGTTGCGCCAGTACATTGTTGACATTGTATCTGAAAAAGGTGGACACTTTGGTGCAAGTTTAGGTGTGGTTGAAATGACCGTTGCCCTTCATTACGTTTTCGAAACGCCCTATGATCAGTTGATCTGGGATGTTGGACACCAAGCTTACGGACATAAAATCTTAACCGGAAGACGCGACGTTTTCCATACGAATAGAATTTACAAAGGCATTTCTGGCTTCCCGAAAAGAAGCGAAAGCGAATACGATACCTTCGGTGTTGGACACAGCTCTACCTCTATTTCAGCAGCGATTGGAATGGCGGTGGCGAGCAAAGTGAAAGAAGAAAAAGACCGTCAAGTTATCGCTGTCATCGGTGATGGCGCTATGACCGCAGGTTTGGCTTTCGAAGGATTGAATCACGGATCTACAGCAGATTGCAATGTACTTGTTGTGTTGAACGACAATTGCATGAGCATTGATCCGAATGTGGGTGCGTTGAAGGAATATTTAACGGACATCACGACTTCGCACACCTACAACAAGGTGAAAGACGATGTTTGGCAATTGCTTGGAAAGGTTTCGAAATTCGGACCTAACGCACAGCACATTGCACACAAAATTTCTGAAGCGCTGAAAGGCACGTTAATCAAAGAAAGCAATTATTTCGAATCGTTGAAGTGGAGATACTTCGGTCCAATTGACGGACACGATGTTGACTACATGGTGAAGGTGATGCGCGATTTGAAAGACATCCCTGGACCGAAAATTTTGCACTGCGTTACGAAGAAAGGAAAAGGCTACGCTCCAGCTGAAGCAGGCTCTCCAACGAAGTGGCACGCACCAGGACTCTTCAATAAAGAGACCGGAGAAATTGTAAAAGTTGTTCCGAAGAATCCTCAACCCCCGTTGTATCAAGATGTATTCGGACATACCATAATTGAGTTAGCAGAGAAGAACGAAAAGATTGTTGGAGTTACTCCGGCAATGCCAAGCGGATGTTCATTGAAATTAATGATGGAGGCTATGCCTAAGCGCGCCTTCGACGTGGGCATTGCTGAACAACACGCAGTGACTTTTTCAGCAGGAATGGCAACACAAGGATTGGTGCCTTTCTGCAATATTTATTCAAGCTTTATGCAACGTGCCTTTGACCAAGTCATTCACGACGTTGCCATTCAAAAATTAAATGTCGTTTTCTGTTTAGATCGCGGTGGATTGGTTGGTGCCGATGGCCCTACACACCACGGAGCTTATGACCTTGCGTACATGCGCTGCATTCCACACATGGTTGTATCCAGCCCCATGAATGAAAGTGAGCTGCGCGATTTAATGTACACCGGACAGCTTCCAGACCAAGGTCCATTCAGCATTCGTTATCCGCGTGGCAACGGTGTTATGACCGACTGGAAAACCCCAATGAAAGAAATTAAAGTTGGAACAGGAAGAAAGATCAAGTCAGGCGATGACGTTGCTATTCTAACGATTGGTCCAATTGGAAATTACGCAGTAAAGGCTTGCAAAGCATTAGCAGAGCAAGGCATTTCAGCTGCTCATTACGATATGCGTTTTGCGAAACCGATTGATGAATTAATGCTTCATGAAGTGTTCGGAAAATTCAAACATGTGATTACTGTGGAAGACGGATGTGTTCAAGGTGGAATGGGCAGTGCTGTGATTGAGTTCATGGCAGACAACGGTTACACTTCACAAGTAAAACGTTTGGGTATTCCAGACCAATACATTGAGCACGGAACACAAGATCAGTTGTATGCAGAATGTGGTTACGATGTTGCAGGAATGGTGCGCACAGCAGTTGAAATGGTTGGGAAGCAAGCTGCACAATCTTTAGGCGCGTGATCAATTCTTCAAACGGACAAATTCTTCACTACTCTATTTTCAATCACACAAGCTCGAATGAATGGGTAACCTTCATTCACGGAGCGGGTGGAAGCAGTGCTATTTGGTTTAAACAAATTCGTGCGTTTCAAAAACACTTCAATGTGTTGCTCATTGATTTACGCGGACACGGTCAATCGAAAAATGTCCGTCCGCTTAAAAAAGAAAAATACAATTTCGAAGAAATCGGAAACGAAGTCATTGAAGTATTGGAACATTTGAAAATCAAATGCACCCACTTCGTTGGCATTTCCATGGGAACCATTGTCATTCGTGACATTAGCGAACGCGCTTCTTCATTGGTGAAATCAATGATTCTCGCCGGAGCAACAATGAAGTTGAATGTGCGTGGACAACTGCTTATGCGCTTCGGCGATACATTCAAATCTATTATTCCTTATTTGATTTTATATCGCTTTTTCGCGTTCATCATCATGCCGAAAAAAAGCAATTCTGAAGCGCGAAATTTATTCATTCAAGAAGCGAAAAAACTTGAGCAAAACGAATTCAAAAAATGGTTCGGCCTCGTTTCTCAAGTCAACCCACTTCTCTCTTCCTTCCGAAAAAAAGAAACTCCCGCAAAGACGCTCTACGTCATGGGCGCAGAAGATCACATGTTTCTTCCTTCCATAAAAAAACTCGCCATGCGATTCTCTTCTTCTAAACTCATTGTCGTTCCCGAAAGCGGACACGTGGTGAATATTGAGAAGCCAATGGAGTTTAATGAGATTTGTATTTCGTTTTTGAGCGAAACGATTCAAAAATAGATACTGCGAAAGAAGCTTCGCTAAGGAACTACTTGCCGAAGTCATCTTTTGAAAAATCTTACTCGCATCTTGAGTCATCATCTTACAAAGTATCTTGCTTGCATCTTGCCATAGGCATCTTGTGCAACAAATTTGTATCTTTGAAAAATGCGTTTCGGCCTTATCCTTCTCTTAACAATTCTTGCGGCTTCGCTTTCAGCGCAGACATTAAAAGTTCGCATTTTCGATGAAACTTCACGAGAGCCCTTGCCTGGCGCAATGCTCTTCTCGAAAGGTGTAACTATTGGTGTTACCGATTTATCGGGAACTTCCAAATTGAATAAAGGAGATATCGTAGACTCAATAACCATTCGACACCTTGGACATGCAGACAGCACGTTCGCTGTAACGAATGCCGTGTATGAAGCGGGATTGAGCATCTTTTTGAAAGTACAAAGCTCTTCTACCGGAACCGTTGTTATTGGGTCATCGAAATATTTGCAAGCACTCGAATTGCAAACATTGAGCATCGACGTTATTAAAGCCACCGAACTTATTCAGCGCATCACGCCTGATTTGGCGAAGGCTGCAGAGCGTTTGCCTGGTTTGACCATCATTGACGGACAAGCGAGTATTCGTGGGGGAAGTGGCTATGCCTTCGGAGCGGGAACGAGGGTGTTGCTTATCGTTGACAACCAGCCATTAATTACTGCAGATCGCAACGACATCAAATGGAACTATGTTCCGCTCGAATTGGCCGAACAAATTGAAGTGGTGAAAGGCGCGTCGTCTGTGCAATACGGAAGCGCTGCGTTAAACGGTGTTATTCATGTTCGCACAGCCTATCCTGGAAAAGAACCTGAAACATTCGTTTCAACGTTTGGAACAACCTATGATAAACCACGCGACGCGTCTATGGCTTGGTGGACCGGCAATCGCATTCCTTATCAAAGTGGTCTTCAGTTCCGTCACAAAGAGCGTTTAAAGAACGGAATTGATTTCGTTATAGGTGGAAATGTCTTGCGCAGCGTGGGCTGGTTGAATGGCGAATACGAAGACCGCGAGCGAATCTCTTTTCGCACTCGAAAAATTTGGAAGAACGGCAGAAGAAGTGCGGGTATCGATGGAAACATCATGCATCAAAAACAAGGATTCTTTTTTATGTGGAAAGGAACCGGTGCCGATTCATATTTGCCTTACAGCACAACGACTTTATTGAACTTAAACGACCTCTGGGCAAACATTGATCCGTGGTTCACGGCCTTCGATAAAAAAGCGAACAAGCACACCGTTCGTGGAAGATATTATTACACCTTGCAAGTGGGAGGAAAAGATTGGTATCCTGCAACCAATCTCATCAGTAGCGAATATCAATTTCAACACAGCACAAAATCAAAAGGAACCCTAGTCGCGGGATTAAGCGGCACCCAATTCTTTTTTGATGATGGTGGTTTAGGTGGAAGACATGCAGGAAATTTCGCAGGGACTTATGTTCAGTTCGATCAACCATGGAAGAAATTTCAATTCAGTGCAGGTGCTCGTATGGAAATGTTCCGTTTAGATCAAATGGTTGTCCGCTCGATTCCTGTAGGAAGAGCGGGTGTGAACTACGAAGCAGGAAAGAACACTTTTCTTCGCGCTTCAATTGGACAAGGATTCCGTTTTCCTTCTCCGGCCGAGCGTTTCGTAAATACGAACCTCGACATCATTCGTATTTATCCCAATCCAGATCTTCGTCCCGAACAGGGCTGGGGCGCTGAAATTGGTGTGAAACAAAAGATAAAAATTGGTGAATGGGATGCATCTGCCGACGCAGCATTTTTCCTTACACGATACAAAAACCTACTTGAGTTTTCGTTCGATCAGTGGGGCGCTCCTTCTGATCCCCTTTTCGGATTTGGATTCAAGAGTATAAACATTACCGATGCACAAATCGGTGGCGTAGAGCTTTCGTTGAATGGCGACAGCTACATTGGAAAATGGAAAGTGAATTTGAACGGCGGTTACACGTATATCTGTCCGATTGACATGAATATTTCTCCGGAATTAAAATCATTCGCACCCTACGTCAAATATGCCGTTCAGTCTTTCGCAAGTGACGAACGCGGTGCGGGAACACCGATCTTGAAGTACCGCTACCGTCACATGGGTAAGTTCAATATTGATGCGCAATCTCCAGAAGGGTTCACCATTGGAGCAGGTATTCGTGCATACAGCTACATGGAAAAAGTAGATTCCATTTTCGAAATCTTCGTTCCCGGTTTGGCACAATTCAGAAAAGACTTCAGCGGTCCTTCAGCGATCGTTGATATTCGTGGTGGATATATCAAGAACGGTCATCGCTTCACCCTTCAAATTACGAATATCACAAATGCCTTTGTTACCATTCGTCCTGCGAAACCGGAGGCTCCAAGAGGGTTTATGATTCAGTATGCGTTGACGCTTAACAGGAAGAAGTCTAAATCAGAGATTCGCACTTAAGCGTTAGATACTTCGTAAGATGTTGCACAAGATGCAAGCAAGATACTTCGTAAGATTCTGCGAAAGAAGCTTCGCTAGTTACTACTTGCCGAAGGCATCTTTTGAAAAATCTTACGAAGTATCTTGTAATACATCTTTTGAAAAATCTTATGTAACATCTTGTAATACATCTTTTGAAAAATCTTGTGTAACATCTTGTAATACATCTTGTAAAACATCTTTCGCAGAATCGTTATCTTTGAAGACTATGTTTTTAGAAAACACCGTAAATAGAGGAAGAAGCGCCGGCTGGATTGAAGTCGTGTG
>JBILTL010000130.1:0-5627 GCA_044371535.1 Flavobacteriales bacterium | reverse complement strand
AACCACAAATGCACCTTGTGTAACATTTGCCGGTGGCTTCGATAAAGCAATGTTAATGGTTATTGGATCATTCAAAAAACCGCGAGATAAACTAAAGATCGTATCCGGCATGGTTGCCGAGAAAAGCAAGCCCTGCCTGTTATCTGGCGTTTGTGCTATGATACGTTGAATGTCGGGTTGGAATCCCATGTCCAACATGCGATCAGCTTCATCGAGAATAAGAAACTTCAATTTCGAAAAATCAACATAACCTAAATTAATGTGCATGTTCAACCTTCCAGGAGTAGCAACAATAATGTCTGTTCCAGTTGTTAAAGCATGCTTTTCTTGCGTAAAAACCTTTCCATCACTTCCACCATAAATAGGCATGGAAGAAATATCTGTGAAATAACCGTAAGCTGAAATGGCTTGATCAATCTGTGTTGCAAGCTCTCTTGTTGGAACAACAATAAGCGCAGAAACTGAAGTTCTATTTGTTTCTTGAATGATGCTGTGAATAACGGGAAGCAAGAATGCCGCAGTCTTTCCTGTACCTGTTTGAGCAATGCCTAGAACATCTTTTCCTTGTAAAATACGTGGAATCGATTCCCTTTGAATGGGGGTCGGTTTTTGAATCCCCATGGAATCTATTCCTTGTATTAAATCTTCATTTAGTCCTAAACTCGAAAAATTTTCTTCACTACTCATAACACAAAGGTCTAACATTCTTCGAGTGTTTTGACAATATGCCTATTTTTGTTGGGTGAAGAAATCATTATCTATCTTACTTTTTTTGCTTCTTAATATTTTTTCTGTATTGGGACAGAAGGAAGAACGCAATAAAAAATCAGACTATCCATTCATTAAACCCGAATTAATTCTCGATGGAAGATTGACCTTGGTTAGCAACGAAGGCGCTCGTCTTGGTGGATTTCGTTTTGGGGTTGAAATGAATCGCGTTAACCGTTTCGGAATGGGATTTTATGCTTTTTCAAACGGAGTGCGAACTGAATCGCTAAATGAAATTTCACCTAACATAGTCTCTGCCGATTTGGAATTGAATTACGCCTCTATTTATTATGAGCGAGTTATTCTTTTCACGAAAAAATACGAATGGAGTTCAACCTTGCATCTGGGTTATGGAAACGTTTCAGGTTCTTATGCTTATGCAAATGGCATTACCGAAAACTACGATGAACCCGTTCAGTTGTCTGAATTAAGCACTACTTTTTACAGGCATTTAACATACTTTATGTCTGTTGGTGGAGGAATCGGATACAGACAAACACGAAATGCGCCAACGGAGTTATTACCTATTTACAACGCTCCTATCTTCATTGTTAAGTTGAGATTTCAGCCCATTAAGGCGGTTCGCGGTCTCTGGAATAAAGACATACGTAAACGATATTGATTCATGAATTCTTTTGAAGCACAAATCAGAGTTACTGAACTTTCAGAACAGTTGAATGCACACAATTACAATTATTATGTGTTGAATACTCCTGTTATTTCAGATCAGGAATTTGATTTCTTGTTGAAGGAATTAGACCAAATTGAAATTCAATTTCCCGAATTGAAATCTCCAAACAGCCCTACCCAACGTGTTGGTGGAGATATCACTGACAAGTTCGAAAAGGTAACGCACAAGAGTCCAATGCTTTCGCTTTCGAATTCATACAACCAAGAAGAAATTCAAGATTGGGCGGAACGTGCAATTGAATTGGCCGGTAAGCCAATTGAGTTTGTGATGGAATTGAAGTATGATGGAGTGGCTATTGCGCTTTGGTATAAGAACGGTCAGTTAGAACGCGCCGTAACGCGTGGTGATGGATCTGTTGGTGAAGACGTCACTACAAATGTTAGAACTATTTCAAGTATTCCTCTTCAATTAAAAGGTGATTTCCCTGCTGAATTTGAAATTCGTGGAGAGATATTTATGCCGAAAGGTGTCTTTCAAAAATTAAATGAAGAACGCGCTGAATCCGGGGAAGAATTATATGCTAATCCAAGAAACACCGCCGCAGGAACGTTAAAGCAACAAGATTCAAAGGCAGTTGCAAAGCGTAAGCTTGATTGCTTCTTGTATTTCGTTTTGAATAGTTCATCAACCATTGAAACACACAGCGAACGTGTGAATCACGCGAATACTTGGGGATTCAAAACACCGGACTCTTCCAAACGAATGATTGAAACTACCTCAACGGTTGAGGGAATAATGTCGTTCATTTCCTATTGGGACGAGCACCGCAGCGATCTTCCATTTGAGATCGATGGAATTGTGATTAAAGTGAACGAAGTTCAATTGTGGGATGAATTAGGCATGACAGCCAAAAGTCCACGTTGGGCCATTGCATACAAATTCAAGGCTGAAAGCATTAGCACGAAGCTGTTAAGCATCACCTATCAGGTTGGAAGAACAGGAGCCATTACGCCAGTAGCGAACCTCTCTCCTATTCAATTGGCTGGAACTACTGTCAAGCGCGCATCGCTTCACAATGCAGATCAGATTGAGCGATTGGATATTCGCGAAGGTGATTTTGTTTGGGTGGAAAAAGGTGGCGAAATTATTCCAAAGGTAACGGCTGTTGATACCAAGCAACCGCGCGGTGCTGAGAGTATGCACGAGTATATTTCGAAATGTCCTGAATGCGGAACACCTCTCGTCCGTTTAGAAGGAGAAGCATTGCACTATTGTCCAAATGACACTCAGTGTCGTCCACAACTCATTGGCAAACTCGAACACTTCATTGCTAGAAAAGCAATGAATATTGAAGGATTGGGAACTGAAACAGTTGCCGGATTGCTTGCTTCAGGATTAATAAATGATGCTGGAGATTTGTATTCATTAACCTATGAACAATTAATTGGATTGGAATTCCAAGTGGGGGAAGACGGTGAAGAAATAAAGAAGCGATCACTTCAAGCCAAAAGCGTAGAAAATTTATTGAAGGGTTTAGAGCAAAGCAAGCAAGTTCCATTTGAACGCGTGTTGTTTGCATTGGGAATTCGTCATGTTGGTGAAACCGTTGCGAAGAAAATTGCGCGAGCTGTTAAATCATTAGATAATCTAAAGACACTTTCATTTGAAGACCTTCGAGCAATCGAGGAAGTTGGTGAAATTATCGCACGGTCTATTCAAGCCTGGATTTCGAACGAAAAACATATGGTTGTCTTGAATAAACTGGTTGAAGCAGGACTTCAATTCAGTGTGAATGAGCAAGACGATGTATTGTTATCGAATTCATTGGAAGGAAAAAGCATAGTGGTTAGTGGAACATTCGAAACGTTTTCACGCGATGGCATTAAGGAATTCATTGAACAACACGGAGGTAAAGTGGTCGGAAGTATTTCTTCTAAAACAACATTCGTGGTTGCTGGTGCCGATATGGGTCCTGCAAAATTGAAGAAAGCAGAAGACCTGAAAGTTCCAATAATCTCAGAACAAGATTTAAGAAATCTTACAAATTAGATTACAAGTAATCCCAAGATCATAAAGAACACAAGCTGCGCTATTCCATATAAAACAGCTGTTCTATTCTGATTTCTAAAATGTGAGTAGCTGAATAAACCAAAACAGAATGACACTCCGAACCATCCGATAAAGTTTTCTATTGGAGCATAATTCATGTGCGTAAACGACCAGAAATCGAATTGCGGAGCTAGTACTTCCAACAATAAATCAAACATGGTCATGATGGTTGCAACTGATATTGCCGAAAAAAAGCGATTGTTTATTCCAATGTAATGCGTGGTTAATTGTTGAGCAACCATAATCAATGCAGCCCAATTCACGCCAATAATTAAAGGCACATCGAACAACTTCCATCCTAAATTCTCACCGTAGGTATAGGTTCCAAAGAGGTTGCCCGATTTAACTCCATACAGTTCTACTAAGTATGCAAGGACGACAATTACAATAAATGCAACAACACGTGATGATCTGTATTTTTCATATCGAAGAAATACTACCACAGAGCTCACTAAAATTGTAATGGGCGTTGCAGGAAGAAACCATTCTGGAAGTAAGTACACACCAAGAATTCCAAAGAAATGAACCATCGTTATCCAAAGGATTGCGAAGGCTTTTAGTTTTTTATTCTTGTGAAGTTCTATTGACATAGTTGAATTAGTGAATCAGTTCCGACATGGTTTTTGCTGATAAAATAGCAAGAGGAACTCCTCCGCCCGGGTGGACACTTCCACCCACGAAATATAAACCTTTTATTCGCGATGAATCATTTGCATGACGGAAGAAGGCTGCGCTAGCGGAGTTCGAAGCATTTCCATAAAGCGCACCTAAATGAGAAGATGTATCTTCTTGAATACCACGGGGAGTCCAAATGTGTTCGCAACAAATTTTATCTTCAATCTTATCTCCTAACATGTTCTCCAATTTCTGAATAATATTTTCTCTGGCTTTCTCAACTATTTTATCCCAGTCTTGTCCTTTGTTATTCGGAGCGTTCACCATAACAAACCAATTCTCTCCATTTGCAGGAGCGTCAGTCGGAATGTGTTTTGAAGTAACATGTACATATACAGTCAAGTCGTTGGCTAAGGTATCCTTTTCAAATATATTCTGAAATTCCTCAATATAATTGCCTGAAAAAAATATGTTATGAATGTTTAATGATTTGTTTACATAGTTCTTGAGACCCCAATAGAAGATAAGTGCAGATGAAGATTTTTCTTGCTTTAATATCACTTTAGGTTCTCTTTCATGAGGTATAAGTTTTTTGTAAGTTGGGTAAACATCCATATTGCTTACAATCAAATCAGCCTTTTCAATTTTGTTCTTTTCCAATCGAATACCCGCTGCTCTTCCCTCTTCAACAATAATTTCATTCACCTTCGCATTGAAAATAAATTCAACGCCTTGTCGCTTTGCTAATTCAAACAACTGATGGGTAATGTCATACATTCCTTTGTTTGGAATAAAAGCGCCTATTCCCTGCTCTACATGCGGCAGTAATTGCATAAGTGCAGGAGTTTTGTATGGACTGCTTCCATTGTACGTGGCATATCGTTGGAAGTATTGAATTGTTTTAGGGTTTTTGAAATATTTCTTAAGTTGAACAGTGTATGTTCCGAATAGCGGCAATTGCGGGATTCGCGAGATTCCCTGCCAGAATTCTTTTGTCCGATACAATCTTGAAAGTTTAAGTGGACGCTCAAGAAACAAAGGTGCTGTTGTGTTGTATATGAATTCAGCTTTAGAAAAAAACGCCCGAACTTTATCTTCGTCTTCATCAAAAGCTTGAACTATTGCTTTAATGTTTTCTTCTTTATTTCCTTTTGCTTCGAATTGGAAACCGTCTGGATAAAAATATTTACATAAAACGGGAAGCTCTGAATAAGTAAAATGATCTCTCATTTTTTCACCGCATAGTTCAAAAAGTTCTTCAACGTATTGAGGCAACGTAAACAAGCTTGGTCCTCTGTCGAATCTAAATTCACCCATTCTAAATTCCGAAAGTTTGCCGCCAGGATGATCCGATGATTCAAAAATTTTCACTGCATAACCTTTTCGCGCTAGACGAATTGCAGCAGCAATGCCGCCTATACCCGCACCTATAACTATTGCTTTCTTCATTGTATTGTAGCAAAGAAAAAAAGAAATGGGCTAAAATGTTCAATTCCATTTTCAT
>JBILTL010000160.1:0-3840 GCA_044371535.1 Flavobacteriales bacterium | reverse complement strand
GAAGATAAGAATTCTAATTCTTCCCTTGTGTGATAGGAATTACAAAGGCCGTTCCTATTACATTTGTAGTATGAAGGTATACTTTCTCCTAGCAGCTCTTTTCGTTTCTTCTTTTTCCAGCATTGGTCAATGTGTGGTTATAAATGAAGTCATGGTTAATGCGGCTGGGGCTTGCGATGGAAGCTGCACGCCGAATACCGGTGAGTGGATTGAACTGTACAATACGTGTCCGTTTCCATGGAACATTGAGTGCTACATTCTTACCGATGGCGACTTTTCGATTACACTTCCTGCAGGGACATCCATTCCTGGAAACGGATTTATTGTTATCGGGTCGTCCAATTCGGGTGTGCCGGTAGATGTGAATATTGGAACATGTGGCTGCACAACGGGACCAACTGCTCAGGTTGGAATTTTGACAAACAATGCCGAGCAATTAATCCTGTACGATAACCTCGGAACCATTATCGACGGCATTGTATGGGGCGGTGGACAATGGAATCAGCAAACTTCTTTTACGACAAATCCAATTGGACCTTGTCCGAATTTAACGGTTCCAGTTCTTTCTGTTTTCTCGCAAATTCAAACAGTGCCTGCGCAAGGGAACAACGACGGACTAACGGTGTTCAGAAGTTGTGACGGTGTAAATCCTTGGGTGTCCGGAACTTTGCCTCCATCACCTGGAGCTTCGAACAACAGTGATGTTCCGGTTACAGCGAGCTTTAGCATTTCTGAAAACAGTGTTTGTGAAGGGGATTGCGTTCAAGTAATTAATACATCAGCGGGTAATCCAGGTTTGTGGACATGGATTGTCAATGGAACTCCAGATTTAACCTTAGACAGCGTAGCTCCAACTATTTGCTACAATGCACCTGGCGTTTATACCTACTCGCTTATTGCCAGCAATGGTTGCAGTGCAGATACTTTAATTGATGGTGCTACTGTGAATGTAATTCCGTTGAGCACGTTGAATATTACTCCGAATGTTGATGAAGTTGTTTGCGACAACTCTCCGACTGTATTCAGTACTACCAATATTTGCAGCACTTATCAATGGCAAATGAATGGAGTTGATATTGCTGGAGAAATCTCTGATTCATTTACAGCCAATGCGGATGGGGTTTATTCGCTTACTTGTCCGAATGACATCTGTATCGCGCCAAGTACTTCTGTTCAGTTAGACTATCAGAATTTTCAGACAACGCTCTCCCCTGCTTCAACGGTCTTGTGTCTTGGAGAAAGTCAGCAGTTAACGCTGAGCGTATTGAGCGACGGTCCTGCTGTGAATAATGAATGGACCTTGAATGGAAATGCATTGACTTCCGGATTCACAACTTTCTTAGGTGTTGATATGGGTATTTATTCAGTCATTAGCTCTAATCCAGATGGCTGCACATCTACCGCAACAGCAGAACTCATTAGTGCGAATAACAATCCGCTTATCACCATTCAGAACCTCACACAGTCGGGTTGTTGGGACGGACCAACTACCTTGGGAATTGATCCAACTTATTCAAACATTTTCTGGTACAATGGATCTACAGACTTCAGTATTGAATTACTTTCGAATGCAACTGTGAGTGTTGCTGCGCTTGATCCGAACGGATGTGACGCTTCTGGCTCATATACATTAGATCTTCCTGAATGCGCAAATCTGTTGGTTCCGAATATATTCAGTCCGACCAACGACAGTTTCAACGAAACGTTTCACTTGGTATTTTCCGGTGATGGAAGTACAACCGCGGTTGTAAATTATTCCATTCAGATCTTTAACCGTTGGGGAACGATGGTGTTTGAATCTACCGATCCGGATAACAATTGGAATGGAAGGATCAACGACAACGAAGCTGCAACAGGCGTTTATTATTACGTTGTAAATGCAGAATACGCCAATGGCGAATCTATTTTAGCTCCAAACCAACGCAGCGGTTGGTTTCAGTTGGTTCGTTAGAATCTGAAGCTTGCGCCCATGCGCACTCCAAAATAGTTGTAGTAGATTCCATCTAAAACAGCAGCACCAGAAGCTGAAAGTCTTCCGTAGTAGCGCATGTAGCTGTGAGCCAACAAAGCGTGAATGTTAATTTGGTTATTCAACTTTAAAGACACTCCTACGCCGTCATTTAGATCAAAAGAACCGACACTTCCTTTGTGGTAAGCGATACCGGTAGAAAGCATAACAAGCGGACTTATCTTTTTGGTTGGCATAACGCGTGCACGAAGGTCGAGCATGAATGGAACTGAGAATCCGATATCGTCAGAGTAACCCATTGCACCAATACCTATTCCTGCGAATGCCCAATTCTTATATCCTATGCCATTTGCAGTATATACGCCTCCGAATGAAGTTGTGTTTGGAATGGTTTGTTTGTCGTAGCCGTAAATACCTCCCCAAGGATCGAACAAAGGAATATCAATGGTGAATCCGCCAACCTTACCTACTCCAAGACCAACAACACCTTCATTCACCGACTCGAAATAAAAGTCGCCGTATTCTTTCTTCGCTTTAGGCGCAGGCATTGTATTGATATCTGAAGCGCTCAATTCAGAAGGCTTAGAGGTGTTCTTGTTGTTGGCATCAAGAACGATATATTCAATGTCGTTGAACGGAATATCTACTACAGCATTGATCGAAATCTCAATGGTGAACGACTCTTGCGGCTTATATCCTACGATTCGTGCGGTTAGTACATCACCATTTTTCAAATAGATTTTAGACTTTCCTGCTTCCTGTGCCATACCGGCTAGAGAAAGGAAACAAGCGAAAAGGAATAGAATTACTTTGTTCATGGTTCAAATATAAATCGAAATGATTTTACTTGAAAATCTTAGGTTTAGGGCTTGAGGTAACTCGTTAAGAATGTTGCGGAGCAACGAATTCTTCGCGAATCTCTGCGAGGAATGCTTCGCGAATGTCTTTACAAAAGGTAAGAGAAGTTAAGAGAGGGGAAGAAAAAGGGAAGATTTAAACGTGGTCCCAATTAAGCATTCGGCACAACGTAGTTCCAACAACGTAGTTCCAATTACATCGTAGAAATAAAACCTTCGGTTTTCCCATTACACAGTAGGAATAAATCCTAAGGATTTCTAATAACGTAGTTCGTTCCATCGAATAAACAGCATATAAACTGCATATAAAAGTTAGTATTTATGAGCGGTATGCGTTGGAATTTTGCATCATGGACGCAAAACTTCTTACACCTTTCTATGAGGAGGTCAAACTTAAAATACGCAAGGCGCAATATGCAGCCATGCGTGAGGTGAATATTCAACTTATTGAATTGTATTGGGAAATTGGAAAAGCCATTTCCGAAAAGCAAAAATTAGGTTGGGGAAAAAAGGTTGTGGAATCGCTTTCAAAATCGTTGATGGAAGAATTTCCAAAAATGAAAGGGTTTTCAAGCACCAATCTCTGGTTAATGACACAATTCTTTCAAGCTTATAGCGAGGATGTAAATCTCCATCCAATGGTTGGAGAAATTAGCTGGTCTAAACACATTGTTATTTTAGGGAAAATTAAAGAAAGGGAAGTCCGGAAAAAATACATTGTACTTACCCGTAATTTTAATTGGACAAAAGCTCAACTTATTCGAGAGATTGAAAACAAAACTCACTTAAATATTCAACACGCTCAATCAAGTTTTTCGAATCATCCATCTATAGAATCAATCAACCTAAAGGACAAATACCTCTTTGACTTCCTTCAGTTAGAGTCTTATCATTCAGAGAGAGAACTTGAACTTGGTCTTATCAATAATGTCCAAAAATTTCTTCTTGAAATGGGGAATCAATTTTCATTTATTGGAAGTCAATTTAAAATTCAATTGGAGGGAAACGAGTATT
>JBILTL010000031.1:0-19339 GCA_044371535.1 Flavobacteriales bacterium | reverse complement strand
AACAAAAAACCAATGTTGAAAGCTATAAATACAAATATCATAAGCCATGTGCGACCTTTCTTCCAACTAAATTCTTGATCTCCTGAAAAATAAGGAAGAAGCAAAAGTGCTATTCCGGGAAGCGCCAACAAAAAGGCATAGTGCTGTTGGTGAGGAAAAATGAGCGGTATGAGCATGCACAAATATGCCCACTCTGTGAACTCTTGACTCTTGCTAATTGCTTTTACAAATGGCCATGAACGCAACACCCATAAAAAAGTTGAAACAAAAAGCAGACGAACAATTAGACTGATCCAACTCACTGTTTGCGCATCGAAATCTGCAACGTGTCTGCGAATCTTCAACACATGAGTATCTTCACACTTCTCATGAAAAAGTGTGGCTACCAAAGTCGTTAACGAATGAAAACTTCTTTCAGAAGTATCCAAAACATGTTCGACGTTTGACGGATTCAGCAACTCCCAACGACTTTGTAACAAGTTGGAATACGTTTCCTTTTCCATATATAAATACGGTAAAATCAAAAACGACAAAGCAAAAACAACCACTACTACAGCAGCTTTAAACTTCCTTCTGTATACGAGATAAGGAATAACCACTACTGGTAAAATCTTCACAACAATTCCCCAAGACAATAAGGCGCTTCCGACTACTACCCTATTCTTCATCAACAGATCCATTCCTTTCAACATTAAAAACAAAATCAGAATGGTCATTTGACCCAAATGAATATTGTCGCGCAGCAGTCTTAAACTAAATAGAAAAAAAACGAAACCAAAAAGCTGCAATCGTTTCTCGGTTAATTTATTCAGATTTAAATAATCAATTAAGATTCTCCAAATACTCGCTAAAAAGAAAAAGTTGAGAATGAGCCATCCGAGCTTAATGAAGTAATTCGGCAAAAACTGAAACCAAGAAAGCACCGTAATAAATGTGACATCGTAGAAATAATGATACCACTCGTGGTATAGCTCCGTGTATGGATTCTTTCCATTGAACCAATCGCGAGAAGCCTGTATGAAAATATCGAAATCATTCTCTGTCTTCGCTTCGATAAAAAAAATTGGCAAACAAATTCCGAACATTATCCATGTTGGATAATTCGCCCACAAACGTTTCAAAAAAGATCGATTCATTCTTTTTCAGTTAATTGGATTTCGCTCCAATTTACTGAACTCTTTTTAGCTGTGCAATTGGAAAATCGAAGATTTTATTCCTACTTCGTAATTCCTATTGCATAATTGGAACTTCGTAATTCCTACTTCGTAATTCCTATTGCATAATTGGAACTTCGTAATTCCTACTTCGTAATTCCTATTGCATAATTGGAACTTCGTTATTCCTACTTCGTAATTCCTATTGCATAATTCCTACTACGTAATTAAAATCAGTCGAAGACATTCGCGAAGCATTCGCCGCAGGCATTCGTGGCTAAGCCACATTCGTCAAAGACATTCGTGCTTCGCACATTATTTCTGTCTAAAGTACAACCTCACCGGCACCCCCGTCAAACGGAAGTTTTCGCGAAGCTTGTTTTCTAAGAAACGTTGGTAAGAAGAAACTACGTTCTGAGGCGTGTTACAGAAGAATGCAATAGCTGGACTCTTCGTTGGAAGTTGTGTGATGTACTTAATTTTCACTTCCTTACCCTTAACAACCGGTGGCGGATAAGCTTGAATAATTGGAAGCATAATATCAT
Source organism: Flavobacteriales bacterium (assembly GCA_044371535.1). Classification (GTDB taxonomy): domain Bacteria; phylum Bacteroidota; class Bacteroidia; order Flavobacteriales_D; family Sanyastnellaceae; genus CAIZGX01. Next base: position 17,640 of record JBILTL010000031.1, on the reverse strand, counting down.
TCAACTTAGACGTGGAGAAGTGTTGAAGGCGGTTTTCATAAACCTCCATTGCAGCCTCTAATGCCTTTAATATACGTTGTTTTGTGACGTTTGAGGTGAAGAGTATTGGAACATCTGTAAAAGGCGCAATGCGCTTTTTAATTTCTTCGGTCATGACATCCACACTCTTGTGATCTTTCTCTACCATGTCCCACTTGTTCACCAAAATAACGATACCTCTGTTGGCTTCTGTAATTTCTCCAAAGATGGTTAAGTCTTGCTTGGTAATTCCTTCCACAGCATCAATCAGCAACATACAAACGTCTGCGTTGCGAATGGATTTAATGGTACGAATGGCACTGAAGAATTCAATATCATCTTCAATCTGCTTGCGTTTGCGCAAACCAGCCGTATCAATCAACATTAATTCTTTATTGAAAGCCTTGAAGTGTGTGTGAACAGCGTCGCGTGTGGTTCCAGCAACATCAGAAACAATGCTTCGGTCGTTACCCAACAAGGTGTTCAACAACGAAGACTTACCTACGTTCGGTCTTCCAACAATAGCAATCTTCGGCAAATCAGGCATGTCGGTCTCGTCAATTTCAGGCATTTCCTGAAGCAACTCGTCGAGCAAGTCTCCTGAACCGTAACCGTTGTTTGCACTAATGCTGAACAACTTCTCTCCGAATCCTAACGCGTAAAATTCCGTTGCTAAAATCTCTTTGTCTGAAGTATCTACTTTGTTACAAACCAATAGAACCGGTTTGTTCGCTCTACGAAGCATGTCTGCAATTTCCTCATCCCACTCGGTCATTCCTTCTTTGGCGTCTACCATGAAAAGAATACGATCTGCTTCGGCAATGGCCAAGCGCACTTGACTGTTAATGTCTTGTTCGAAGGCGTCGTCGCTATTCGTAACAACCCCACCTGTATCTACAACAATGAATTCTTTTCCTCCCCACTGACCTGTTCCGTACTTGCGATCACGGGTGACTCCGGCTGTTGGTTCTACAATAGCATCTGACGTTTCTGTAAGACGATTAAATAACGTTGACTTCCCTACATTCGGTCTACCTACAATGACAATAGTATAACTCATGCGGCAAAGATACGCACGAATGAAGCGTTTCAGCAATTCATAGGCCTACAAAGGCTTGTTGTTGCGCATCCAACAGAAAATCTTCTTGATTTGAATGTCCGTTAATTTGGCTCCGTTCTGCGGCATTGCGCTAAATCCTGCGTCGTGTTCTACTGCTCCTAAAATAGCATCATTATCGGCAGATGCTGCACCAGAATAGTCGCTTAAATCAATTCCTGACGAATGGTATTGAGAGTCATGACAGCCCGATGTTGCGCAATTTGCATCATAAATAGGCTTAATGTCGTTATTGTAAGTTGGAATGTTTCCCGTGCAATCATACCCCTTTTGGTATTTGTCGCAACTCACAAACGCAATTGTTGCAAGAGACAAAACCAATATTGAAGAAACAAAATTTTTCATGAAATACATTTTTAGTTATGTCGAATAATCCTTTCCGTAAAGATAAAAAAAGAGCTGTCAACTGACAGCTCTTTTCTTCGTAAGGAATAATCAACCTATTCTTTTACGAAAGGAACACGTTGAATTTGATTGCCGTTTTGTAGTGACAAGAAATAATATCCGTTGCTCAATTCAGAAACATTCAATTGGAAAATGTTGTTAGCCGTTCCGTTGCCGAAGTTGCTTGCGAACACTTCTTTTCCGTCTATTGAATAGATGCGAATGATTGTGTTTTCACTTGGGTTCAATTGTGAAGCTTGCACAGCAACATTTCCTGAAGTTGGATTCGGGAACATGTTTACTGAAGTAGCATTAGAAGTTAGTTCATTCACATTGTTCGGATAAGTTCCGGTGGTATTCAACCAGAAACCATTCATTTGTGCGCCTCCAGGACCAGAAGTTCCGTTTGCATCCATGGTGAAGGTTACACAACTTGAAGCTGAACAGCCGTCGTAGTAATAAACTGTTAAACAAACTGTGTATGTTGCAATTGAATCGTAGAAGTATGTTGGGTAGAACTCATTTGAAGTTGCACCGTTTCCAAAATCCCAAGAAACATAACTTACGTTTGACAAATCTTCGTTCCAATAAATCATAACCGCATTCTCCATTTCAACCATAGAGTCTGGCATTAATTCAATTGAGATGTTACATGGAACACTATCGATGGTGCATTCTGAATTAATTCCGAAGATTTGAGAAGCGTAGTTTCCAGCTTGCAAATCGGCATAAACCAGCTCAACGCCATTTACGTCAATACCTACTCCTGAAAAACTTCCTCCGTCCCAACCGTCTCCGAATGAGTCGTACATGTGCAAGGTGTAACATCCATCTGCAAGACAGCCGTATGCCATGTTGTATGCGTTTGGTTCATTAACAGTGCTCTGAATTACTACCATTCCGTTCGAATCTGTAATTGTATACATTGATTCGTTCGCAAACATTCCTGGATTGAAAGAAACAACCGTTGCGTTTCCGCTAGTGCAACCTGTGAAGCAAGAACCGTCATCGGCAACTGCCAATGGATTGTAATTTAAAGCCGTTGAATCTGTGCAACCGTATACCAAGATACAAGATCCGTCATCGATAGTTGCAGCTGCATTATAATTCGAAGCCAATGGGTTTGTACATCCAAAAACTTCTCCACATGTTCCATCGATGCTGAAGTTCACAGACTGAGTAACTAGGTTTTCTGCAAGACCTGTGTGAATCACTTGTCCTTGACCGTTGTTGATCCAAAAGTAACCGTTGTACCAACTTGGAAGACCTGCGTTGTTCGACATTACAGCTGTATAGCATTCTCCAGCTTGCAAACAAACGTTCGTGTTATAAATAGCAACATTGCCCAAAGAAGGAGAAGTCCAAACTGTGTCTCCAGCTGAATTCAATATGTTAAGCGTAACTTGATTTCCGTTTGAAAAAGTGCAGATGTAAAGAGAAGCATTAATGCTACCCGCACCGTTGCAATAAGTACAAGTGCTATCATCAACATTTGCGTTAGCATTATAGTTAGTTGCTGTTGGATCGGTGCAACCTTCGTACAAGCAGCCGATGTTTACGTTGGCAATTGGGTTGTAGTTAACTGCAGAAGGATCCATACATCCCTGAACTGAAGCAGTACCACAATTGGCTACTCCTACTCCAAACATGAATTGTCCTTGGTTACCCGTTGCAAATGTTCCTGTGTAAGTGCCTTCGCCCATAACAAAAACATTCAACGCACCTCCGTTCCATCCGTCTCCGAATGAATCGAACATATTCACACCATAACATCCAACTGGCAAGCACCAAACTCCGCCACCACCAATACCTGTGCCTGTTGCCACAACTGATCCGGTAGACGTGTTAACTACTGTGTAACTCATTTCAACCGGAAAAGCTCCGGGTGTTATGGTATAAGAAACTTGCGTACAAGTGGTATCTACTTGCGCTTTTGCTGCAAATCCTGAAGCAACCAAGAAAGCAAATAGAATTAAACGTAAAGTTTGTTTCATAATTTAAGGTTAGTGTCACGAATATATATTGACTCGCTGTTAATCAGACATTCATGAAGAGAAAAAAGTTGCTTAATGTTGGAATTGTGGAAAACTCCTATTCGAAAATGGCTCCACTTCCAATCAATTCCTCTCCAATATAGAAAGCTGCGAACTGTCCTTTCGCTACGCCATATTGGGTTTCGTGAAAAATCACGTAGGTAAAATCAATTCCAACCGAAACATTCGCCTTGAAAAGTGGCTGTCGATAACGAATGCGACATTCGACTTCTAAAACGTTTCCATTCAGCGGTTTCAAGTGTTCTTGGATCCAATGTGCCTCTTCGTTTCGAATGGCCAACCCTCTGCGGGCCAAAGCCGGATGAGTTTCTCCCTGCGCCGAATAAACAATATTCTTCTCTACATCAATGGCTACCACGAACAACGGAATGGCTTGTCCACCAATTCCCAAACCTCTCCTCTGCCCAACTGTATAATAATGCGCCCCGTTGTGCTCTCCAACATCGTCGCACATTTCAGGAGTGAAGACCTGCGGTCTTGATAAAACGGCAGGGTCCGAAGAAGTGTCATTCACCAATTCATTTAATTTGGGAAGGAAGTCTACTTTAATGCGAAACACCCGTCCTTTCTTCGGCGCTAATTGTTGTTGAAGGAAGATGGGCAGTTTAACCTTCCCGATGAAACACAATCCTTGAGAGTCTTTTTTATCTGCGTTCGGAAGTTGAAGTTCAGCAGCAATGACACGCACTTCGGGTTTCGTTAATTCGCCAATTGGAAAGAGAGCTTTGCTCAATTGGGCTTGATTCAATTGACACAAGAAATAGCTTTGATCTTTGTTTCCGTCTGCGCCAGAAAGCAAATGGTATTGAGTAACCCCATTCTCAACTGTTTCAGATTTGCGAACGTAATGTCCGGTTGCCACGAAATCTGCCTTGAGCTGCTCGGCTGCTTTCAAGAAAACATCGAATTTGATTTCTCGGTTACAGAGCACATCTGGATTGGGGGTTCTTCCCAACTCATATTCGCGAAACATATATTCAACAATACGCTCGCGGTATTCAACGCTGAGGTCTAATACGTGAAATGGAATTCCCAAATGCTCTGCTACTAGCATGGCATCGTTTGAATCGGTAATCCAAGGACATTCGTTATTAATAACGACAGTCTCGTCGTGCCAATTGCGCATGAATACTGCTATTACCTCATACCCCTGCTCTATAAGCAAGTGCGCGGTAACAGCAGAATCAACTCCGCCTGACAATCCGACTACTACCCTTTTCATGCTGCAAAATTAGGTTAGACGATTTGAAATAGCTTCAATAAACAAAAAGAAAGAATTACATTTGGGTAAAGTCTTTCAAGGCAACCCTTGAAATTAATCTCGTCTTTACACAAATTATTGGTGTCAACAGAACGCTCCCAACAAGAACTGATTGACGGCTGCCTCAAAGGAGACAGCCGAAGCCAACATGCTATATATAAAATGTATTACGGGAAGATGAAGGCAGTGTGTTTGCGTTATGCAAGTTCCACTGATGAGGCGAAAGATATGGTCCAAGACGGATTCATTAAGGTATTTTCCAGTTTGGAAAAGTTTGAGGGGAACGGATCTTTGGAGGGATGGATTAGACGAATAATGGTAAACTTATCTATTGATCAATACCGAAAGAAAAAGCACACGGTGGACCTTGATCTAGAAAACTCGAAGCACTATGTTGAAGAACGTGTTGATGAGGAAGAAGAGCATGAGTCTGACATTTACGACTTTCAACCCCACCACATTGTGGAAGCCATGCAACAATTGTCACCTGTCTATCGTACAGTTTTCAACTTGTATGTCTTCGAAAACTTTTCTCACCAAGAAATTAGTGAGAAACTAGGCATTAGTTTAGGGACTTCAAAAAGTAACTACGCGAAGGCCAAGAAGAACATGAAAAAGCTATTAATAAAAAATAAAATTAACGCGGCGAATGAGCAATAACCCGTTGGACAAATTTGAGCAAGGAATTAAGGAAGCTTATAACAATTATGAGTTACCTTATAGCTCGTCCGAGTGGACGCAGGTAAGTCGACGTATCTTACGTAAGCGCCTATTCACAAGCCTTGCACTTTGGGGTAGTGCCGCAGCATTGGTTGCTGTTGTTGGCACGACTGGTTATTTCGTTCTATCTAATCAAAGTGAAACAACAGTCGTACAAACCCCTAATTCAACTGAAGCCAGTACTACCCTGCCAACTCCTGTTGAAACAAAGAATGACGAAATAGAAAAGGAAGCTGGGCTGAATGAAATCTTTAACGACCTCGGGGTTGTTTCACTTCAGGCTTCGAATGCGAATACGGATAGCAATAACGATGATAATAATGCACCTGTTGTTTCTCAAAACTATCCTGAATCTGATCCAATCTTTGTCTCTTCAGATTCCCAATTGACTGTTGAAGTAGAAAGTAACAAAAACTCACTTTTCATAGAGCCTAGTGTAAGAAATGCTTGTGCTGGGACAGAAGTAAACTTCAACGCAAAGAACAGTCCTAAAAACGGTAGCTACCTGTGGAACTTTGGAGACGGCTCTTTCTCGAATCAAGAAAATCCGATTCATATCTATAAGTCAACTGGAACCTTCGACGTTTCGTTATCTGTTACAGATCCGAATAACGGTCAGATTTCGACGATTGCAATGCGGGATTTAATTACCATTAACCCAAAGCCTGAAGCTGATTTCGAATGGACATACACAAACAGTCCTGCTGGAGAACCAACAGCTAAGTTTGTAAACACAAGTGTTAACGCGAACAGTTTCGTATGGAAGTTCTCTGATAACAAAACTTCGAATGAAGTTTCGCCAAGTGTAATTTACAGCTCGAAAGGAAAGCAAGCCGTTATTCTTGAGGTTCATAATTCTTATGGATGCAAGGACGAGCAGATTAAACTTGTACAAGTAAACGCTGATTTCAATCTAGATGCTCAATCAAGCATGAGTGCTCAAAGCATTTCATTCATGCCTGAGGCTTTGAAAAAAGGTGGCAATAAATTTAAGTTGACAGTTTATGACGGCGAAAACATTATCTTCGAATCAACTTCAAAAACAAAAGTCTGGAAAGGCGAAATGAAGGGAGGAAAAAAAGCTGTTGCTGGACAGCAGTTTCCATGGATAGTTTTAATCTACGGTGAAAACGGAAGCGACGCCAGATACTACAGCGGAACACTTACAATAGTACCTTAACCAAAACCTCATATACCTAAAACAGAAGGGCCTTTTCGAAGGCCCTTTTGTTTGTTCTTATTCTTGATAAATCAAGGGCAATTTTTCTTAAATTTGCATCGCCTTTTTGTTATGACATTTTGAAGCAACCATTTGTTGTTTTGAAACGTCTTAAACCAAACCAACTTCAAGAATGAATAAATTCTTATCTATTGTTTTTCTTAGCCTACTGTCGTATTCAACGTATGCGCAGCTTGACTGTGGTGTCCCCGGCAACTATTGCATGAGCACATCTACCATTTCGACTTGCTCTGGATCTTTATTTGATGCGGGCGGTGGTAACCCTTATCCAGATGCGAACTACACGATGACCATTTGTCCAGACGTTCCTGGCGATGTGATCCAGTTAGACTTGTCTGCATTCGCATTGCAAACTTCTCCGAACGGAAACAACAGTGATTATTTCACAATTTTCGATGGACCTACAACTGCTGCCGCCCAATTGGGAAGTTATACCGGAACAACTCTGCAAGGACTTCAAGTAACAGGCACCGTAAACAACCCTTCAGGATGTTTAACCATTGTGTTCTCTGATAACGGAAACGCGAATACTACTTCTCCTGGTTTTGAAGCTGCGATTTCATGTACTACGCCATGTGCACCTCCAACTCAGAACTCAGTTATTTCGAACCCAGCTCCCAACGGTCCCGAGCAAACTGTTTCAATTTGTATTGGTGACGCTATTGACTTCAGCGGTGCTGGGTCTTTTGCAGAGCCTGGATTTACCTTGTCGCAATATTTCTGGAATTTCGATGATGGAACCATTGATACTTTATCTGGTCAGCAAACTTCGCACACGTTCAACGAACCGGGTGAATATGTGGTAACCTTAACGGTAGAAGACAACAACGGCTGTCAAAGTTTAAATACAACACCGCTGCAAGTATTGGTTTCAACCATTCCGACTTTCCCTGAACTAAACAACATTACCGAAACAACCTGCTTCGGTGAACAGGTTATTTTACAAGGGTCTTCACAAAGCACGCAATGGACAGCTTTGCCTCCGCAAGTTGTGGCTGGGGAAACGTATCTCGCCGATGGTGCTGGATTCTCGTATTCAACTTCACTGAATTTTGACTTCTTCGATCCAGGGGCAACTTTATCGACATGTGCCGATTTGTACAGTGTTATCGTGAACATGGAACACAGTTACATGGGCGATTTAGGAATATCTATTACATGTCCAAATGGAACTGTTGTTGACCTCGTAACCTGGGGAACGAACGGCGGAGGCGGAACTTTCCTTGGAGAAGCCATTGATGATGGTTCTACTACTCCTGGTGTTGGATCTGACTACTATTGGGCACCGACATCAACAACAGGTACGTGGGGACAAGCGTCGGCTGGTGGTTTAACCACTCCAACTGGCGGACCGACTCCGGGTAATTCTTTAACACCTGGAACTTATTCTGCTGCAGGAAACATGTGCGACCTTGTTGGTTGTCCGCTTAACGGAGCTTGGACTTTTACGGTTACTGATAACCTTGCGATTGACAACGGATATATATTTTATTGGGGTATCAATTTCAATCCTGCATTATTTCCAGGCGTAACAACATTCACCCCTTCTATTGGTATCGATTCTGACTCCTCTTATTGGACGGGTCCAAATATCGTAGTAATCGATGCTGATGCTGACATTGCGACCATTGATCCTCCAGGACCAGGAACATACGATTACACTTACCACGTTGTAAACAACTTCGGTTGTTCATTCGATTCTACCATTCAGATTACGTTCACCGAGCCTTTAACCATCACTGCTGGTCCTGATCAAATTTATTCTTGCGGTGACTTAACCCTTCAAGGTGGATTCCAAGGCATACCAACGCCAAGCTGTGCTCAGGATGGAGGTGTGTTTAATTACTGCTATAACAATGGAGAAAACTTTACATGGACGTTTTGTCCAGATGTCCAGAACGACGGAGTGTCCTTTATGACATTCGATTTTATTTCGGGACAAATGGAAGGTTTCTTTGAAACGTTCAATGTCTATGATGGCCCCGATGCAACCTATCCGCAAATTGGAAACTGGAATACTGGTGATGCAACAGGACAATCTTGGACTGCAACCAATCCAACGGGATGTATAACCGTAACATTTACGGCAGATGGTTCGGTGGCTTGTGCTAGTGGATCATACCAACCGTGGACTTATGATGTAAACTGTACCAACGGTGGTCCACAGTACACTTGGGAATGGACGCCTTCAGCTAATTTGAACAATCCAAACATTCCTCAACCGACCATGAGTTCGTTGGATCAACAAACGACATATACACTCGTTGGCTATCCTGTTGGCCACCCCGATTGCGCTAGTACAGATCAAGCTATTGTTAGCATTGACCCTGTGGGAGATCCTGGAATTGACAACTCAATAAACATTTGTTCAACTGACCCTGCCTTCCCTATGCTTCCGCAACTTGGAGGAACTCCGGTTTCAACGGGTGTTTGGACAAACCCGAGCAATGCTCCAATTCCTTCTGGAATTTTCGATCCATTGACCATGCCTTCCGGAAACTACACTTATACTGTGACGCTTGGATCATGTGCATTGTTTTCAACTTTAAATATTGCCTTCGCAGGTCCAACTACAATGACCATTGCGAACGACACCGCAATTTGTTACATGGGTGACCTGAACTTGGATCAATTAACCCAAGCTTCAGGACAAGCTCCATTTACTTATGAATGGACCTACAATGGAAGCGTGGTAGCCAACACTCCTGACGCATTGATTAATCCAACCGTTAGCGGACAAGCTTGTTTGACTGTGGTTGACGACTGCGGATATACAATTACACAGTGCTTCAACGTAGATGTTGCACCGGATGTCACAGTAACCTTTACTTCTCCTGACCCTTCGAAATGCTGGCCAGAGACTTTGACGTTAGTAAATACAACCGATCCGAGCTTATATCAGAACATGGCATGGGAAATCAGCAATGGTGATTATGTATTAAATCAAGATCAATTGGATATCAACTTCGCGGATCCTGGAACTTATGATGTTACCTTGTCTGTAGTTACTAGCATTGGCTGTACTTACAGCACCTCAGTACCAAACTTCTTGACATCGTTCGATCCTCCTGTTGCTGGTTACATTGCAGACCCACAGCCTACCGACGCGAACAACACTGTGATTAACTTCACAGACCAGTCTCTTGGTAACATTGTGACTTACGATTGGATCTTCAATCTTGGAGCACCGCTAGGCACATCTTCTGCTCAGAATCCTACCTTCACCTTCCCACAAGGAACGGGTGGAGAGTATCCAGTTCGTTTGACAGTTACGGACGCGAACGGCTGTACTGATTTCATTGAAGGTGAAATCATCATTCGCAATATTTTCCAATACTATCTTCCAAATACATTCACTCCGAACAACGATGGTTTGAACGATGTGGTAATGATGGTTGGAAGTGATATCGATGAAGATCGTTTCAAATTAGAAGTATTCAATCGCTGGGGTGACGTCGTGTTTAGCACAACCAATCCAGAAACAGCTTGGACGGGAAATACTTACAACGGTGCGTATTACTGCCCTGAAGGTGTTTACAATTGGAACGCTGTTGTTGTTTCGAAATCAACTGGTGAACGTTTTGAAATTCAAGGACACTTGAACTTGATTCGCTAATAAAAATCTTTTTTCTCCAATGCCCTCTAGGTTTATCTTAGAGGGCATTTTTGTTTGAAGCAAACTACAACTATGGCGGCCAATACAGTTTTCGGATGGGTAATTAAAAAGCGACTTCACCAAATGGAGTTGTTCAAACAGTACCCGCTGGAAGTACAAGAAGAGATTCGCCAAAAACTTATCGATGAAGCTGCCCTTACAGCGTTTGGTAAAGAGCACAAATTCGAGCACATTCATTCGCTTGAAGACTTTCGTAAAGCCATTCCTCTTCGTTCCTACGAAGAGCATTTTCCATATATCGAGAGAATGATTGAAGGCGAAGGAAATGTCTTGTGGCCGGGCAAAACCAAATGGTTTGCGAAGAGTTCGGGTACAACGAACAGTCGAAGTAAATTCATTCCAATCTCAAATGAAAATTTGGAGGAGGGACATTATAAAGGTGGAAAAGATCTTTTAGCTATTTTCTACCAGCTTCGAGATAATGCTGATTTGTTTTCAGGAAAAACATTGATCGTTGGAGGAAGCACGAAGATGAGCGAAGAAGAAGAAAACACCATTGGCGACTTAAGTGGAATCATTATATCGAATTTGCCTTTCTGGGTTGAAATGAAACGCGTTCCTCAACGAGAGATTTCGCTGATGGACAATTGGGAAGAGAAGCTCGATGCGATGGCGTTGAACACCATGAATGAAGACGTGCGTGTGCTGTCAGGGGTTCCGAGCTGGACACTCCTTCTACTTCGAAGAATTTTAGAATTGAAGAAGGCCAATCACATTCATGAAGTCTGGCCGAACCTTCAGATGTACATGCACGGTGGAATAAGCTTCGCGCCGTATCGCGAACAGTTTAATGCGATACTGCCAAATGGCACAACAGATTATTTCGAAACCTATAATGCCAGTGAAGGATTTTTCGGCATTCAAGATCAAATGAATTCCAACGAAATGCTTTTGATGCTCGATTACGGTGTGTATTATGAATTCATTCCATTGGATGAATTGGAAAGAGAAAGGCCCAAAGCTTTAAGCCTAGAAGAAGTTGAATTGAATAAAATTTATGCGCTTGTCATAACTACCAACACAGGACTTTGGAGATATATGATTGGCGACACCATTCGCTTCACTCATCTTTACCCGTTCCGCTTTCGTATTGTTGGAAGAACAAAACAATTCATTAATCTAACCGGCGAAGAACTTATGGTTGAAAATGCGGAAGCCGCATTGCGCAAGACATGCACACACATGAATATTCATGTGGTGGAATTTACCGTAGCCCCTTCCTTCCCGAAAGAAAATGAAACAGCAGCGCATGAATGGTTCATTGAGTTTGAAAACGACGACTTCGACTTTGATCGTTTTTGTTTTTTACTGGATGAAAATTTACGTGATGAAAATTCTGATTACGACGCGAAACGAAATACAAATTTGAATTTAGGATTTCCGATTGTTCATCGTGGAAAGAAAGACGTGTTTTACACTTGGTTGAAGTCTAGAAACAAATTAGGCGGTCAACATAAAATACCTAGATTAGCGACAGATCGCTTGTGGTTAGAAGAATTAATTGAATTGAACAAATGAGAAAAACCATCGTTATAACACTCTGCCTATTTGTTCTTGTATTCCGCATACAAGCGCAACATCGCGTGCAGTGTGATGCGCTTGGAAATACTTACGAAATTTATTCAGATCACATAACGAAGCACAGTTCCAACTTCAACATAGATTATAGACTGAGTACTTTGCAATTCGGGACTTCCGCGCAGTTGGACTTAACGAATCCGTTGGTTCCTTTTCTCTTTTTTGAAGATCAGGGTTCGTTGGTTTTCTTCGACAATGCACTGAATGTATTGGAAGATCCCATTTTTCTGAATGAACGTTTTCAAGGTCAGATAACGTGTGTTGCAGGGTCGAAAGGTGATGCCTTTTGGATGTGGGATGCGAATTCGAGCACGTTAATTCGCACGAACAGACAATTTGAAGTGCTTAGTGAATCTGCGAATTTATCATACCTCTTGAAGACGACGTTTCAGCCCATGCAGATCATTGAAAACGGCCAACACGTTTATTTAATTGATGCCGAAAAAGGGATTCTATTGTTTTCGCTGTTCGGGAATTTAGAATTACAGACCCAGCGTTTTTCCACCATTGACCCTGTATACCAATGGAACGACTGCATTTATTTCCGAATGGAAAACATCCTTTACGAATGGAAAAACAGCGAAGCCGTGCCGCGCATAATGGGTTATTTCGATTTGAACAATTTGAACGACAAAAACACGTGGCTAATATGCAACGGCGAATTGTTCTACATTGATCGTGAAACGGGCGAAATGCGGAAAATATCCGTTATTGAAAACTTCGAGAAATAAGGCTTCGGAAATCCATATTTTTTCTCTACTTTCGAATCTGATTATTACCTAAACGAATTATGCATATAGCTATTGCCGGAAACATCGGTTCTGGAAAAACTACGCTCACGACTTTAATCGCGAAGCACTACAAATACACCGCTCATTTTGAAGAAGTAGATAACAACCCCTACTTAAGTGATTTCTACAAAGACATGCAACGTTGGTCTTTCAACTTGCAGGTGTTTTTCTTAAGAAGTCGTTTCAGACAATTGATTGATATTAAAAAGAAGTCGAAGAAAATTGTGCAAGACCGCACTATTTACGAAGACGCATACATCTTCGCTCCGAATTTACATGCAATGGGTCTAATGACTACGCGTGATTTCGAAAACTACACTGACTTGTTTGGAGTTATGGATGAGTTTATCACTCCTCCAGATTTATTGATTTATTTGCGCGCATCTGTTCCTTCTTTGGTGCAGAACATTCAGAAGCGCGGACGTGAATACGAAGAGGCTATTCGCCTTGATTATTTAACTCGCTTGAATGAACGCTACGAAGCTTGGGTTACTACGTACACTAAAGGAAAGATTTTGATCATTGACATTGACAACAATCGTTTCCATGAGAACCCTGAAGATCTCGGAACGATCATCAGTGGCATTGAAGCCCAATTAAACGGCTTGTTCTGATTTAACGAACGAATACCAGGGTATTCTCGTCGCTTAATTTTTCATTGAAGGAATACCCCTCTTCTTTGAATTGCTTAAGCGTTTCTATAGACTTGGCGTTTGATTCAATAACGTATCGCGCCATACTTCCTCTCGCCTGCTTAGAAAAGGTTGGAACGCTTTTCATTTCTTTTCCCTTCATTTGAAAGAATTTGAAATGAAGAATTTTCCGATCGAAGTTCTTCGTGTCAATGATTTTGAAATACTCGTCCGAAGCCAAATTCAGCAAATAGCCTTTTGGTGGGATTTCCTTTTCAAGACTCTTCGTAACCACTTCGCTCCAATAAGAATAAAGGGTTTTACCAGCAGTTGTTTTATAAGGAGTACCAACCATAAGTCTGTATGGAAGAACGGTATCTGTTGGCTTCAGAATGCCGTAAAACCCGCTGAGTATTCGAAGAGCGGACTGAGCCTGTTTCCAATTCGATTTTGAGAACGTTTTAGCGTCCAGCGATTTGAATGCTTCTCCGCTGAAAAGCATAGCTGCAGGAATACCCTTCGACAAATCCTTTTTATTCCATTTTTGAAAACGCGACCGGGTATTCAATGCGAGTTCATCAGTAATCTTCATTCTACGCTTCCATTCTTCTACTGAAACCGTTTTCAATTCCGAGCATAACGTTTCAGTCTCTTTGATGAACGAAGGCAAAGTGGCCTCACCTGTAAACTCTTGAAATGTTTCGTTCATGAGTTTCGAAGGTGAAAGAATAGCTACAAAAAAAGATGACATTAGAAGTTTGGTTTTAGCAAATACTGCGAGTAGAATTTATCGATTTCATCAACGGCTTCATCGGCGGTATCTACCACTGAAAAGAGCATCATGTCTTCTTCGTTGATGTTATTTTCTGTTTCGAGTAACACCTTTTGAATCCAGTCTACCAAGCCTTCCCAGAAAGATTTTCCAACTAAAATAATCGGGAAGCGACCAATTTTATATGTTTGAATAAGCGTAAGCGCTTCGAAGAATTCATCGAGTGTTCCAAAGCCTCCTGGCATTACAACAAAACCTTGACTGTATTTAACGAACATAACTTTGCGCACGAAGAAGTAATCGAAATTGATGCTCTTGTCATAATCGATGTATGGGTTCGGATATTGCTCGAAAGGAAGCTTGATGTTTAATCCAACACTTGCGCCTTGTCCATCTTTCGCACCAATGTTACCGGCCTCCATAATACCAGGACCACCGCCCGTTATAACGCCGTAGCCCTTTTGAGTTAGCTTGAAGGCTATTTCTTTGGCAGTTGAGTAATACTTGTTGTCTGGTTTGGTTCGGGCAGAACCAAAAATGGAAACGCACGGACCAATTGCAGCCATGCGCTCATACCCTTCCACAAACTCTGAAAGGATTTTAAAAATGCTCCAACTGTCGTTTGACTTTAACTCGTTCCAAGAGCGCGGGGTGAACTTCCGCCTTACACGATCATCTTTTTCCATCTAATTTCTATTATTGATTATTTCTCTACTACAAATTGAAATCCAACCCCGTGCAGATTTATAATTTGAATGCGACTGTCTTCAGAGAAAAACTTACGAAGCTTCGCAATGTATACATCCATAGTCCGCGCCACGAAGTAAGACTCTTCACCCCATACCAAATTCGCCAAGTTCTCTCGAGTCATTACATTACCCTTCCCTTCGCAAAATGCTTTTAGCAAGCTCGCTTCCTTATTGGTAAGATGCTGACGCATTCCACTTGGCCAAATGAGATAATTGTTTACGTTGTCGAAAGAATAACTGCCTATCGAATACAAGGCTGTAACAGGAACTTCCTCTTCTTTCTTTACTCTTCGAATTATATTCTGAATTCTCAAGTTTAATTCTTGAATAACGAAAGGCTTTGTAATGTAATCGTCGGCTCCGAGAGACAACCCCTTCAAACGGTCTGACAATTGTTGTTTTGCGGTAAGAAAAACAAATGGCATTTCCGGGAATAGTTTCTTGATGTCCTCCGCCAAGGCGAATCCGCTTTTCACGGGCATCATTACATCGAGCAAACAGATATCAACCACTTCCTTACCCAATGCCAGCAAACCTTCTCTAGCTGATCTACAACGAATAACCTCATGACCTAAATCGGTCAATTGGTCTTGGATTACGAAACCCAAGTTCTCATCGTCTTCAACTAAAAGAATTTTACTCATTGTTTTTATTTGCCAGCGGAATCTTCAACGTAACTGTTGTTCCTTCCTTTTCAATACTTGATACGAATATAACGGAATTATGTGCATCCATCAATTGCTTTACCAAGTAAAGCCCTAATCCAAATCCCTTAATATGATGGGTTTCGCCTAAAGGTACGCGAAAGAATCTGTGAAAGAGTTCTGCGTGATAAATCTCTTCAATTCCAATTCCGTTATCATCGACTTGCACAATCAAATTTCCATCTACAACATTAGCATCTATAATTATATATGGGTCAGAAATATTGTACTTCAGCGCGTTGTCTATTAGGTTGGTAAGAATTAACTCTAAAGACTTCTTGTCGAAAAATATCTCTGCGTCGCCTGCTAGCCAGTTTATTTCAGAAGAACCGCCATAATTATTAAACTGCAATTTCATTCGTTCGACAATCGAAACCACTAAATCCTTTGGAGCAAAAACTTCCTTATTCAGGTGAACTCCGATGTTCGACATTCTTGCTACTTCTAGCACACGGTCTAATTCCTCGCGGAGCTTTTCACCTTCATTCCGAATAATGGAAATATACTGATCTCTTCGAAAGGGTTTGCCTTGAATATTCTCTTCCACCAAAACTTCTGCGGCCATTAGAATCGTTGATAATGGCGTTTTAATTTCATGGGTCACGTTGTTCACGAATTCTTGTTGCATGAGCGTCATTCTTCGTTCATTGTAGAAAGTGCTAAGGATGACTAAAACAACGGTCGAATAAATGACGAGCTGAATAATAAAAAAGAACCAGAAGGCGCTGGACATCAAGACTTGCCTTAATGATTCGACATAGGGAATTGTCGTATTCACATACTTCATGACAAACCAAGCTCCTGAAAACAAGTAGGCCAAGAAGAGTACAACGAAAGCAAGGGAAAGCAAGCTTATCACTTTTACACGATGAAAGGTGTACATGGATTTATCCATACTTCTTTGGGTATAATTGCCCTTGGCTTGGTTTAGGTTCGAAAGAGATTTGGTTACTTTCGTATCAAATTTACTACAATAATGAAAGCATACGTTTTTCCTGGACAAGGTTCTCAATTTCCCGGAATGGGCAAAGACCTTTATGAGAGTTCTGCAGTAGCAAAAGACTTAATGGAATCGGCTAACGAAATTTTAGGATTCCGTTTAACTGATGTTATGTTCAACGGAACCGAAGAAGAATTAAAGCAAACCAACATTACTCAACCAGCTATTTTCCTGCACAGTGTAGCAATGGCTAAAGCCATGGGCGATAACTTTCAACCGTCAATGGTTGCTGGACACAGTTTGGGTGAATTCAGTGCCTTGGTAGCTAATGGCACACTTGAATTTGCAGATGCCATTAAATTGGTTTACGCACGTGCAATGGCTATGCAAAAGGCTTGCGAAGCGAATCCTTCTGCCATGGCTGCTATTTTAAATTTGGAAGATGATGTGGTTGAAAAAGTTTGCGCCGAGACTCCTGGAGTTGTGGTTGCTGCTAATTACAACTGTCCTGGCCAATTGGTTATTTCTGGAGAGAACGAAGCCATTGATAAAGCCTGTGAAGCATTGCTTGCAGCAGGTGCGAAGCGTGCGTTGAAACTTCCGGTTGGAGGTGCATTTCACAGTCCTTTAATGGAGCCCGCTCGCGTTGAATTGGAGGCTGCAATAGCTGCGACTCCTTTCCACACACCTATTTGTCCGGTGTACCAAAACGTAACGGCTTCAGCCGTTTCAGATCCGGAAGAAATTAAAAGAAATTTGATTGTTCAATTGACCGCACCAGTGCGTTGGACACAAACTATGAATGCCATGATTGCCGACAATTGCAGTGAAGTTGTGGAAGTTGGACCTGGCAAAGTATTGCAAGGACTGTTCAGAAAAGTAAGTCGCGATTTGCCTTTGAGCAGCGGCGCTATTTCGGAATAGAAGAAGTTATTTCTTCCAACCAAAATGTTCTTCGGCCATTTGTAGAATATCTCCACCAATAGCCAAACATGCGGTTGCCG
>JBILTL010000030.1:0-19485 GCA_044371535.1 Flavobacteriales bacterium | reverse complement strand
AAAAAAAGTAAAAGACCGTGAGCGTAAGCCGGGTTCTGTTCATGTGTTGCCACATGTTTCATCATTTATCTATGCGATCTACCCTCCGAGATTGAGCGAGCAACTCTTCAGTTGGAACGAATCCAACGGCCTCGGTTTATTTGATCTTACAGCCCGCAAGGTTTTCCTAGCTCGCCTTGTTACCAAGAACGACGGTGGTCTCTTACACCTCCTTTTCACCCTTACCACTATTGCTAGTGGCGGTTTAATTTCTGCAGCACTGTCTGTCCATTAAACTTGCGTTTAACGTCCCCCGCTTTTCACAGGGTGCGGCGCTCTGCGCAGCCCGGACTTTCCTCTAGTTTTGCAACCAGCGATGAATCCTCTTCGGTCTTTGCCGCAAAGGTAGTACATTAGCTTTTGATTTTTTCAGTTAGAAGATTGAACCGCGCTCATGATTAAAAGATTATTCAAATTAGCTCATCCGAAGTTTCAGAAATTAATTCTGGAATATCCGGTTTCTTTTGAACCTCGCTATGGCCATGGCCAAGAGGCTCACCCGCAATTGCTTTCAATCATTGAAAACAGAAAGGAAGAGTATGAGAAGTGGCTGCACGCAGCATTGAAATACACGCAAAATTTTCAATCAATAAAAAACAACACGGAGAAGCCTTCAGCGCAAGAACCGTTTTGGAACAACTTGTTTTTGCCTGGTCTCGATATGGTTATGTTATACACGGCCATCTCTGAATTGAAGCCAAAACGTTATGTTGAAATTGGATCGGGCAACTCCACCAAGGTTGCGCACAAGGCCATTACCGAGCAAGGGTTAAAGACTGAAATTATTTCGATTGACCCAATGCCTCGCGCTGAAATAGATGCATTGGCCAATACCATCATTCGTTCTCCGTTTGAAGATTCTAATTTCGATTTTCTGGAAGACTTGGAAGAGAATGATATTTTATTCGTTGACAATTCACACCGCGTTTTCCCGAATTCAGATGCTACGGTTTTCTTTTTGGAAGTGCTGCCGCGATTGAAGAAGGGCGTGGTGGTTCAAATTCACGATGTCTATTTGCCTTTCGACTATCCGCAGTTTATGTGCGATCGTTTTTATTCAGAGCAATACATGTTGGCAGCGTTTCTTTTGGCGAACAGCGAGAAGTATGCGCCCATGATTCCAAATTATTATCTTTCCGAAAACAAAGAATTAAGTCAAATTATAGAACCCATATGGAATGCCATTCCACACGCAGTGGAAAAACATGGCGGATCATTTTGGTTGAAAATTGAAAAGTAAAATGACAGAAACTACTCTCTCTCGCAAGAAAATCCAGAACGGATGGGCCATGTACGACTGGGCGAATTCCGTGTACAATTTGGTAATTGGTTCAACCATTTTTCCCATTTTTTACGATGTGATGACTTCGGTGAAAGATGCAGATGGTAAAGTTATTTCGTCGAAAGTGCAAGTCTTCGGTGCAACGCTCGAAAACACCGAGTTGATAAGCTACGCAACAGCATTTGGATTGACGGTAGTTTGTCTCATTCTCCCGATTTTATCGGGTGTTGCAGATTACTATGGAAAGAAGAAATTCTTTTTGAAGTTCTTTTGCTACTTGGGTTCACTCTCCTGCATGAGCCTGTATTTTTTCGATCCGGCAAACATGGAGTTGAGCATTTTAAGTGTCATTCTTGCATGTATTGGATTTTGGGGAAGCTACGCGTTTAGCAACAGTTTTCTTCCTGTTGTTGCAACAGAAGATGAGCAAGACAAGTTGAGCGCGAAAGGATTTTCATTGGGCTACTTAGGGAGTATGATTCTACTTATTTGCGCGTTAATTGCTGTTATGGTTGTGGCGAAGAACGGCCCTGAGAAAGTTATGATGATGCGTTATTCGTTTATAGCTGTTGGAGTTTGGTGGATGGGATTTGCTCAAATTACATTTGCTCGTTTGAAGGAAACAGAGCGTGTTCATGCTGAAAAGGCAAATGTGTTTACGAAAGGATTTTCAGAATTGGCAGGTGTAATGCGTCAGTTGAAGAACTTACCTCAATTGAAGGCTTATTTATTGGCCTTCTTTACCTTCAGCATGGGTATTCAAACGATTATGCAAATGGCAACTTACTTCGGAAAGAAGGAAGTGAAGTTGGAAACGCTTAATCTTATTGTTGCCATTATTTTGGTTCAAATCATTGCTATTCCTGGCGCTTATCTTTTCTCGAAGTTGTCGGATAGAATTGGGAATTTTTCTGTGTTGAAAATAGCACTTGCTTTGTGGATGTTCATTTGCTTCTTCGCGTTTTTCTTTGTTCAAGAAGGTCAAGTGAACATGTTCTACATTGTGGCAGGACTCATTGGATTTATCATGGGAGGAACACAATCACTAGCTCGAAGCAGCTACTCGAAATTAATTCCAGGAACAAAAGATACAGCATCATTTTTCAGCTTTTATGATGTTACTGAAAAAGTTGGTTTAATTATCGGACTTGTTTCTTTCGGTTTTATTGAAGGGAAGTTTAGTATGCGTTATAGTATTTTGGCATTGATCGTATTCTTCGTTATTGGATTCGGATTGATGTTTTTGATTCCGAAAAACAAATCAGAAATTTCGAATAATTAGGCGAAATAAATGCCCAATAAGTTTGCCTATATATTCGGAGTCTTACTTCAATTTGTAACATTTGGGAATTCCTTTTCACAGACTTTCGAAAAGGATTATTTGGTTCGTGAAAAGTTATTGACGACTGAGAACGGACTCGTCTCGCGAGATGTCTATTGTGCGATGCAAGATGAACTCGGATTTATTTGGTTCGGTACTAAATATGGGTTGAACAGGTATGACGGTGTGAATTGCGTTCTTCTTTCTACATCTGAAGGTTTATACTCAAATACAATTACCAATTTGATAAAGGGCGGTTCAAACCAAATTTTTATCGAATATGGAGATCAATGGCAACCGTTCGATATTCAAAATCGAATAGATGTTTTGGATTGCAATACGCTGAAAATTGTCGGGAGTGTTTCGAGGGAAACACAAAATCAGTTTAGTTCTCTTCCTTCGGAAGTGCAAAGAGATCTTGAGCAAGGACGTAATTGGCGAATACAATCTGTTCCCTTAGCGCAAGTTCAATTCAAACATCAAATTTCAGATGACAATGCGCGATTGTTTGAAGCTTCGAATTGTACGGGTAAACTTCTTGTGACTAGGTTTCATGGAGTTTATTATTTTGAAGGTGAGAAAGAGTATGAAGTGATGAGTAGTGAAGAGTTTTATCGGGAAGGAAATACCACCGTCAATAATTTTTTCAAAGACAATCAAGGGAATGTATGGATATGCGTTGAGAAGGGAGTTTACCAGATAAATATTCGCTCGAAGTTGTTTCATTCCATGTATACGTCGAATCAATTAAGTGAGCATAAAATTCCGCAAGTAAGAGGTATTTCCGTATCTGAATCGTCTTCATCTAAAGTGGTAAAGGCCGTTCTGCTAAATGCACTGATAAGTAATCCGGGTGATTTGAATTTTGTGCGCAGGGGTGGTTTGAGCTGGGGACTTTTAGAATACGGTAATGAAATTTATTATGTGTCTGATGGAAATTTTGTTGCAGCGGACCCTAAAACTTTTAGGGAAAAGCGAAGTGTTAAGTTGAAACACGAAATGAATGAAAAGGTGAATTGTATTTTCCCAATGAGCGATTCAATTTTGTTGTTGGGTAGGGATAACGATGTGTTATACTTAAATCGATATACGTTGGAAAACAGGGCTGTTTCAAAAATGGAAAATGCCGATATTCCTGATGCTAAAAATGTTTATCGAATTTTTAATTCTTCCCATGGATTAGTAGCTGTCGCAGAGAATGGAATTTTTATTTTATCGAACACCCATATTACAGATTATTATGGAAGAGAGGCAAAACGCCAAGAAAAGCATTTGCCAATTTCTTACTTACTTGATGCTTGTGAAGATGATTCCAAAAATTTGTGGTTAGGAACAAATGGGCAAGGCTTGATTAAGTGGGAATGGAAGAAGAGTAGCTCTGCGTTAACACATTATTCAACGAAAGAAGGCTTGCCGAGCATGATTGTCTATCGAGTGGAACATGATAATTATGGTAATATTTGGTCGAGTAGCGATGATGGGATTTTCTCATTGAATTCGTATTCAGGCGTCGTTAGAGCCTTTAAAATTGAGGATGGTTTGCCGAGTAATGAGTTTAATCGAACATCTTCGTTTAAGAGCGATAAGGGAGATATTTATTTTGGAAGTGTGAACGGGCTTGTTGCTTTTTCACCGAAAGATTTTGCGTCGAATGAGAATGTCAACTCGGCCCCTCTAAGATTAGTCGGGATTCTTAAACGAACGAGAGGCAATGATCATGAGATAAACTTGCTGAGCTCCTTTAATGCTTTAGGAAAGATTAATTGGGAGAATTCCGATTTTCTTCTTGAAATGGAATTTGCTTTACTCGATTTTCGCGGATATAAAATCTGTTATTCGTATCGTATTCCGGGGGTTGTAAACGAATGGGTGAGTATGGAGCGAAATTCCCTGACGTTAGGTTCTCTGCCGACAGGTTTTTTTAATATTGAAGTTAGAGCACAATTAGATAACGGAGAAATGGTAAATCAATCATTGGTTATTCCCATAGAAGTTTATCCGCCTTTTTATCTGAAGACTTCATTCGTTGTTTCAACTGCTACAACTGCGGTTTTAGTAATTCTTCTTTTTATTTGGTTGCGAGGAAGGAAACTGCGAAGTCGAAATTTGAGATTGGAGCGATTGGTTGCTGAAAAAACACATGACTTAATGAAAAGTTTGGAAGACAAGGATATTTTGCTGAAGGAACTTCATCATCGCGTGAAGAATAATTTGCAAATTATTATTTCGCTTTTCGATTTACAAAAGGAACAGTTAAAAGATCCGAGTGCAATTGATGCGATAAATGAAAGTCAAACGAGGTTGTCGAGTATAGCACTAATTCATCAGAATTTTTACAACACGTCAAATCTGGAAGAAATTAATTTCCACACCTTTTTAAATGAATTGACTATAGCGACTCGAGTTTCATTTGGATGCAATGAGGAAGATGTATATTACACTCTTTCATCGAAGGAGATAAATGTTGCTATTGAGTCTGCAATTCCATTGGGACTTCTAATAAATGAATTACTTACCAATTCTTTCAAGCATATTCAATCCGAGTGTTATCCACTAAAGATCACCATTAATCTTGTTGAAGTTAGCGCACTTGAATATGAGTTAAGTTATATCGATAATGGTCCAGGACTTCCGCAAGGGATTGTATTAAATAAGCCGAATTCATTAGGTTTGAAATTGGTGAGGGGTCTTACCACACAACTGAAAGGGAGCTTAACATATTCGAACGTAAAGGGGAGTAAATTTTTAATTCGATTTCCTAAAAAACAAAGATTAAAGTAATGAGAAAAATTGGCGTTATTGAAGATGAAATGATTATTGCGGAATCAATTTGTTTAGCACTGCGAAAACTTAATTTCGAGGTAGTTGGTCCTGCCTTGAATTGTGATGACGCCATTCAGATGTTGGCGGAAGAGACGCCTGATTTAATCATTTTAGACATTGAATTAAATGATGCCCGCGATGGAATTGAATTGGGTGATTTTGTCAACAAGCATTACGAGATTCCGATCGTAATCTTAACAGCAAATAGCGACATCCGAACCATTGAACGAGCAAAGGCTATTCGACCTGCTGCATTTCTGGTAAAACCCTTTAAGAAGGAAGATTTACATTCATCTGTGGAGATTGCACTTTCAAATCATCAGAGTTCCAAAGCGAAGTTAGATTTTCAAAGTGTGCACTTTGTAGAAAAAGTCAAGAAGGATTTTGAAATTACCGATCGTGAAATTGAGATTATTGCGCTAGTTTCGAAAGGAAGAAAGCAAAAGGAAATTGGAATTCTACTCGAAATATCCGAAGCCACAGTAAAACGGCATCTTTCAAATATTTTTACGAAGCTGGGGGTAAATTCGAGTATTGAAATGTTAAATAAGTTGCTGATGGAATAATGCTTTTATTCCGATTGTCCAACGAAGACCCACTCATAGTTGCCGTTGTTGTTTTGCATTCCCCAAAAATCAAACGTTCCATTTGCTCGATCTCCATTGGCATCTAACTCAATAACCCCAGTTGAGCCGGAATATAAATTGGAAGCGCTGTAAAACCACGATTGTAAATCATTCGCATTAGAAGGCAAGCCGCCGTAGCTTTCAACTAAATTACCGAAGGACTTCATAACATCGTAAGCACACAAGGTAAGTGCATCTCCTTGAACACCTGTAGTTCCATATATGGAATTAAGTAGTGGTTGCCAGAGATTTTGTTGTGAAGAAGGTAGACTAAATCCAGGGCTGTAAAATTGAGTGTTCACTGCGAATTGAGAGGCTAGTGGATCGTTGAGTAAATTACTGTTTTTAAAGAATCCAATCCCACCATACCACTGAACACTAGACAAAACATTGTCTGAAGAGGCTTGGTTGAAAAGTGAAATAGTTTCGTCAAAAGAAGTTGTAAGTACCGCAATTTGATTGAGGTCAAATGTTGATTGGTAATTTAAGATTTGATTTTTGACTTCGGCAAGGATAGTCGAAAAATCAGAGTCTGTTCCGTTGAACACACCAGCGTTTACAACCTGACCTCCAGAATTCGAGAAATGCGTCGCTACAGCATTTTGCAATCCAAGACTACCAGCGTCATTTCGAGAGATTAACACAAGTGCTTGCTTCCCTTGATTGATATAGGATTGAGACATAGCTGTTCCCACAATTGCCTGTCCGGGTGAAAAACGGAAAATCATGTCATTTGGAATGGCAAGTGATGCCGATGTACTGCTAGGACTAACCACAAGAATTCCCAAACTATCTGCAAGGGGTTTTATGGCTTGAAGTTCTGAACTTGTTTGAGGGCCAATGATAAGTTTGCATCCGCTCGCGGCTATTGTTGAAATGGCTTGGGCTGCTTGCGCGGGATCTAGTTGAGTGTCGTAGGCTGTGAATTCGAAACGGTAATTGATGTTGCGGTTTTTAAAGTCTTCGTTAATGTCATCAATTGCGATTTGAATGGCTGCTTCAGAAGTAACTCCCAAATAGGATAATTCGCCAGTTTCAGAGAATAAGCCAGCAACTTTGATGACACGGATGTTACAATTCTCTATTTCACTTTTCTTGCAACTTAAAAAGAGTGACAAAATAATGGCTATGAATGAGAACTTACTTTTCATGAGAAGTGTGTTTGAGAAATTGTGTACGCTTTACTTATGCTTTTAATAAATGAAATAATTCCTGAGTATTACATTTTGAATTGCAAACCTATGGATAGATTGAAGTTAAAATACGAATCCAAATTTAAACTCCAGTGATCTGTTGGCGGGTGATCGGAATATTGAGTGCTACCAAAGGTGAAATTCGAATTGCCGGTTCGTGTAGCAATGCCCTTCGCAATCAATGAAAGATTATTTTTGATTTTCTGTGATATGCCAATTTCCCAGTTTAAAATATTTGCAAAACCTGCAGCATTGTTCTTACCGTTGAAGTGATTTACAGCCCCTCCATCTTCGTCAATACTTGTCTCGAAACCGGGAGGAGTAGAACTCGGGCTTAATTGGCGGCTAATTGCATTTTTTGCTTGCAGAACAGAGATGCCAGCACCGAGTGATGTTTGGATTGAAGTTCTCTCGCTCAACGATCTTTGTAGAATTATTTTCGCAGTCGTGGAATAAAAGCTTAAATCCATTTCGTTTTCGAAAATATGATGGAGTGCACTATAATGTTCGTTCACGAAGTCAATAACCTCGACTCCATTTGGGCCGTTGATGTTCGATACAATCTCATGACTTTCGTTCGCCAATTCTACAAGAATTTTTGATTGATTGTAACTGAAATTTATTCCACCGCCGAAATTCCATTTTCCTTTCTGGTTTTGTCTTAATTGATTCGCGCTGATATTAACCCCGTAGTTTGTAACTGCCTTGCATTCTCCGTTCACAAGAACATTTAAGTCGAAGTCTGTATCGAATTCGTTGAAGTCGCCTCGTTTATGTGCAGTTCCGATTTGTGTGAATTGCATAGGTGTGTTCACTCCAATGCCTCCAGAGATTTCAAAGAATGAACTTGAGGACTTGTTTTCATCATTGACGTTTTGCCCCCAAGTCATTGCTGCGAATAGATTTAATGCAAGAAAAGCGAATAGTATTTTTTGGATTTTCATAACTCAATAGTACATGAGAGTTTCAATAATGGTGTACAACTATAGTCGTAGGTAATTAGTTGGTCATCTCTTTAAATTCGGCTCCAAAGTTTCATGTATTATAATTGGGAAAAATAACTGTTAAATAGAAAATATTAATAGACTATGAATGGATTTGTGCATGTTTTAAAATCAAAAATTCATCGAGCTGTTGTCACGCAAGCAAAATTGGATTATGTTGGTAGTATCACTATTGACGAGAACTTACTTAATGCATGTGGAATTCATGCGTATGAGAAAGTTTTGGTTACCAATATGAGAAACGGAAGTCGGATTGAAACCTATGTTTTGGCTGGCCGAAGAGATTCAGGTGTGATATGTATGAACGGTCCTTGTGCTCATCAATTTTTCAAAGAAGATGAAATTTTGATAATGGCCTTCAAGTTAATTCCAGAAAGTGACTTGTCTACTTCTGAACCTAAGGTGATTTTTCCAGCAAATAGAAATAAGTCCTTTACCATCGGAGACCTGCACCATCATATTGTGGATGAGGAGGAAGACTTTGAGTAAAATCCCAAATTACATCAAAGGTCGATGGCCTTTGGGTTGCTTGGGTGAAATTCGAAAGGATCCCATTCAATTTGGAATGTTTGTAGCATTGGACAACCCACCTTTGGTGAAGGTGCGTATTTTGGGTGGGAGCATATATTATACTGCGGATGCAGATGTTGCACATGAAATATTGGTTAGTTCAAGTAAGCTGATTAATAGGGGTAGCAATTACAAGGCGTTGGAGAAGTTAACCGGTCAAGGTTTATTTTCAACCGACGGTGAAGTATGGAAGTTTAGGCGTAAGGCCATGCAACCCGCCATGGCACATGGACATTACGACAAGTACCTTCAAATTTTCGAAAGTATAGCCGACGATTTTGAGAAGTCTTGGTTGGAAAAGGACAATCAGCAAGTTCGAATGGCGGATGAAATGAGCATATTTACCATCCGAGCGATTGGGCTTTCTCTTTTTTCTATTGATTTGTACGAGAAGCACCCCGGTATTATTCAAGATTTGTTTTACCTGATGCGGTTTATCAATTTGAGATACTATGATTGGGTGAAAATTCCGCTGTGGGTTCCGAAGCCGGAACATATTCGTTTTAAAAGAACACTTGCTAAATTGAATAAGGTTCTATTTGATGTTATTAAGAATCGAAGGGAAGTCGGTGTTCGTCAAGACGACATGTTGGATTTACTTATTGAGGCTGAGTATGAAAGTACAGGTGAGACATTATCCGATAGTCAGATTAGAGATGAAGTGTTGACGATAATTTCTGCAGGATTTAAAACAAGTTCGGCAACATTAAGTTGGATATGGTATCAATTTGGAAAGCACCCCGATGTTTTGCGAAAGGTGAGGGCAGAAGTCAAGGGAGTAATTGGTGCAGAGAAAATTAATTCAAGGAATTTGCATGATTTGAAGTACGCCAGATGTGTCATCAATGAGGCTTTGCGAATGTGTCCGAGTGCGTTTGCTGTTTCAAGAAACTTTAACAGTGATGTGACGGAATTTGCAGGTTACCAGGTAGAGTCTGACTCTAGGGTAATTACTTCTATTTTTGGATTGCATTACAATCCCAAGTTTTGGGAAAATCCCAATGAATTTAATCCGGATCGTTTTATAGATAATGAGAAGGAGTTTAAGAGAAGGGGCATATTTATTCCCTTCGGCGCAGGATCGCGAATTTGTTTGGGCGCTGAATTTTCGATGTTAGAAATGCTCACAGTCATTGTCCGACTTGCCCCGAAGTTCAATCCAATTTGCCAATCAGATTATACACCCAAAATGATTGCGGCCATAGCCATTCAATTCAGCGAAGAAATGCCGATGATCATGCGAAAAGAAGTTTACTAATTGTAAAACAAAACGTTTATGTCCGAAATAAAAGTATATCAGCTCAGTGAGATGAATGATTATCGAACCCATTTTCATCAAACTTTTTATCAGGCTTTTAAAAATTTGCCTCAGACACTCTTGAGAAGAATTTGGAATGTGGATGATGACAAAAAGGAGATTGGTTTTAAAACAGAAGACAAGGATGTATGCGTTATTCCTTGGGTAGTTGACGGACAGGTTTATGCCTATTTTGCTTACAAAGAGTTAAAATCAAAATCATTTAGTCAGTTGCAGTTTTTTGGCTTTGATTGTAGTAAATATTTAGAAAGTTCAATTGAAGTATTAACCTTGTTCAGAACTGAAGATGCACTACCGGCAGACTTGAATCTGAAGAAAGATTTTGCGATGGACACATGCTGGAATATTTTGAAGGCGAGTGGTTATAATGCTGCTCATGCTACGTGTACAGAGCGAATTTTACCTGTTTACCTTCGTTGGGGGTTGAATAAGATTCATCAAATAGAAATGGATGGTTTCAAGCGATTTCATATTGTGTATAATTAAAAATGATTTTTTAGCGTTGAGTTCGTCATCTATGAAATATGAAATTGTCCCTTTCCCTAAAATGCGCGTTTTGGTGGCAGAGTATGTTCGTGCGTCGAGAAAAAAGAATAACATAGAGCTATTTATTGAAGCTGATTTAACCCATTTAAAGGAGGTCGAAGATAGTTATAAAGCGAAACATGTTGACTTTTCATTACCGAGCTACATTCTGTTTTGCTTTGGTCATTTATTGAAGAATCATATGAATCTGATTTCAATGCGTAAAGGAAATCGGTTGGTGAAGTTCAAGGAGGTAGACGTTTTGACAATCGTGGAAAGGGAATCGTCAACAGGAGAGAAAATACCAATGTCAATCGTTATCAGGGATATTGGATCTAAGTCTTTTAAAGATGTGCTTTTGGAGATTCGCAGTGCTCAAAAGAATGAGGCAGAGGAGATAGTTGAAGTCAAGAACAGAAGACGTATTTTAAATTACCCATATTGGCTAATGAAGCTAATAATGCGGTACATTATGAGGAGTCCCATTCGCTTCCACAAACATTATGGCAATGCGGCTTTCACGTCACCATTTAGATCAAAAAAAGCACGATTTGCAATGGCGATTCCAATGGGTCCATGCAGTATTTCCCTTTTGTTGAATTCTAGCTACAAAAAGGTAGTGAAGGAAAATGGGGGATTTGTTGAGAAGACATTTGTCGGATTCACCTTCGTTGTTGATCATGATATTATTGATGGAGCGGCAGGCATGAGAGTAGCAGAAGAATTTTGCACCATGGTAGAACTTGGTTATGGATTGTAATAATCGAATGACATTCAAAAAGAACAAGCCTAGTACAACTATAGTTGTACTAGGCTTGAAGGCGTAAAATATACCTTTGCCGACTTAATCAATCAGACGTTGGAGATGGTTAATTCACTATAAGTTAAAGGTATACCTCATGAAAATTAAGTTTGTCTTCTTGTTGCTCATCTCAGTCCTTGCAAGTAATTTCTTACACGGGCAAAGTGGATGTTCCAATGTGTATTATTATGACAATGATTCCGATGGTTACGGCACAAATGCCGTTTTCAGCGGAGAGACAAATCAAAATTACGGGTCAGGTCAGTATTTAGGTTCATGGGGACAAACCATTAATTTTCCCACAACTCTTAATAACCTAGTCAGTTTTGATTACTCTGTTACGAACACAGCGGCAATGTCGCAGTGTATTTTTCGATTTTACAGTGGTGCCAATCTCGTTGCATCAGTAGAAGCATACCCTCAAAATGGATGGACAATTAGTACGAGTCATAATTTTACATCTCCTTTGTTTGGAATAACAAGTGTGCAAGTTTTTTCATATTGGAATCCCGCTTATTTGAATAGCCTGACTTTTCTTGCTGTACCAAGCTCAGTTATTGCCTGCACACAGCCAATCGGTTATTCATCGAATAACACAGATTGTAACGACGGAAACTCAGCTGTGAATCCTGGCATATTCGATATCTGTAACACCATTGACGATAATTGCGATGGTCAAGTTGACAACGGAATGTATTATGCAGATGCTGATGGGGATGGTTATGGAGTTAGTCCAAATATCATCACTCAGGAAAATTCTACTGTAACCATTACATCAGATTTGATTGTATTAAATGGAAGCAATGATTTGAATGGCAGCAATGGTACTAATATTCTGAGTCAAATTACATTTGTTGTTCCAACAACCACAACGTACACTTTCGATTGGAGTTATGTGACAAATGATTATGAAGGCCCTGGCTATGATCCCGCATACTATATCAATAATGTATTGGTTCCACTTTCAAATGCTAATGGAAGTAATTTGCAAAGTGGAAGTGTTTCTATCAATGTTACAGCCGGATCTATATTTGGTTTTGCTGTTGTTTCTTCTGATGGTGGGGGCGGTCAGGCAAGTTTGACAATCTCCAATTTTAATGGTATTTCAAACGTTTATGGAGGCTCGCCGTCTTGTGTGGCACCCTCTGGTTATGTCCCAAATCGTTCTGATTGTAATGACAACCTCTCGGCTATTCATCCGGGAGTAACTGAAATTTGTAATTCTTTCGATGATGATTGCGATTCGCAGGTAGATGAAGGGTTGTTAAATTTATATTATGCCGATATCGACGCTG
The DNA here is from genome assembly GCA_044371535.1 of Flavobacteriales bacterium. Classification (GTDB taxonomy): domain Bacteria; phylum Bacteroidota; class Bacteroidia; order Flavobacteriales_D; family Sanyastnellaceae; genus CAIZGX01. Next base: position 6,687 of record JBILTL010000030.1, on the reverse strand, counting down.
ATGGATATGGTGTAAATCCAGGAATCACCACCCAAGAAAATTCCACGGTTATTGTTACTAATAATCAGATCATTATTAACGGGTCAGATACTTTTTTACCATATACAGGGGGAGAAGTTCAAGGTAAAATTTCATTTGTGGTTCCACAAAGTGCGACTTACACATTCGATTGGAGTTATACTACCACAGACGAAAGTCCAGACTATGATCCTGCCTATTACATCAATAACGTTTTGGTGCCGCTATCTAACAATTTAGGGTTAAATGCACAGAATGGAAGTATTACAGTTGCTGTCGCAGCGGGATCTACCTTTGGTTTTGCAGTAGTTTCAAACGACGGAATTGCAGGTAGTGCAACTTTGACCATCACAAACTTCAGTGGTATGGCCAATATACCTCAAGGTGTTTTAGCTTGTTCGGCTCCTGACGCTGGTTATGTTGCAAATAACGATGATTGCAATGACAGTCAGAACAATATCCATCCTGGTGTTACCGAACTTTGTAACTCCTTTGATGACGATTGTGATGGACAAATAGACCAAGGATTAAATACTTACTATGCAGATAACGACGGGGATGGTTTTGGCGCAGGGCCGGTAACTATTACTTGCGAGCAAGAAGTTGGATTTGTTTTAATCAATGGTGACTGTAATGATAATTCGTTTGCTATTAAACCTTCCGCAACGGAGTTGTGCAACAGCGTGGATGATGATTGTGATGGGATAGCAGATGATGGACTTTCACCGCAGCTTACCAATGCTACCTCGTGCGGTCCTTACGTATGGTCTCAAAATAATACAACATATAATTCTTCAGGTACCTATTACGCTAATCTTCCTACTTCAGCCACTTACAACTCGTACTCCTCTTTTGCCTCGGCTTCCAACAGTGCCGGTTATCAGATCTCAGAGACCGAAGATTTTGATGATTTTTGGGGGTACACTGAAAGTGCATCTGGTACTTTTGGTGCAGGTTTCCCGGCATGGTCCGCATCGGCCTACACTGGATTTTATAATATTGGAGTAAATGGGTCGGTAGCTTTAGCATCCAACCAATTTGCGTCGCCCCTAACGTTTAATTTTTCTTCAGGAGTTACGGGTGTAGGTGGAAATTTCTGTGTGACCACTGTTCTTGGAGCTTTAATGAATCACACCATTAATTTTTCTTTGTCAGATGGAACAACTCATTCCGTGGTGGTTAACTCCTACAGTTCCTTCACAGGATTTATTTCAAACAGTGCATTGATTACAAGTATTACAATCAATACCCCATATACATCCGTTAGCAACCCTTACGTACGAATAGATAATCTCGTAGTAACGACAGGAACAGCACCAGGATTACCTTGTAGCGCAAAGGTTTTGGAGTTGGTAGTCAATACACCGGTTTCGTATTACGCGGATTTGGATAGCGATGGATACGGAGCAGGAACAGTATCTAATGTGTGTACTCAACCTTCGGGCTATGTTACCAGCAATACAGATTGTAACGATTCAAATTCCGATGTATATCCGGGTGCAATTGAAATTTGTAATGAAATAGATGACGATTGTGATACACAAGCAGATGATGGATTAGCGGCTCAAATCAGCAATATCGAATCATGCAGCCCATACACTTGGAGTGAGAATAATACAACCTACAATTCGTCGGGAACTTATTACGTAAATCCTCCTTCTTCATCGTCATATAACTCATATGCTTCTTTTGTATCTGCTACTAATAATGCTGGATACCAATTATCAGGTTCAGAGGGATTTGATGGCTATTGGGGATTATGGGCCAATGCTTCAGGAAATTTTGGACCAGGCTTTCCTTCTTGGACGGCAAGTGCAATTTCAGGATTTTATTCTATTTACATTAACGGGTCTGTAGCTCTGACTTCCAATCAATTCGCATCACCCCTTACTTTCAATTTTTCTTCAGGAGTTACAGGTGTCGGTGGAAATTTCTGCGTGACCACTGTCCTTGGAGCTTTAATTAATCATACCATTAATTTTACATTGTCCGATGGGACAACACATTCAGTCGTGGTTAACTCTTACAATGCATTCACTGGCTTTATCACCAATGGTGCTTTGATTACGAGTATCACAGTTGATACACCTTGGATTCCTGGCGGTAATCCATATGTTAGAATTGATAACTTGGTTGTCACCACAGGAACACCTCCAGCTTTGCCTTGTAGTTCAAAAGTTTTGAATCTAACAGTGAGCACCCCAGTTTCATTTTACCCAGATTTGGATGGCGATGGGTTTGGCGCGGGTCCTGATATAGTGACTTGTAATCCACCACTTGGTTTTGTTTCGAACAACAGCGATTGCAACGATGGAAATTCATCTGTGAATCCTGATGCAACGGAAGTATGCAATACAATTGATGATAATTGCAATGGACAATCAGATGAGGGTTTGAATACCTTTTACGCCGATCTTGATGGTGATGGTTTTGGTGCGGGTTCAGCAGTGATTACTTGTAATCCTTCCAATGGATTTGTGGTAAGTAACAACGACTGTAACGATAATACGTCAGCAATTTATCCGGGTGCAGTTGAAATTTGTAATTCTATTGACGACAACTGCGACACCCAAATCGATGAAGGTGTTCTAAACACTTATTATGTCGATACTGATGGTGATGGTTATGGTTTCGATGCGGTAACTGAGAGTTTCGCGCCAGGATCATGGGTGTTATATACACCATCAGCATTTGTTTTGGTTGGCACGCAAGAACTTTGGATTGGCGTTTCGAATTCCATTCAATTCGTTGCTCCAACAACAGAGACTTATACATTTAACTGGTCCTACGCCATTTTAGACGATCCTGATCAAGACCCTGCTTACTACTTCATCAATGATCAAATAGTAGTTTTGTCAGATGAATGGGGGCCCTTGAATCAGTCGGGTTCTGTTACCGTGAATGTGAATGCAGGTGATGTGTTTGGATTTGGAATCAATTCTTGGGACGATGAAGCGGGACCTGTTTGGTTGGAAATTACCAATTTCAATGCCCGTCCTTACATGGGTATTGCTGTTGGATGTAGTCAACCAACGGGATATGTTGTGACCAATACAGATTGCGACAACAGCAATGCGGCAGTGTATCCAGGTGCAACTGAGGTGTGCAATTCCATTGATGATAACTGTGATTCTGAAATCGATGAGGGTGTTCAGAATACCTACTATGTGGATACAGATTTGGACGGGTTTGGAGGCAACACCACTGCAATGGCGTGTGCTGTTTCTGCGGGTTATAGCACTAACAATCTAGATTGTAATGATAACGTGGCTTCAATAAATCCTGGCGCAAATGAAATGTGCAACAGCATAGATGATAATTGCAATGGCCAGACGGATGAAGGAGTTTTAAGTGTATTCTATTATGATGGCGATAACGATGGGTTCGGGACAAGTGCTGTTTTCAGCGGAGGGACTAACCAGAATTACGGGTCTGGTCAATACCTTGGTTCTTGGGGGCATACATTTAATTTTCCGACCACACTCAACAACTTAGTTACTTTTAACTATTCCATTACTAATACAGCTGCGATGTCTCAGTGTATTATTCAGTTCTTCAATGGAGGAACTCAAGTTGCTTCAATAGAAGCCTATCCTCAAAATGGATGGACCATCAATACGAGTTATACATTTCCGACGCCATTATTTGGAATAACGAGTGTACAGGTATTTTCATATTGGAATCCGGCATATTTAAATAGCTTGACCTTTAATTCGTTTCCAAGCTCAGTAAGTGCTTGCACACAACCTGCAGGTTACGTTTCGAGTAACACCGATTGTAATGATGGCAACGCTTCTGTTAATCCTGGAGCGATTGAAATCTGTAATACTCTTGACGATGATTGTGATTTGGGTGTTGACAATGCTCTTTTTTATGTGGATGCTGATTCTGATGGTTTTGGTGACGATCAATCTGTAGGTGTTCTGGTTTGTTTGGCGCCGGTTGATTACGTTGCCAATAATGATGATTGTAATGATACTGTTGATTCGGTTTATCTTGGTTCAACTGAAGTTTGTAACAACATCGACGACGATTGCGATACACAAATCGATGAAGGTGTTCAAAACAGTTATTACGCAGATAGCGATGGTGATGGATTTGGATCGGGCACAGCAACTTTGGCATGTACAGTACCAAATGGATTTGTAACCACCAATACAGACTGCAACAACACGAACGCATCAGTTTATCCTGGTGCAACAGAAGTATGTAACATCATTGATGACGATTGCGATTCGCAAATCGATGAAGGTGTTCAAAACAGTTATTACGCAGATACTGATGGTGATGGATACGGCGCAGGTACAGTAACTTTAGCATGTACAGCACCAACGGGATTCGTCTCTACTAATACAGACTGCAACAACACCAGCGGAACAGTTAATCCCGGAGCAACAGAAGTTTGTAACAGCATTGATGACGATTGCGATACGCAAATCGATGAAGGTGTTCAGAATTCTTATTATGCCGATCTAGATGGTGACGGTTATGGATCTGGGGCAGTTACAATGGCTTGCAGTGCTCCTATTGGCATGGTTGGAAACAACACAGATTGTGATGATGCGGAGGCTGCTGTTTCCCCAGGAGCTACTGAATCTTGCAATAGCATTGATGATGATTGTGATGGCGGGGTAGATGAATTTGGAACATCACCCGCAGCGCAAGTTGTAACTTCATGTGGATCATATACATGGAATCAGAATAACACGACCTATAATTCTTCCGGAACGTATTACGCGAATATTCCATCAGCAAGTACGATTAACTCCTTAGCATCTTTTACTTCGGCATCTACGGTAGCAGGTTATCAAATTTCAGAGACCGAAGATTTTAGCGAGTTTGGTGGATACTTCACCTCAGCTAGCGGAAATTTTGGGGTAGGTTTTCCAAGTTGGTCGGCGACTGGAGTAAGTGGTTTATTTGCTTATGAAGTGAATGGCTCAACGGCTATTGCTGCTAACCAATATGCTTCAGCATTGACATTTAATTTTTCTACAGGTGTGACAGGTGTCGGAGGAAATTTCTTTGTCTCGGATGTTTTTGGTAACGTAATCAGTAACACTGTAAACATTTCGCTTTCCGACGGGACTACTCAATCGTTGTGGATTGGTTCTTCAGATTCATTCACAGGTTATATTTCCAACGGAACAACAATAACGAGCATTACAATAAACACTCCTTGGATTGTACAAACAAATCCTTATGTGCGCGTAGATAATTTGGTTGTTCTAACTGGAACGCCAGTTATCCCTTGTAGTGCTAATATTTTGCAGTTGACTGTAAACACACCGATTTCTTACTACGCCGATTTGGATGGAGATGGATTTGGTGCAGGTGCTGCTACGAACGTGTGCTCACAACCGAGTGGGTATGTTTCCAACGACACTGATTGTGATGACGCATTGGCTTCAGTGAATTCTGGAGCATTAGAAATATGCAACAGCATCGATGACGATTGTGATGCACAAATCGATGAGGGATTGACATTCACAAATTATTACGCAGATCTTGACGGAGACGGATACGGTGCAGGGACAGCTACCAATGCATGTGTTCAGCCTACAGGATTTGTAACAACGAATGCAGACTGTAACGACAACAACATAGCTGTAAATCCAGCAGCTACAGAAGTGTGCAACAGCATCGATGACGATTGCGATACGCAAATTGATGAAGGGGTTCAGCCCAATATGACCAGTGTAGTGTCATGCGGACCATATACTTGGAACGAGAATAACACGGCCTATAATTCTTCCGGAACGTATTACGCGAATATTCCATCGGCAAGTACGATTAACTCCTTAGCATCTTTTACTTCGGCATCTACGGTAGCAGGTTATCAAATTTCAGAGACCGAAGATTTTAGCGAGTTTTGGGGATACTTCACCTCAGCAAGCGGAAGTTTAGGAGCTGGTTTCCCAAGTTGGTCGGCACAAGGAGTGAACGGTTTCTTTGCCTCGCAGGTGAATGGTTCAAACGCATTTGCTGCAAATCAAAACTCTTCAGCATTGACGTTTAATTTTTCTTCTGGTGTGACAGGGGTCGGAGGAAATTTCTTTGTCACGGATGTTTTCGGTAACGTAATTAGTAACACTGTAAATATCACGCTTTCCGACGGTACAACACAATCGTTGTGGATTGGTTCTTCAGATTCATTCACAGGTTATATTTCCAACGGAACACCAATAACAAGCATTACAATAAACACCCCTTGGATTTCACAGACTAATCCTTATGTCCGAGTAGATAATTTAGTTGTTCTAACAGGTACTCCTGTTATCCCTTGCAGTGCCAATGTTTTACAATTGACTGTAAACACACCAGTTTCTTTCTTTGCTGATTCAGATGGTGATGGATACGGTGCAGGCACTGCAACTGCAGCGTGTACTGCTCCGGCTGGATATGTTGCTACTAATACAGACTGTGATAACACCAACGCAGCAATAAATCCAGCGGCTACCGAAGTATGTAATAGCATCGATGAGGATTGCGATACGCAAATCGATGAAGGTGTTCAAAATAATTATTATGCAGATACCGATGGCGACGGTTACGGAGCAGGCACTGCAACTGCAGCATGCACTGCTCCAGTTGGCTATGTAAGTACAAACACTGACTGTGACAATACCAACGCAGCAGTTAATCCAACGGCTTCTGAAGTATGTAACA
>JBILTL010000128.1:0-5792 GCA_044371535.1 Flavobacteriales bacterium | reverse complement strand
ACATTGCAAGGCTTATATTTGAACACTAAACCTTTCGAAATGCGTTCGACTATTATTTCTTTTTCAATTGCTTTGCTCGCAGTAATTGGCGCTTACTTTTTCATTCCATCTGTTACTAGGGTTGAATACAAAGGTGGCGCAATGGAAGAGGGACATGGCATTAATCCTTCCAGCAGAAAATATTTTGAATATATGCGCAACCGCGATCCTGAAACAGGAATGGTTCCTGAAGGAATTTTCGAACGCAGCGTGAATTTCGCGAATCATTTGCCTCGTGTTGCGGACAGAGATTACAATTGGATTTCAAAGGGTCCATATAACATTGGAGGAAGAACACGTGCCTTCGCCGTAGATGTGTTGAACAGCAATCACCTCATTGCAGGTTCTGTAACCGGAGGAATGTGGAATTCGTTGAACGCCGGAGAGTCTTGGAACAAGACCACTGTACCTGAACAATTACAAAGTGTCAGTTGCATTGCGCAAGACACGCGTCCTGGTCATGAGAATACCTGGTATTACGGTTCAGGTGAAGAATTTTACGGAGTAGTTTCAGGAACATCTTTCACGGCTTTGCTTAGTGGAGATGGAATGTGGAAAAGCACAGACAACGGACAAACATGGTCTCACCTCATGTCGACTTCAAGCGGAACGCCACAAAACAACATGCAAAATGGTAGCTACGATTTCGTTTGGCGCGTCATTACAGATCACACCAATTTGAATGAAGATGTTGTGTACGCCGCTGTTTACAACGGAATTATTCGAAGCAACGATGGAGGTAATTCCTGGACGGAAGTTTTAGGTTTCACTTCCGGAGCGAGTGAGTTTGTAGACGTCATGATGACTCCAAGCGGTGTCTTATATGCAACGTTCAGCGATAACAGCACCAACGGTGGTGGTTTTTTCAGAAGCACAGACGGATTCAACTGGACAGAAATTTCTCCAACGCTTCCGCAAATTGCAAACCTCAGAAGAACGGTTATGTGTGCAAATCCGCAAAACGAAAATGAGATTTATTTCTTGGGTGAAACCATTAACAACACCTTCTATCCGATAGATCACTTCTTCTACAAATACACTTTCCTCGGCGGTGACGGAAGTGGTGCAGATGGAAACTGGGAGAATCGTTCAGCGAATCTGCCTTCAGTGCCTTGTCAATTGTATACAGGAATCGATTACGATTTCGCAACGTTCCGAACCCAATTCAGTTACGACATGTGCATAGCGCATCACCCGTCAATTCCGAACTTAGTATTCATCGGCGGAACCAACCTTCATCGCAGCACAGATGCTTTTGCTACTTCAACTTCTGTTGATTGGATAGGCGGTTACCGTTGCAATGTTCCGGAGCCTTGGCATTATGTATACGAAGAGCATCATCCTGATCAGCACTTCATAGCATTTGATCCTGCAAACGAATTAGGCATGTACAGTTTGAACGACGGTGGCGTGCGTTACACGTCTAATGTTACCGCCGATAGCGTTCAATGGCAATCTCTGAATAAGGGTTATCTGACTTCACAGTTCTACACAGTGGCAATGGAACCCGGCAACACAAACAGCCAATTTTTAATGGGAGGAATGCAAGACAACGGAACGTGGTTAACGTACACCTCAGATGCAACTTCACCTTGGAGAGAAATGCATGCCGATGACGGTGCTTATTGCGCAATGCCATTTGGTGCAGACTATGTAATCACCAGTTCTCAGAGCGGACGTATTTTCAAGAAATCAATTGATGCAAATGGAAATCTTACCGGAACAGAAAGAATAGATGCCGAGAACGGTCCGGCTGCCTTGTTCATCAACCCTTTGCTTTTAGACCCATGGACCAACAGACTTTTCATTGCTGGAAATAAAATGATCTGGTATCTCGATAGAGTAGACACTATTTCTGTAACGGGAAACTATCCAATAGCTCGCAACACAGACGACTGGTCGAATGTAGCGTCAAGCACAATCACGCTAACACAAGGAAGCATATCTTGTCTAGACATGGCCTACACAGACAATAGTGTTTTGTATTATGGAAGTTCGGCTGGAAAATTATTCAAGCTAACCGATTTATATGGAACCCCTGTGAAGACCAATATTTCTTCAACGTTGTTTCCAACGAATTCATATACTTCTTCTGTAAGCACGAACGATTTAAATGCAAACGAAGTCATGGTAAGTTTTTCCAACTTCAACAAGAAAAGTATTTTCCACTCAACCGATGCAGGTGCGTCGTGGGTGAATGTAAGTGGAAATTTGGAAGAGAATGTAGACGGAACAGGAAACGGTCCTGCGGTATATTGGGTTGAAGTTTATCCGAGCACACCAACCATTTATTTGGCAGGAACCAGTGCCGGTTTATTTAGCACTACAGAGTTGAATGGCGAAAGTACCGTTTGGCAAATGGAAGGCGCAAGCACAATAGGAAACGCTGTTGTAAACATGATAACTTCTCGTCCGTTCGACGGCACTGTTGCAGTTGCAACCCATGCCAATGGAATTTATACTGCGAACTTGCCTGTAGTTCCTGAAGTTTCTGTTGAAGCGCTTGCAGACCGAATGGTAACCGTATCGGCTTTCCCGAATCCAACCGTCGATGAAATCCATTTCAACATGCAATTGATGCCTGGAGAAACAACCGAGATGAATATTTATTCGTTAGATGGAAAATTGTTGAACACGAAGAAATGGAAGGCCATTGGAAGAGAGCAACTTTCGTGGGAAGCCGCTCATGCAGGAACATTTATTTATCAATTGAAATCGGGAAGCACCACGAGAACCGGTAAATTTGTTGTCACAAAATAATTCGAAATATGTCTGAAATCATTTCAACCGATAACGCACCAAAGCCAGTAGGCGCATACCCGCATGCAAGAAGAGTGGGGAACCTTTTATTTCTTTCGGGTGTGGGTCCGCGCATTGCGGGCAGCGATGCGAACGATACGGGAGTACCCGGATTGAAGTTAGATAAATTCGGAAATTTTATTGAATTCGATTTTGAAGCGCAGTGCAGAAATGTCTTTGACAATGTTCGCGCAATTCTAGACGCCAGCGGATCGAAGTGGGAGAACTTGGTTGACGTAACGGTGTTCTTGGTGAACATGAAGCGCGACTTTCAAACCTACAATCGCTTGTATGCTGAATACTTCAAGGACGCTAATCCCTGCAGAACAACTGTAGAGATTAACGCCCTTCCATCGCCTATTGCGATTGAGTTGAAGTGTATTGCTACTATTTAATTTTCACGCCCCAGATATCTACGCCTTGGAATTGTTGCAATTCCATTTTAATAGATCCAACTTTGATTTTGGCTTGTGCCATAACAGGTAGGTGATGTGCGTCGTCTGTTACCCAAACCGCTAGGTCATTGGGATCTTTGAAAATACGTCCCTTCTGAACCACAGGTGCGAAGCGCAAACATTTGAATGTTCCTGCATCTACGCTTACGGTTTCTTTTCCAACGTAGCGCATTTTCAAACGATAGATTTCATCGTCTACCAATGTTTCAATGGTTATGATATCACCTTGCTTGGTGTTCGTGAAGTCCATTGTGCGCGCATAAAATGCAGCGCTCATCATGTCTTGAACAAACGCAGGGGCAAGGTATCCTTCATTCTTTCTATTCTTGAATGCACGCTTGTGCTGAAAGAAGAAGTAGTCTTGCATAATCATGTAGCCACCTTCATCGCAATTGCGTTTGAATTGGTATGGGAAGATACCCTGCTTGTCTACGTACGATTCGTATTTATCACGAACCTTGAAGAACCAATCGAATGATCCGGAACTGTGACCTTCCCCAACAATGTGGTAGGTATCTCTTCCTCCGAATTTTTTATTTCCTTCTTCAACAGAAATAGTGGCGATACCAGCATCAACAACTCCGTAGTGAATACGGTATGTCGATTTCTCTCCAGAGGTGAAGGCTTTATTGTTAATGCTGCGCAAAGCGTGCACAGGTAGATTTTCAACTTTAACCGGCGTAGGTTTAGAACTTTGGCCAAGCATGTTCAGCGCTCCCACTGACAATGCTGTAAACAAGAATAGGTGTTTCATAAAGTCGTTTTGTTTTTGGTTAACGGAACTTTCGATCCGAAATTTCAAACATTGGACCAAATTATTATTCCACCACCACGCGCTTCACAGTGAATGAATTTTCTGTTCGGAAAATGAACTCATAAAGTCCAGGTGCAAAATCAGAAACATCTACCGAATAGCGCATACTGTTGAATTGGAAGTTCGAAATATTTTTTCCTGAAACATCTTTCACCTGTACCGAAACATTTCCAGCGTGTGCGCTCAATTCAATATTTAAATCAGATGAAGTCGGATTCGGATAAAGTGTTAGTCCAATTTCATTCAAGGTGTAAGTATAAACTGAAGTCTCGTCGATGTATCCGTCGCAATCGTTATCAATACCATCTACAGTCTCAACGGCTGAAGGACTGATAGCAGGATTCGCATCGTTGCAATCGTCGTTGTTTGTAGCTGCACCAGTTGGTACTGTGCAAGAATAAAGAACCACACCTGCGCCATATCCGTCGCCATCGATGTCCATGTAATAGGCTTGACCTAATCCTTCATCAATAGCGCCGTTACAGTTGTCATCAATGTCATTACAGAATTCAGTAGCATCTGGATTCATACCGCTGTTGTTGTCGTCGCAGTCGCCTGCGCATGCAGAGAATCCATCTCCATCGGCATCGAATCCTTCGTCAACTATTCCATCGCAGTTATCGTCTAGGTTGTTGCACAATTCCATTGCACCAGGATAAGACAAGGCGTTGCCATCGTTACAATCATCAACACAAGAGAAAAAACCGTCTCCATCGAGATCTGCATTGGTTGTAATGAACGAACTGTTGTCGTTGCAATCGTTTCCATTGGTAACATAACCTGAAGGAATTTCACATCCAGTTGCTAACGTTTGTGGATCACCAAATCCGTCTCCATCAGCATCTGCGTAGTATTCAATTTGGTTCGATACAGTTACAGCGCCGGTCCAAGTAACACTGTCGTTCGCTGTTCCGTTTGTTACCACAAGTGTTACGTCGTATACACCTGGAGTTGTATACATCACATACGGATTTTGCAGCGTAGAAGAACTCGGTACACCGCCCGGGAACAACCAATTCCATGTTGTCGGATTGTTGTTAGTGTTGTCTACAAAGTGCACAGGGTAATTCACGCAAGAAACATTGTTGAATGTTGCATTTGCGGCAATGTATTGAACAGGCATGCAAGGTCCAATTTCGGTAAGTACGTTGTGAATGTATACATTCAACGCTTCATCGAATGCAGCAATACATACTTCGTCTCCGGTAAACGATTCAACGTAAACACGAAGAATAGGTGTTGCTGTGAAGTGAACAGGAATCATGCTTCCCAAGTGTCCGAGTGCACCAATTTTTACTCCACCAACTTCTTTGTAAATAACAGAAGACCATGTGCTCAGCGGAACGAGAGAAGTAACGTTTGAAATTGTTGCTCCTCCGATATCGAATTGAAGTGCATTTATTTCTCCATTTGGATTAGTCAAAGTAATGTCGAAGTATCCAAGTTCAGCATTCACGTTTGTTACTCCGAGTATGGCTGTTTCAGATTCGTCAACAATTTCTGGATCCCAAGCGCAAGGTTGCATTAAACCTGGAGCAATCCCTTCATCTATTTGGGCATGGATGCAAGCTTCGAGATATGCGGCGTCTGCAATACTAATATCATCGTCGCTATTTAAGTCGTTGCAAATAGAAGCACCTAAATCAGAATATACTGCACTGTTTCCATAAAGGTCTACATCTGCT
>JBILTL010000127.1:0-5816 GCA_044371535.1 Flavobacteriales bacterium | reverse complement strand
CTTCGTAATTCATATTGCATAATTCCTACTGCGTAATTAGAAAATCGAAGATGCTATTTCTCACTGCATTCGTCAAAGACATTGTCTCGAAGGGAGTCCGTCAAAGACTGACGTGAGTACTTCATAACCCTCGGATTTAACGGTTCGTTAGTGACGCACGGGAACGACTGCTTAATGAATTCGTAAATACGCTCTTCGTCTTGAAAAGCAATCATAGCGCCACTTTCGCTTTCGTTAATGACACGCGCACAATCACTGGTAATACTGCCTATGCCTAAGACACGATTGCCCGTGGCAACGTATTCAAAGATTTTTCCTGTAACGCGCCCTTCTTCGTTGGCATTCTGGTTCAAGATAACCAACAACAACTGAGGCGTGAGCATAAGGTCTAACACTTCATTGTGCTTCACGTAAGGGATGTATTCTAAATGATCAGATAGTCCATTTCGCTTCACATCTTCTATTACCGATCCATCGGTTGGACCCACCAACCGAATAATCATTCGGTTTTTGAATTCTTCACTTTCATTCACTAAACGCGACAAAGCCCGCCACAAGGCCGGTGCATTGCGATCGTCGCCAAAGGTTCCGTAATGTCCGAGAATAAACTTATCCGTTGGCTTCACTTCTCTTCCTTCAAAATCTATATGATCGAATCCGTTCGTCAACACTTTCACTTCACTACCACGAATCTTCTCATACTCTGCGCTCAAATACCAACTCACTGTATCAACTACAGTAGCCTCCTTCAATACACTGCGCTCTAACTTCGCATGCCTGCGCTTCGCCCAAGCACTCATCTGAAACTTATCTGCATTGTCCATGTTCACCCACGGATCTCTGAAGTCTGCTAACCAAGAAACACCTGTCTTTCGATGAACGCGACGCGCAATCAAATGCATGCTGTGCGGAGGGCCGGTGCTTACAATCATATCAACCGGATTCTCCTTCAAATACTTCAACAAGAAATTAGAAGCTGGACGAATCCAAAACATACGCGCATCTGGAATTAATATATTCCCTCGCACCCACGCCATTAAACGTTCCATAAATGAGGGTCCTTTGTCGCTGCGAATGAATCCTGCACTTATCCCCGCATCGCCCTTACCTGTTGCTTTTCGCAAAGCACGATAAGGTTCGAAAATAGGACATCGAATCACTTCCACTCCATCTGGAATTTCCGACAGTAACGTTTCATCACACACCGGATAATCGGCGTTCTCTGGCACAAAAACCACGGGTTGCCAATCGCTGTTGTGCAAATACTTCACAAACTTCAACCAACGTTGAACCCCTCCTCCACCTGCAGGAGGCCAATAATAGGCTATGATTAATACGCGCTGCTTCACTACTTACAAAATTCGCAATATTCCGATTCCGGATTGTGTCTAAATATTTCTGTTTCTAACAAACTCTTCAACACTCCTAGCAACTCTTCTTCAAACTTCTCAATGTCTGCTTCACGCAGAACAGCAGGGTCTTGTCCACGCATAAGCGGAACAGGCCCCTGGTTTGCTTGTTTCAATCCGAACAACATTGCCTGCGTATGCTCAGGTGCATGACCATCTTTCACCCACATATAAGAGTAGGTTAAAATCTGAAGCAGTTTGGGCTTCGTGTCCTTCAACCATGGTCCTTCCTTATCACTTAACTTCAACTCGTCAGACTTCACGCTTCCGGTCTTGTAATCCAACACCATGAAATTTCCATTTTGCTCATCTACACGATCGGCCTTTCCGCGAACACGTGCCAGAAGACTCACACCAATCTTGTCCATAGGCAGATCTGCCTTCAACTCTACCTCTACCCCATTCACTATGCGCTCTTCTCCATTCGCACGAGCCTCACTAAACTTAAGCTGATCGTGTTCCAACACCACTTCAATCATGCGCTTCACAATGCGACGCATGATGATATCGAATCCTGCCAATTCAAAATTCGAATTGTACAATCTATGAATGGCTTCATCGATTAAGGTATCTAACTCCAATTTGAATCCATTGAAATCTTCATCGAGCATCGTCTTTCCAACATAACGCTTGTACAAGGTCTCCAAGACATCGTGAACAATAGAACCGAAAGTCGAGGCTTCCATATTCTCTTCTAGGCTTTCGACTTCTCCGAGACCAACCACATAGCGATAATAGAAGTCGAGCGGACAGCGCATAAACTTATTGATTGCTGAAGGCGAAATTCCATATTCCAATAAGTCGTGAATACGCTTTGTAGAAAATTCATTCGCCGAAATCTCTTCTTCACCCGTTTGCAAAAATTTATTGCTGTGTTCAAAGTCTTCGTACCGAACGTTCGTTCGGTTTCCGTATCCTGTTAACTCTTGTTCAATCTGCAAGAGATATCTAGAAGGCTCTGTCATCTTGTAATCAGAACTCAATGTGTGATAAAGCATGCGAATGTCCTCAGCGCGCTGCAACAAGCGATAGAATGAATATGCGATAGTTCCTTCGCGTTCTTCAGGAGAAGGTAATTCGAAGGTCTTTCGCAAATCGAAAGGAATAAGAGACTGCGCTCTTCCATTTCCTGGAAACTGCTCATCGTTTGCACCTACAATTATGACATGTTTGAAATCTACCGCACGCGTCTCTACCATGCTCAACACTTGCAAACCTTCTAAGGGTTCTCCTTGAAAGGCAATGGTCTCTTGCGAAGCGTAATGCTGAAACAGCAAATCAAGCAAAGGCACTTCATTCAAAAAAGCATTTCCTTCCATGTGCATTTCAATACGTCCCAAAATTTGCTGAAGACGCAAGGCTGTCTCCTTCGTCAGCTCATCGGTATGATCCGATTCCACATACACCGAAAGAAAATTCTTCAATCGAGAAATACAATTTGGCAAATTGAAATTCTCCGTGGTAAGTAAATCCTGCAAGACTTCCATGGTTGGTAATTCTTGAACCAACTCTTTCAATTCCTTTTCACGGATGTAAATGAACTTTCTACGCATGACATAGCGTTGAATTTCCCTTCGTTGTGAAGACGAAATAAGCACGTCTAAATCGGTTTGAAGAATCCACTGCGAAAAGTCTTTGTAATACATTCCCTTTTTCACTTCCTTCGACAAGCGACTCCACATGCGCAAGAGCATGCGAACCACACGAAACAACGAAACTTGATCAATGGGATATCCCAATGCGACATTCACGGGTGAATCTATTGAGAGTCCGTTCAAAAACGGACGAAGTAAAAACGGTTGAACCAAGACCACAGCGGTATTCGCACGGTCTTCTTCTTTCATTTCGTTCACCAACTTCGACGCTGCGAAGGCGGAAGCCAAAGGCGTTACAACTTTCGAGAATGTTATGGTTCTTGAGCGCGTATTGAAATCATCTGACTTCGCAATAGGCATTCTTCTCTCTTCCCACGAACGGAAGAAAATTCCGGCTTCGTGAATAGGGTTGTTTACGTAATAGGCGTCTGCATCGAAATGGAAAAACACTTTTCCTGTTTTATGCAAACGCATAATCCATTTTTCTTCCGCTTTCGAAAAAGCCGTAATTCCCACAAAATAAACAGCGTCTGCATTCGAAGGAAAATTCACTTCCACCTTCTCCTCTGCCATGGCTCTGTTTAATCGCGCGTAACTGTATGCATGTTGTTCGTTTTGCAATTCAACAAAGCGATGATAAACCTTTCCGAGATCGAGCCAGAAGTCTGCGTAATCTTCTTGCGCGTCGGTTAACGGTTGTATGCCGAAACTCCAATTCTCAATATCCTTTACATCTTTTAAATTCTTGAACACCTCGCCCGGATTGGCCATTGCGACATCAATGTCATTGAAATCGTCAAGAGCCATACTGCCCCATTTCATAAAGACTTCAAATGAATCGGGAGATTCCACTACTTCGGTGTAGGCGCGATAAAGCAAAAGGAGCAAACTCAACTTCTCTTCGGTTCTTTCCTTCACAACAGATTTCACAAATTGTGGAAGCAGGACCAACTGCGGTGTTAAAAAGGCGGACCCTAAAATTTCAAAAAGAAATTTCTTCAAAAAAACTTTCGAACGATTACTTGGTAAGACTACCAAAACACGATGTAAATCTTTCCCGTGTTTGTCAATTAATTCTTGTGCTATTCGCTTTAAAAAAAGTTCTTCTGAATTTGTTTGCATATTCGCAGTATGGATTTCCCAAAGTTTCTAAAATTTCCAGAAGGAAAACGCATTGTTCAAATCTTTTCCTCAACAACTTTTGAAGAAGTGGTGGTTATGGGCACTTCGTACTTCATTCATACCAACAATGCTGTTACACATGCCGATCGTATTTATGTTTCAGACCTCATGGAAGGCGGAAATGGCGCGGAATTCATAACAAAAGAGGCGTATGATGAAATTAAAGCCTTTATTTCTGCCAATTATAATTTGAAATCCATTTGAACAAACCCATGTTCGAATTACGCAGTTAATGCAGGACAGCCCTTCCTATTCCTTTCTTTTCTTTACTTCATGAAATTTCAGCTTGAAAAAAATGTTGACCTGTTGTCGCACAACACATTTGGTATTTCTACTATCGCGAAAGAGTTTGCGCGAATAGAAAGTTTCGAGCAGGCCGAAGAAGCATTGGAATATGTTCGTCAAAGCAAGAGCAACCTCCTTGTCTTAGGAGGCGGAAGCAATATTCTGTTCACGCAAAACGTAGACGCTGTTGTACTTCAAAATAGATTATTCGGAATTGAATTAGAGAAGGAAGACGACATGCATGTATATGTGCGTGTTGCTGCGGGAGAGAATTGGCACAACTTCGTTTTGCATTGCATTCGAAACAAATGGGCCGGAGTGGAAAACCTTTCGCTTATTCCTGGTTGTGTTGGTGCAAGCCCTATGCAGAACATTGGAGCGTACGGTGTTGAGATGAGCAACGTGTTAAATTATGTGGAAGCCGTGAATGTTCACACTTCCGAAAAGCACATTTTCAGTTTGAGCGAATGTGAATTGGGCTATCGCGAAAGTATCTTCAAGCGTAAAGAAAAAGGAAATTGGTTCATTACACACGTGGGCTTCAAACTGAACAAGCGTCCAGTGTTTAATATTGAATATGGCGCCATTGCGGAAGAGCTTGACAAGATGGAAATAGATACACTTAGCATTAAACACATTAGTCAAGCCGTTATAGCCATACGTTCTTCGAAGCTTCCCGACCCAAAGGCCTTGGGTAATGCAGGTAGCTTCTTCAAAAATCCAACAGTGGATATTTCGGTTCTTCGCGCGATTCAGACGCACGATGAAAAAATCCCATTCTACCCTATCAACGAGAACACCGTTAAGATACCCGCAGGATATCTGATTGAACACACCGGCTGGAAAGGTAAACGCGTCGGAAACTGCGGTGTGCATGAAAAGCAAGCGCTTGTTTTGGTGAATTACGGTGGGGCAACGGGACATGAAATTTTCGACCTCAGCTCGGCGGTTATGACAGATGTCAAGAATAAATATGGCATCGAATTAGAGCGTGAGGTAAATGTGTGGTAAATTAGCGGCTCATTGTAAAACCCAACACATTGAGCACAATAAGATTTAAAACAGCTGGCACCCCATTCTTCGATCATTTGAAGAACGGTGTAGATTCATACTTCAACGCTACAAAGCGCAACAGATGGGGCAACTGGCTCATCATTGTTAAAGCCATTGTACTCTTAACGAGTTTTTTCACTTTATACATTGCCCTTGTTTTCGGTGACCTTTCAGTTGGAATGAGCATTGGCGCATGTGTTCTTCTTGGATTAACTCTCGCAGGAATTGGATTCAACCTGATGCACGACGGAGCTCACGGTAGCTTTTCAGATAAAAAATGGTTGAATGAAAT
>JBILTL010000126.1:0-5875 GCA_044371535.1 Flavobacteriales bacterium | reverse complement strand
TAGAGCCGTATGTTATTGCTCCATCTATGGCAACGGCGTTTTATGTAAACGCGATTACAAATTCGGTTATCGGATTCACTGGTGGAACCTATGACGTTACGATAACCGATGCTTGCAATCAAGTTGGCGTTGTGCCTTTCATTCTTACGGTTTGCGATACGGAAGAGCCGAATATTCTTTTGATTAACGTTGATGATTTCGACAATGAGAGCTTTATCATTAAAGGATTAGAAAGTTTCCCGAACAGTCAATTGCGAATCTTCAATCGTTGGGGCGGATTGATGTATGAGTCGTTGAACTATAGCAACGACAATCCATGGAATGGCACCGACGTTGAAGACGGCGTTTACTTCTGGATTTTCAATCGCTCAGACGGCGTTAGCCGCGAAGGCTATGTTCACGTCATGCATAAGAAGCCTTAATTGGAATTAAGAATTAGATAAGTGAAACCCCAGACATTGTTTGGGGTTTTTCTATTCCCAAAAGTGAAAGGACAGTGGGTGCGACATCGGCTAGTTTTCCGTTGTTCACTTTTGTGATTTCTTTGTCTACAATCCACACGGGAACGGGGTTCGTGGTGTGTGCTGTATTTGGAGAACCGTCTTCGTTTACGGCGCAGTCTGCGTTCCCGTGATCGGCAATAACGATTAACGAATATCCCAGTTCTATAGCTGTTTCAGCAACTTGCTTCAAGCAAGCATCTGTCGTTTCAATGGCTTTTACTATGGCATCGTACACACCTGTATGTCCGACCATATCTGGATTAGCGAAATTCAAACAGAAAAAATCGGGTGTTTTTTCTTGAAGAAATTGAATGCATGAAGATGCAATTTCTTTTGCGCTCATTTCGGGTTGAAGGTCGTACGTTGCAACCTTGGGTGAAGGAACCATAAGTCTGCTCTCACCGGTGAACGGTTCTTCTCTTCCTCCATTGAAGAAGAATGTCACGTGCGGATATTTCTCCGTCTCTGCAATGCGAAGCTGTGTTTTATTCGCTGCCGAAAGCGTTTCACCAAGTGTATGAATGAGGTTGTCTTTTTCGAAAAGAATATGCACGTACTGAAAAGAATCGTCGTAGCGTGTCATCGTCACATAATACAACGGAATTTTTTTCATTCCGAAATCTGGAAAGTCTTGCTGGTGAAGGGCCATGGTAATTTCACGACAACGATCGGTTCTGAAGTTGAAGCAGATGACAACGTCGTTTTCTTGTATGCCCTGAAATTGTCCTTCAATCTGAACAGGCTCAATGAACTCATCGGTTACACCGTTGGTATAAGATTGAGTAACGGCAGCGCTTGCAGATGCGCTTTTGTTTTCGCTTCCATGAACGAAAAGGTCGTAAGCTTTTTTCACACGCTCCCAACGTTTGTCGCGGTCCATTGCGAAGTACCTTCCAATTACACTGGCAATTTTTGCATGCTTGCCTTCGCAATGTTTTTCTAATTCTTGAATAAAGGCTTCGCCACTTTTCGGATCGCAGTCTCTTCCATCTGTAATAGCATGTATGAAGACCTTCGTAAGTGTTTGTTCTTCGCAAATGTCAACGAGCGCCTTTAAGTGATTGATGTGCGAGTGCACACCACCATCAGAAACTAGACCCAGGAAGTGAACGTTTTTATTTTCCTTTTTAGCATAATGAAGAGCTTCTAAAAGAACATCGTTTTTATGCAATTCGTTGTTTCGAATACTCAAGTGAATTTTTACCAAGTCTTGATAAACGACACGTCCAGCGCCAATGTTCATGTGTCCAACTTCACTGTTCCCCATTTGCCCTTCCGGAAGTCCCACAAACTCACCATCTGTGCGAAGTGTTGCATGAGCTGCTGTATTGTTGAGCTGATGTGTAAACGGTGTTTGCGCGCTAAGTATAGCATTGGAGTGATCGTTCTTTCCGATACCCCATCCGTCTAGAATAATAAGTCCTACTTTTTTTGTCATTTTGAAAAAGTTATAAGGAAGCGACTTCCCTTGGGAGTGTTGTCGCTAATGTTAATTTCTGCTCGATGTGCTTTGCAAATTTCTTTTACGATATAAAGACCAAGCCCGGTTCCTTTTTGAGAACGGGTTTGTTCATTTCCAAGTCGATGAAATTTATCGAAAACCGACTTGCGCTCTTCAGCAGGAATGCCCATTCCGTTATCTGAAATTTCAAGTAAAACAACGTGTTCGCTTCCTTTTAGAGAAACGGAAATGGGTTCTGAAGCGGGTGAATATTTGTTAGCATTTTCAAGAAGATTGAAGAGTAAACTAATGAGCATGTTCTCTTCCACTTCCATCTGAATATTCGATTGAATGTTTGAATTCACAATACGTTCGGGGAAGAGTTGCTGGAAGCGCTTGATTTGAGTTTCAACAAGATTGGAAAAATCCATTGTTTGCCAATTACCCAACGAAGTGTTTTGTTCGAATTGTGTTGCGAGCAAGATGTTGTTTACCAAAGTTTCTAGTCTATTCGATTCCGTGATGATGTCTGCGCAGAGATCTTGAGCTTGCTCTTCCGTGAGCTTGCGTTTTTTAAGTGTTTGGGAATTCAAACGGATAGCGGCAATGGGTGTTTTTAATTCATGCGTTACGGCGAGCAAAAAGTTTTTTTCTTTCTGCGCACGCTTCAAATCTTGCCAAACATTTTTCTTTATCCACCAGATACCCCAAAAGAGTAGAATTAAAAAGACTCCCCCTTCGCCAATGATCATGAAAATTTTGTTTCGAAGAGCGTTTTCTGGTAATGTATTTCCTTCAGACTTCAAATGCTCGAGGTATGCATGCTGAAGCTTGTACAATTGCCATCCCCACCAAACCAATTGAAAAACTAGATAAACGGCTAGTAGGTAGAGTACCCCGAGCAACCTGCGTTTATTTCGAATTGATTTCATGTAGCAAAAGTACGGAGCTATTGTGAAAACACTTGAGAAACAAATGATGTTTGAAAATTAATGTTTTAATGGTTGTTCATTGAAGAACAAAGTGCAATTTTGTACTATGAAATTTTTGCGCGGCGCGTTCGTTTTCTTGCTTGTTTTTATGCAGATGCATAAGGCAAGTGCGCAACGTGTAGGAGTAGTTTTAAGCGGAGGCGGAGCAACTGCGATGGCACACATCGGATTCCTAAGAGCTTTGGAAGAGAATAATGTACCTATTGATTATATCTGTGGTACAAGCATGGGGGCAGTCATTGCTTCTTTTTATGCTGCAGGCTATTCTACCAGACAGATGGATTCTCTGTGCAGAACACCCGAGTTCACGATGCTTTCGGAAGGTGCTGAGCTTCCAATTGACTTGCAGTTTTATTATTTGAAGTCGGAACCGACAGCTTCCATGGTTAGCTTGAAATATTCGGGAGGTGATAATTTTTCGAACACACTTCCAACGAATTTGATTAACCCAGCTCTTATGGATTGGGTGCACATGAAGTTGTTGAGCGCAGCGAGTGAAGCTGCGCGTCAGAATTTCGATAGTTTGTTTGTTCCCTTTCGATGTGTTGCTGCCGATGTGAAAGATAAGCGTGAAGTTATTTTTAAATCGGGTAGTTTGAATGAGGCTATTCGAGCTTCAATCACATACCCATTTTATATTCCTCCCAGAAGAGTAGATGGAAAACTGCTATACGATGGTGGTATTTACAACAACTTCCCCATGGATGTTATGTACCGCGATTTTCATCCGGATGTTATTCTTGGTTGCAATGTTTCAAGCGCGCCAGCCGATCCGAAAGAGAATAATCTCATGTCGCAATTGGAGGCCATGATAGTCTCTCAGAAAGAAGTGTTCATTCCATGCGAGGAAGTGTTCATTGTGCAGCCGAACAGTAACAATACATCGACATTTGAATTTGCAAACTCTATGGCGGCCATTGACTCTGGCTATGTTTCAACGATGCGTTCACTTCCAGAAATAAAGAAAATAGTTGAACGTGAAATTTCGTTGGAAGATTTAAAGAAGCGAAGATTCCAATTTCGTTCGAAGTGTGCGCCAATTGTAGTGGATGAAGTCAGACTGGAAGGATTGCCAAAAGGACAGACGCAATACGTGCGCGAGTTGTTGGGTAGAAAAGAAAGTTCGCTTCCGTTGAATGAATTGCAACGGACATATTTCAGAGTATTAGCAGATGGAAGTATAAAATCGATGTATCCGAAAATGTACTACAAGCCTTCCGTTGGCAAGTATGTTTTGGATTTGAGTGTACAGCGCGAGAAGGATTTGATTGTTTCATTTGGAGGGAACTTCAGTTCACGTTCAATTAATACGGGTTACGTTGGATTGCGCTATAATTTATTCGGAAGAGTGAACACAGTGCTTGAAGGCAATAGTTACTTCGGACGTTATTATGCTTCAGGTCAGGCAAAGGCGCGTTCGAAAATAATGGTATTCAACCTTCCGGTTGCTTTTGAAGTTTCTTTCACGCAAAACAGATGGGATTATTACAAAAGTTTGACAACGTTTTTCGAAGATGTGAAGCCGTCGTATGTCTTGTTGAATGAACGTTTTGGAGAGGCTTCGTGGATTCTTCCCGCAGGAAGAAAGGCGAAATTTAAAATAGATGCAATCTATACACATCAGTACGACAGCTATTATCAGACGAAGAATTTTTTAAGTATCGACACGGCCGATTTAACGGAGTTCAATGCGAAGATTGTTCGGTTCAATTATGTTAGAAGTACTTTGAATCGTCTTCAATACGCCTCAGCTGGTTCGCAGATAAAAGTGGTTGGAAAAGGTGTTTCCGGGACTGAGTACACCATTCCAGGTAGTACTAGCAATAATAGAGACACGCTTTCCAATGATCACTCTTGGCTGCAAATGCGCGTGTATTATGAAAACTATGTCATTAATCAACCTCGCTTTTCTTTCGGTATTAAGGCAGAGGTGTTGTGGTCCGGACAAAAAGATTTTCAGAATGCAACGGCGACTTCAATCATGAGTCCAACGCCAAGTTTCTTCCCTGAATTCAAGACCTTTTATTTACCTGTTTACAGGGGAACATCATTCTTTACAGTTGGAATTTCACCTGTTCTTCATTTGACTAAAAATGTTGATTTACGAGCCGATGTATACGGATATCAACCTTTTCAGGCCACTGCGGTTCCATCTTCAGATATTTATCGCACCTATACCTTGGGAAGCGGAACGTTGGTTTATCATTCACCCATAGGACCCGTTAGTTTGTCGGCCAATTACTATGAGAAGAAGGAAAAACCGTGGAGCATACTTTTCAACCTCGGGTTTATCATATCGAACCCGTCACCAAGGGATTAATTCCGTTGGTTCTCCGTACTTTTGCATCTGATAAAACCTTATGAGTAAAATTAAATTTGCGGTTATTGGCGCGGGACACATTGGTAAGCGTCATGCTGAAATGGTTCAACGCAATGAACAAACCGAATTGTCTGCTATGTGTGACGTTCGTTCACGCGAGGAATGCGGTGTTGCCGAGGATATTCATTTTTATCATTCCCCGGAGGACATGTTGGCGAATGAAGAGGTAGATGTGGTTTGTATTTGCACACCCAATGGACTTCATGCGCATCACGCCTTACTTGCCTTGAAGGCAGGTAAGCATGTTGTAGTTGAAAAGCCTATGGCGTTGAATAAGGCAGATGGAGAAAAAATTATTTTCGAGGCCTTGCGCGCAAATAAGCAGGTGTTCTGTGTTATGCAAAATAGATATAGTCCGCCGAGTGTCTGGATGAAAGAATTGATTCAATCAGGTGTTCTTGGGAAAATATTCATGGTAAATATTGATTTATTCTGGAACAGAGATGATCGCTATTACAAGAAAGGCGGTTGGAAGGGAACCCAAGATTTAGATGGAGGAACTTTGTTCACGCAGTTCTCTCACTTCATTGATATCATGTATTGGTTGTTCGGAGACATA
>JBILTL010000125.1:0-5878 GCA_044371535.1 Flavobacteriales bacterium | reverse complement strand
GGCGTTGTTTGAACTGGCAGTGTTGTTTGAAGGAGTGGTTTTTTCAACCAAAAATTGAAGTTCGTTTTTTGCGTTTCGTTCAAGAGCAAAGGCCCGTGCATTTTTTGCATAGCGCTCGAAAATGTCCGTTTCGTCTTTAGCAGCGCTTCGCAATTCATTAGCCTCCTTCATATAGGCCAAAGTATTTTCGTAAGTCTTTTTATCTTCAGGAGTAGCACTGGTATTCGCGTTGGAAATGTTCTTTTTCCAAGCGGATTGTAAGTCGATTAATTCATTGGAATTGTGTTCAGCAATGATCAAAGAATTTTTATCTTCCTCCTGCATTTTTTCAAACATCAATTGCTTTCTTTGAGCAGTAAGTTGTGCCTTAATTTCAGGGGTTGTATCTTCAGACTTAAGTCGAGTATCTATGGATTCTAACTCTAAATAGATCCTGTCTAATTCTTTGCGATTTGAGACTTGAATTTCTGCATTTTCAAGTTCAGTAAATATTTGTTCGTCGCGATAATTGCTCTGGCCGGGGCTGTTCAAAATGCTCTCTTCCTCTATTGTGAATGTTCTTGAACTTGCGTTGTTAGAACTCGCGTTATTGGAACTCGCGTTGTTAGAACTCGCGTTGTTAGAACTGGCGTTGTTTGAACTAGCGTTGTTTGAACTAGCGCTGTTAGAACTTGCGTTGTTTGAACTTGCGTTGTTTGAACTTGCGTTGTTGGAACTGGCGTTGTTAGAACTCGCGTTGTTGGAACTGGCGTTGTTGGAACTGGCGTTGTTTGAACTCGAGTTGTTAGAACTTGCGTTGTTAGAACTATCGTTGTTAGAACTATCGTTGTTAGAACTATCGTTGTTAGAACTCGCGTTGTTGGAACTGGCGTTGTTTGAACTCGAGTTGTTAGAACTATCGTTGTTAGAACTAGCGTTGTTGGAACTCGCGTTGTTCGCATTATCAGGGTTCTCGTACTGATAGTTTTCTAATGCAGTCGATACGCGAGTTTTCGATTCAGAAATTTCCGATTTTAACGATTCAACATTGACTGTGTTTCCTAAATTCTTGAATTCAGGTTTGACTTCTGGTTGTTTTTCATTCTCTAAATCTTGAAGCAACTTCAATAAGGTTATAGACTCCTGAAGCTCTAATTGATGAACACGAAGATTCTCTTTCTCTGATTCAATTTCTTCCTTCACGGAAATGAATTCAGATTCAATGGTGTTCAACTCATTTCCAAGACGCTCGATGTCTTTTTTCTTTTTCGTTGAAGACATTTGCTTGCTCACTTCGTTCGCCTTCGCCTCAAGTTCCTCTATTTCTTTGAGCTTGGTATTCAGTCGCAGTTGGCTATCGTCCGCCTTGGCTTTGTTGCTGGAAACTTTTGCTTTCGCGGTTTGTGATTCCCACGTTGGGTTCACTTCTGTAACTATTCCTTGCTCGCTTTTTGGGTTTTTTGCAACGTAATCATTCACCAAATAAGCCGCCATGGGAGAGTCTTTTTCTGCGAGCGACTGCTTGATCTGTGCGTTCGTTTTTTGAATATCGTCTAGCTTTCTTTTGAGTTCCTGCTCTCTGTTCTTAGAAATGTCATACGCTGCTATAGCGGCAACGCTTCTGTCTTGCGTTGCAATCATGTTGCTGCGTGCCTCTATTAATTTTGCGCTATCAGCCAAAGATTCAGCTTTTTCGAAACGCACGGTCTGAAACTCTTCATACGCCTCATCTGTTTCCGAAAGAGTTTGCTGAACAAATTGAAGAAGCAATTTCGAAGTTTCTTCAGCTTCAGCGATCTGAAGCTTCAATGCCGCGATTGTTTTTTCTTGGGAAGAAAGTACAGTGTCTATTTCAATTCGTTGATTCGTTCCGCTTGGGTTTGGATAGTTTTCGGCTGTTGAATTATTACTTGATGAATTTGAAGATGCGAAAGCAGATTGATCAACGGTAGCATTCACATCGAGTTGTGATTTGGCAAGAAGCATCTGACGTTGAAGATCTTCAACGTTGTCATTCAGTGGATCATTCCAGTAATTTTTCACTTCAACTTTTTCACGTCCATCTGTTTTGGAGTAGACAATCTCTTGACGGAAAACGCGAGAACCTTCTGTTGGAGGAATCTTTACTTGTACTTCATGAATTTGTGGACTTCCTGGAGGTTGAATCTTGTAGGTGTAATTGCCTGCAGTAGGAATGAAGAGTAAGAATTGTCCATTCGACTCACGGGCTTGTGTGTCCATTATTTTTCGATTCGTCAAATCATCGAACACTTGAATCTTCGCTTCAGTTTGTGTTGCATCAACACGAGAAATAAACTCACCTTTGAGATAGGTGATGTTCATTGGAATTCCAATTACAAAAACGCGATAGACATAAAGTTTGTCGGGAGAAGTTAAACGACTGCTTGCAAAATAGGCCGTTGTATTCAAAGAGTCGGTGATGAAAAACAGGTCGTCGTCGGGCGTGTTAATTGCGAAGTCCATATTAATGGCCGGACCGAAATCATTGATAGCTGCATCCCATTCACATCTGAAAATGTCGTAGCCTCCCATGCTTCCATGTCCTTTCGATGCGAAGTACAAGGTGCTTCCATTTGGATGCATAAAAGCAAAGTCTTCATCGAATTCTGTATTCACCGTACTCTTCAATTTGACCGGTGGTGTGAAGGCGCCGTTCACGCGCGAAGTCATATATATGTCTTTTCCACTTAAACCGTCTTTTCCTTTACTTGAAAAGAAAATTTTCTTTCCGTTGTTTGGAAGGAAAAGAACATGTTCCTCTGTTGATTTCAAATCAATTTTAGAAAGTAATTCTTTGGGCGTTGAGATTATTTTACCAATGGAAGGGTCAATGTTCATGTACCTGTAGAAGCTAGCTTTTTCAGCTTCTGTTTTCTCAAGTACTTGAACATCTTTAATGCTGTTCATGAGATTCAGTCCTGATTCAGCAGAAAGCTTTTGAGCTTTACAGTCTGATTTGTTCAGCTGTTTTTTTTCAGCAGTAGTTTCGAATTTCTCATATTCCGTTAAGGCATCTTTGAAATTGTAACTGAGATGGTATGCTCTTGCCAGGAAGTAATGGGTCTCGGGTTCTGTGTATCCTCTGCGCACGCCATCTTTCATAAAGAAGATGCTCTTGTCTCGGTCTGTTGTCGCGTAGATCCCCGCCGCTCCAAAACGAAAAGCGTAAAGCGGATTACTGCCATACAACGAGACGAGCTGAGAGTATCTGGCATAAGCCTGAACGTAATTTCCCTCTTCAAAAAAAACGTTGGCTTCAGCAGCTAGCGTTTTTTCATCTATTGGCTTTTGAGCATAGAGATTTCCTATGCAAAAAATAAAGACTAATATGGAAATATATTTTCTAATGTGCCGGCAGTTTACTTGGAATTGTAAAAATACATCGCAAATTCGCTAGGTGATTTTTTGATTCCAATTTTAAATATACGAATTATGAGGAATTCAGTGGCTATCGGGGCTTATTCTATGGCATTAGCGGTTGTTTTAGGTGCCTTTGGTGCACATGGACTTAAGTCTGTAGTGTCGGAATACAGTGTTGACATATACAACAAGGGCGTGTATTATCAAGTGATTCATTCACTCGGGATATTAATGAGCGCTTTTATTCTGAAGGAGGAAAAGAGTTTGAAAATCTTGAGGGTCTTGTTTCTTTCCGGTATTGTAGGTTTTTCAGGCTCGTTGTATTTGTTGACGTTCTCTGAGTCTTTACCTACTTTGGTGAAACAAATTGCTGGTCCGATTACACCTGTTGGCGGGGTGTTCTTTGTTATTGCATGGGTATACATGGCCCGTGCCTTTCGAAAAGAAATGAATAATTAATACAGGGGTGAACATTCGTCCTTCGAAGGTGTTAACTTTGCACAAAAAATAAAACTTATGTCATCATTAGTCGGAAAAAAGGCGCCTTCATTCAAGGCAGGAGCAATCACTAACGGAGGAACCGTAGTGAGTGATTTTTCATTGGATCAGTTCATCGGAAAGAAACATGTTGTATTCTTTTTCTACCCAAAAGATTTCACATTCGTTTGTCCAACTGAATTGCATGCTTTTCAAGAAAAATTAGCTGAATTCGAATCGCGTAATTGTGCGGTTGTAGCATGTTCTACAGATACTGAAGAGAGTCACTGGGGATGGTTGCAAATGGAAAAGAAAGCAGGCGGTATCAAGGGAATCACTTACCCTATCGTTGCTGACGTTTCTAAAACTATTTCTGATACTTACGGTGTTCTTGCAGGAGAGTATGATTACGATTCAGAAGGAAACTTGGTCGCTAACGGTCCAATGATCGCTTACCGTGGATTGTTCTTGATTGATAAGAACGGTGTAGTTATGCATCAATTGATCAACAACTTCCCATTGGGAAGAAACGTTGACGAAGCATTGCGTATGGTAGATGCTCTTCAGTTCTTCGAAGAGAACGGAGAAGTTTGTCCTGCAAACTGGTCAAAAGGAAGTGAAGGCATGAAAGCAAATCACGAAGGTGTTGCCGATTATTTGGCGAAACACTAATTCAAAATAAATTGAATAAAAAGGGCTCTTCGGGGCCCTTTTTTTATGCTGTGAATTTAATTGTGACGTATTCTTGTATTTATGATGAAACGCATACTCTCCTTAGCTATTTCGAGTTTTATAACCGTGAGCCTTTTGGCGCAAGATCATCCTATGTGGACAGATTTCATGCACAGTGATATTTCAGTATTTGATTTTATTTCGGAAATGAATTCGGCTTGGCCTGAAAGGCCCACTCAGCGCGGTCAAGGTTATAAGCCCTTGGAGCGTTTCAAATGGTTAATGGAAACGCATGCCGACGAAAACGGGAAAATGTTAAATGGACGAGAGACTTTGGAGTTATGGACAGCTCTGAAGAATTATTCAGGGCAACGGTCTGTTTCGGGAAATTGGCAACCTTTAGGTCCAATCCTCGATGATGTAACAACCCGCGAGAATATTGAAGGGGTGGGAAGAGTTTCTTGCATAGCGTTCCATCCAACCAATGATCAGCTCATGTTAGTAGGAACACCCGCCGGAGGTTTGTGGAGATCAACCGATGGAGGAAATACATGGAGCACATCTACGGACTATTTGCCAACGTTAGGAATCAGTGCAATTGCTTTCGATCCGAACAATCCAAACATCGTATATGCCGGGACAGGCGACAGAGACGCCGGAGATTCACCGGGTATGGGAGTTCTTCGAAGTGATGATAGCGGACTTACTTGGAACTTTGTGAATACCGGAATTGCAACAAGAACAGTCGGGAAAATCATTGTTTGCGTTGATCAAGCCAACAGTATAGTTATTGCCACTGACTTAGGTATTCGAAGATCAATAGACGGAGGAGTTTCTTGGTCGCAAGTTTCTTCCAACACATTTGAATACAAGGATTTGGCGCAACACCCAACTTCACCCAACATCCTATATGCGACCGGTGCAGGAAGATTTTACAGAAGTGAAGATTTTGGTTTGACTTGGGCGCAAAGCAACTCAGGTGTTTCGAACGGAACCCGCATGTGTGTCTCGGTGAATGCTGCCGAGCCTGATGCGGTATACCTATTAAGAACGAATACGTATGCTTATACAGGAACATTTAAAAGTGAAGACGCTGGGTTGACATTCACTCAAATGAGCAGCACTCCGAATATCATGGGGTGGTCTGCAGATGGCTCTAGCACTGGCGGACAAGCATGGTATGACCTGTGTTTGTCAGGAGATGCTCAAACACCAAACGTTATTTATTGCGGTGGAATTCGCTTGAAGAAAAGCGTTGATGGTGGAACGACTTGGCAAGACATCAATTCGAATTTTGTGCACGTAGATCAGCACGAAATGGCAATTAATCCGCACAACCATGATTTGTATGTATGCAACGACGGAGGGC
>JBILTL010000029.1:0-19880 GCA_044371535.1 Flavobacteriales bacterium | reverse complement strand
TTAAAGTATTGACACAAACTATATGGTCCCGGACCATAATCACAGCCTCCACGCTTCAACATTTTCACGCAAATATTGTATGCTCCAATTCCTAAAGCGCTGTTGTAATTTCTTACACCTACCTTGTATACTTGTCCAGATACAAGACCTGAGAAATTTAAAATCTCTCCGCCCAATCCTGAAACTGCGTTTTCAGTAGCAATTAAAGAGCCCGAAGCATTTTGCAACTCAAGCAAAATATCGTTAGCACTTGAAGCCACTACTATACTTACCGCTTCAGAAGTTGCAGTAAAGTAGTGCCACTTATCTTCTCCTGTTAAACAGATGGATTGAGAAGACAACGAAGGAGCGAATCCTGCGAGTGTGTGACTCTGTGTTACGCAATTTGGATAGAAGTTCGTCCAAACATATTGCGAAGTCGCTGGGCTTTCTCCTGCTAATTGATCAGACAAGCAACCGTCGTTTACAAGGCCATCACAGTCGTCGTCAATGGAGTTGATACAAATTTCAACTGCACCAGGGTTGACAGCAGAGTTAGCCTCGTTGCAATCTCCGTTTGCGGTTGCGTAACCAACACCTGGACTTGCGCAAGCATTTGTTGCTGTGCCAATTCCATATCCATCGCCGTCAGCATCTGCGTAGTAATTAGAGAAGGTTAATCCTTCATCTGCAGCTCCAGAACAGTTATCGTCTGCACTGTTGCAAATCTCTGTAGCTCCTGGATTTACCGCAGCCAAAGCATCGTTACAATCGGTGCTGTTGGCAACGTATCCATACGGCTGGGTGCAATAGCTTAATGTTGAAGTAGAAAGTCCGTAACCATCTCCGTCTGCATCTGCATACCAAGTTGAAGGTGTACATGGAGCAAAAGCAACTCCGCGATATGCCTTGAATGTTGTGCTTAATAAAGTAGAAATAATATTTAATGTCGGAGTTGTTGTTCCGTTGTCATCGAAGTAAAGAACTTGTGTTCCGCTTGCATTCGATACTGTTGCGTAAATTCTTGGATTCACTCCAGCGTAGAAATCAACTGCTATTGCGAAGGCACCTGTTGATGCGCCAACGCTCATCGTGTAAGCCAACGTCCAAGTTCCTGCAGTATTCACCCACTTCTGAACGCCACCACCTGCAGCAGTTCTTGCATCGGCTACATAACAAACTGTCTCAGCTGAGTTGAATTGGAAGCCGTATGGGTTACTACCCGCTCCTGTTGGAATTATTAAACTTGCCGTTTGGCCGGAAGCCGTTGGAAGTCCTGTACCGATTTTATGTACACCCAAAGTGGTGGAACCCGTAGAGAAATATAAATTTCCATTTTGAACACTTACTACGCGGGTATTTCCAATGGTACTGTAAACGTTTCCTGCAGTTCCTGTTCCAAGGTAGCTAATACCACCTGAAGCATTTGCACCCCAGTAGTTGTTTCCTTCTGAAGCAACGCTACGAAGGTTACTTCCGGTTGTTAATGTTGAAGTAATCTTGTTGAAAGAACCGTAACCAATTCCGAATGTTCCCACTGAACGCGCAATGTTAGCCGCAGAAGCAACACCCGCTAGGCCAATAGCAGCATCATAACCAGGAATAGACAATTTAGAAAAATCAGAAGAGCGCGAAAGCATTCCTTCAGAAGTTGAAGATCCTGCCACTACCAATTTGTTTGTTCCTGTTGTTGGAACTGTGATGGTTCCAACAAGACCTGAGTTATTGAATTCTTCAAGGAACAAAGCTGTTCCAGTAGAACCTAAAGCCGCAGAACCTGTTCCAACACGAGTCACAACAATGTTACCCGCAGTGAAGTTCCCATAAGTACATGTCGCGTTATCTGGACATGTAACAGCTGCGTTGTAATTGTTCGCATTCGGATCGAAACATCCTGAAACAGCTCCTTCGTCGATTCCTGCAGTACAGTTATCATCGATACCGTTACACAAATTCTCAGTAACACCTGGATTGATTGCTGCGTTTGAATCATCGCAATCTGTAGTAGGAAGAACGGTTGCAGAATATCCTGCACCAGGACTGGTACAAGCCAATGTTGAAGATGCAGCATAGCCATCTCCGTCGGCATTCAAGTACCAAGCGGTTGCGTAGGTACAAGATCCGTCTGAAAGATTTGCCAATGCATCGTAGTTACAAGCCGTATTGTCCATACAACCGTAATCTGCGCAAATGGCGTTCACAGGGGTGTTCAAGTTAACATCAGTAGCAGTAATGTTTGTTACAGTTTCCGTTCCTACTAAAATAATTGCGTAGTTGCTAGCGCCTGTTGTTCCTGCTGGAAGTGTAACCGTAATAGAACCCGAAGTTCCCGAAATACCATTTGCAGTACCAACGATGTCAGCAGCTGAATAAGTGGTGCTGTTTGCAGCTGTTAAATAAGCAACAACATCATAAGGCTGCGTAAAGTTGGCCGAAGTAAAAGTTAATGAACCCGAATAAGATGGACAAAAATCTGACGTGCTTCCAGTCAAGTTAATTGAAGGGCATCCTTCGTCAACCAATCCATCACAGTCGTTATCAATTCCGTCGTTACATACTTCAGCTGGACAAAGCGTTCCAGAAACACTGAAGTTGTCTACGCGGCTTGTTCCACCCGTACCAATTGTAGTTCCTGAAATTGATGAGTTCGTTGCAACTGTAGTTCTGAAATAAACCATTGGTTGTCCCGCCAATCCTGAAACAGATGATAAGTCAAATGAACGTGTGTGCTCTGGTTTGTAAATAGTAGATGACCATGCTGTGGCATTTGTCAATGAATAAACCGAACCGAAATTTGTGAAGTTCGTTCCGTCAGTGCTATAGCTCAATTGGAAATCGCGAGGACCTGTGTTGCTTCCCGTTTGATCCAATGCAACATAAACAGCGCTAAATCCAAGGGTACTCATTTGGAACTGATAGTAGTCTCCCACAGCCCAGTTGTTTCCGCTCAACGAAGTAAGCGAACCGTTTCCTCCTGAGTTGATCCAAGAGCTCGCCGCTGAAGCATGACTTCCTAACATACTGCTGCCCGTTGCGTTTAAACCAACAGTAGCCGCAGCACCGTTATAGACAGTGCCGCTTGTAGAAAGAGTACCCAAAGATTCATAATTCCATTTAGCAACACCTGTTCTTACAATAAGAGATACTGTAGTAGAACCATTTGCATTGTTAGCATTACCCGGGTTTGTTACCGTAATATCAGTAGTTCCAGCGCCAACAATGGTCAACACGTTTCCTGCGATAGTTGCTACAGAAGTATTCGATGACGTATAAGTTGGAGTGAAAGGAGCAAAGTTTGATGTTGATGTCAACGTTTGTGCAGGATCTCCGGTTACCATTGGAGCAACTGTAAATGCAATGGTTTGAATTGCTGGAAGAATGTTTCCTGACAATCCTGTTGGCTGCACTAAAATGTAATTTGTGGCTTGTGCTCCAAACAAAATTGAGTTAGCAGTAACACCAATACCATTGGCTGCGTTTGGATCTGCGAAGGTTCCTAAACCAACCAAAGAAACAGCATCGCCATTAATTACACCTACAAGTGTGCCCGTAATTACCGCAGAGGTAGAACCGTCATAATATTTATCTGTAACCTGCGCACCTGAAACAGTCAAAGCAATCGGATCAACAATCAATGTCTGAGTTGATGATGGGGCCGCTGCATAGGTTGCGTCACCGGCTTGGTTCGCAGTAATAACAACTGAACCTGCGCCAACTATAGTTAAGATATTTCCAGCAACAGTCGCGATAGAAGTATTTGAAGAAGAATAAGTCACTGGCAATCCTGAAGATGCCGTAGCATTTAAAGTAATTGGAGTAACACCGTAGTTAACTGGTGATGCTAGAGAAAATGTTATTGTTTGTGCTGTAAGAGTAGATGCGTTAACAATACCAAGCAATCCTGCTATAGTTTGCGTGGTAGCATTCGAACTAGTTATTGTAACATCTCCTGTTACAAATCCAATAGCGGCCGAGCCTGCAATACGAATTTCAACCAAAGCATTGGTTAATGCACCCGCAACTGGCGTTAATGTGGCCGTTGAACCAAATCCACTTCCTGAAGAAACTTCATATCCCAATGGAGCAGTAATGGTAACGTCACCTTGCAAGTTCGCACCTGTAACGAAAATCGATTGAACGGCCGATGGAAGTCCTTGGTTGGTTGTGAAATTATCGAAGGGTGAAGGAGTAGTAGTGTAAGATAAACTTGGAGGGGTATATGCACTCGAGGTCACCAATACGTTATCTAAGCTAATCTTCGGACGGCTTCCTGTGGCTGTTGCACCAGAAGTTCCATTGTGGTAATAGAATCTGAATTTAACAGTAGACTGATTGGTTATTGCATTTGAAAGCGCAATTGATACAATAGCAGAACCCGCAACGTTATTGGTTGCAACGTATGGCAAGTTACTTCCGAAAACTTCAGTCCAAGTAGTTCCGTTTAATGAGTAATACAAACGCAAAGTTCCTTGTCTATTACTATCTGTTGTTCCGTTGAATACAGTTGCTAAATCAAAAGAAATATTACCGGCTGTTCTGCTCGTGAAATTCAAATTCAAATCAGCTGCCGTAGATGTGGTATTATCTCCTGACCCAGTAGACAAAAACTGAATATTACCGCTAGCTGCAGTGGTGTTTTGAACACCGCCCGATGGGCCCGAAACGAAAGTTGTTGATTGAGCAGTTATTTTAGTCGGATTAGGAATTGTAGTTGTCCCTCCTTGAACTGCCAAACCGTTCCACTCAGTTGGATAAGCCGACCATGAAGTAAATGTTTGAGAATAATCTGCAGTCGACATGTCGAAATATGTCTGCGCAGTTAACGAATTTACAACCATGACAAAGAATGCCAAAAGTGAAAATCCTTTAACCAATTGAATCAAATGTGATTTCTGTTTCATAAATGAAAGTGTAAATTGAGAGGTTTGGACAGCAAAAATACTGAAGTTCAAGGCTCTACAAATGAACAATCTGTTAACAAATTAACACTTCGTGGATGACGCTACGCGATGACCCTACGGGATGACGCTACGCGATGACGGCAAGCGAGAGGATATAATCGTTCATGAAATAACCGCCGCCTATGTCGAAGTCCTTCTCTTCTTTGATCTGAAAACCATTGCTCAAATAGAAATTAAGAAACTTGTTATTGCGATTCACAGTGAGCTCAATGAACGGCTTCTTACAATCGGTCGCAAAATCTATTGCCACTTGAAGCATTTTTTTACCATACCCTTTGCCTTGCATTTCTGGGCGTAAATACAATTTCTGAAGGAAGATGCATTCTTCCTTTTCCTCAAAAGCCACAAATCCTTGCGGAATACCTTCTACTTCCAACACAACAAACTTCACTCCTTCCAACCACTGTTCCTTCAGTTTATCTAAATCATACATAGAAGAAAGCATGTAACTGATCTGATCTTGAGAAATCATGTAATCATATACCCGCGGCCAAATGTCGTAGGCCAATGCTCTCACCACTTTCAATTCTTCACCTTCCAACAATCGCAATTCAAACGTAGAGTCATTCATATTCCAAAAATAACAGGAAATACCCCCAACTTCATTTTTGAATGGTTACCTTTCGGAAGATTATTATGGGAAAGAAAAAAAACAAATTCGGAAACTTTAAACGCGACTTAAGAAAAGAAGTCATTGACCTCTTTGAACGTGCTCCGGAAACCGCTGTGAATCACAAACAAGTGAGCGCAGCCCTTGGCATTTCAGATGCCGGCGTTCGCACACTTATCTACGAAATACTTTTAGAAGAAGCAGATAACGGAACCTTAAGAGAAGTTGAGCGCGGAAAATATATTTTGAAGGACGCACCGAAGAACCTCGTTCAAGGCACAATCGAAATCAATCGTTACGGAAAAGGCTACGTTACCGTTCCCGGAATTGAAGACGATGTAGAAATTGAAAAAGGAAGGACCGGATTCGCTTTGAATGGCGACTTGGTGGAAATACAGCTCATTCCGCGCAAGAGAAGACCTTCAGGCAATATTGTTCGCGTGGTGGAACGAAGAAAAAAACTATACGTTGGAACAATAGAGCGATACAAGGAACATGCATTCCTCCTTCCTTCCGATAAAAAAATTCATGTCGATTTTTTCATTCCGAAAGATGAATTACACGGTGCAATTCAAAACGATAAAGTAGCGGTTGAAATGATCTCGTGGGACAACCCCGAGCATAAGCCAATCGGAAAGGTTGTTCAAGTGCTCGGACAACCGGGCTCGCACTTGGTAGAGATGAACGCCATCATTTTGGAATTCGATTTACCGACTGAATTTCCTGAAGCCGTTCACCTCGAAGCCGAAGCCATTCCATCTGAAATAACAAAAGAAGAAATTGCGAAACGTCGCGACATGCGCGGCATTCCAACGTTCACCATTGACCCTTTCGACGCGAAAGATTTCGATGATGCACTCTCATATCAAAAACTCCCAAATGGAAATTTAGAAGTAGGTGTGCACATTGCAGACGTGAGTCACTATGTGCAACCGAATTCACTCATAGACAAAGAAGCTACGCTTCGCGCTACCAGTGTTTACCTGGTAGACCGCACCATTCCAATGCTTCCAGAAAAGCTTTCAAATTTCCTCTGCTCGCTTCGTCCGAACGAAGACAAATTGTGCTTCAGTGCGGTGTTTGAAATGAATGACAACGGAGATGTGCTGAACCGTTGGTTCGGACGCACTGTTATTCATTCCGACAGACGATTCACGTATGAAGAAGCGCAGGAAAGAATTGAAGGAAAAGGCGGTGACTTTGCAGATGAAATCCTTCACCTCGATGGAATTGCGAAAAAATTAAGAGCGAAAAGATATGCCGCAGGAAGTATCGATTTCGATTCGGAAGAAGTGAAGTTTCAACTCGATGAAAAAGGAAAGCCTGTTGGTGTTTTCATCAAACGAATGAAAGATTCCAATCAATTGATTGAAGACTTTATGTTGCTCGCAAATCGCGAAGTAGCTTTCTTCATTGGTCATCCGAAAAACGGAATGATTTTGCCGTTTGTTTATCGCGTGCACGATGAGCCAAGTCCAGAGAAAATGGCTTCACTGAAAACGTTCTTAAAACACTTGGGGTACAAACTTCCAAAGGTTGTTCGCAGCGAAGAGCAAAGCGAAATCAAAGCAATTATTGAATTGGTCGACGGGCAACCCGAAGAGTCTTCTGTTCGAACCATGGCTGTTCGCAGCATGGCTAAAGCGGCATACAGCACGCACAACATTGGTCACTTCGGATTGGCATTCGATTATTACACACACTTCACTTCACCTATTCGAAGATTCCCAGATGTGATGGTTCACAGACTATTGCAACATTACCTCGATCAAGGAAATCCGGTGAATGAAAACGAATACGAACTGCATTGCCAACATTCTTCAGCCATGGAGAAACGCGCTTCTGAAGCGGAACGCGCAAGCATCAAGTACAAGCAAGTTGAATACATGCTTGAACGCAAAGGACAAATTTTCGAAGCAACTATTTCCGGATTAGCAAACTGGGGCATGTATGCTGAAGTAAACGAAACACGTTGCGAAGGATTGATTCCGCTCGATACTATGACAGGCGACCAATACACCTTCTCTCCTGAAGAGTATGTGGTTCGCGGACTGAAACGCAAACACGAATTCAGATTGGGAGATCAAATAAAAATTCTTGTTGTCGATGGAAATATTGATCAACGAACACTCGATTATATTTTGGCAGACAAATGAGTCACACCCTCTTTCCGTTAGACGATTCTGAATTTCCGCTTCAAGAACTGAATTGGATTGATGTTCGAAGTGAAGGTGAGTTTCATGCAGGTCACATTCCTGGCGCTTTCAATATTCCTATACTGAACAACGAACATCGCGTTCTTGTTGGAACTTCATACAAGCAGGAAGGAAAAGACTCTGCTGTTGAATTGGGGTACAAATTGGTTTCACCCTTGTTCGATCAACTTGTTGCGCAAGCGAAGACATTCGTTAAGGAAAATAAAATTGTTGTCTATTGCGCCCGTGGTGGAATGCGCAGTCAAATTTTCAGTGACCTACTGTCGAAAGAAGGCATTGAAGTTTATCGTTTGAAAGACGGCTACAAGCGCTACCGCAACTGGTGTCTTGAAAAATTTATTCGCGAGCATACCTCTGTTGTTCTCTCAGGAAAAACCGGCTCGCAAAAAACCGAACGTTTATTCGGTTTGAAAAATGAAGGGGAATCTGTCATCGATTTGGAAGGCCTCGCTCATCACAAAGGCTCTGCTTTCGGTTCACTCGGATTGCCGGAACAGCCCTCACAAGAACAGTTCGAAAACAATCTTGCTCACGCACTTTATTTCGAATTGAAAAAGAACTTACCCGTGTGGTACGAAAACGAAAGTCGATTCATTGGAAAGATCAGAGTTCCTGATTCCATCTTCAACCGAATAGTAAAATCGCCTCGCATTGAAATTGAACCTTCCTTCGAAAACCGTTTTCATTTTTTAATGAAAAACTACGGATGCTTTTCAAACGAAGAGCTAATTGAAAAGACTCAACTCTTAACGAAACGGATGGGTCTAGAGGCCAATAAAAAAGCCATCGAAGCCATCGAGAACGGTGACAAAAATGAATGGTTGAATTTACTTATGCATTACTACGACAAGGCCTACGACCTAGGTAGAATCAAGCTTTCCTTTCAACCCAAATTCGTGAACGTTCCAATAGACGAATCATTAGGCTTGCACGAAATTATAGCAGCTAAAGAAAAACTTCTTTCATGAATTATCCATTAACGCAATTCAGCAAAGCATCCGGTTGCGGTTGTAAAATCGCACCTGCAGACCTCACTAAAATTCTTTCGCATTGCGGCACTTCGCAAGTCGATCTTAATCTACTTATTGGAAACAGTAACAACGACGATGCTGCCGCATATGCATTGAATGAAACAGATGCGTTGCTTTCAACCACGGACTTCTTTATGCCCATGGTAGACGACGCCTACGACTTCGGATGTATAGCGGCGGCCAATGCGCTTTCAGACATCTACGCCATGGGCGGAAAGCCAATCATGGCTTTGGCTATTTTAGGATGGCCCTTGGAAAAACTTCCTGCAGAAATTGCTGGAGAAGTTATGCGCGGAGCGAAAGACACGTGTGCTCAAAATGGAATTCAGATTGCGGGCGGACACAGTGTTGAAAGTCCAGAACCGTTCTTTGGATTGTCGGTGAACGGCATTGCACCCATTAAAAATTTAAAACAAAACAACGGTGCACAAGTGGGCGATCTTGTGGCGATAACAAAACCCCTTGGTCTAGGAATCGCTTCCACCGCGGGAAAGCGCGGCTTGTTGTCGGAAGAAGAAAAGGCAGAATTCATTCAACAGATGAAACACGTGAATTCCATTGGCGCTGAATTCGCGAAAGTTGATGGCGTTCATGCGATGACGGATATAACAGGATTCGGACTAGCAGGACACCTCATTGAAATGTGCGAAGCCAGCGGATGCTCTGCCAAAATTGACTATCAGAACATTCCTGTTCTAGAATCCGCAAAACGCGCAGTTGCACAATTCATCTTTCCAGATATCACAACAAAAAACTTTCAAAACATTCAACCCAAATCAAGCCCACTCAGCGGCGAGCAGTTGTTGGTGCTTTGTGATCCGCAAACATCGGGCGGATTGCTTGTTGCTTTTAAAGCAGATGCATTAGAAGAATTGAAAAAACTTTGCTCACTTCAAAACGAAAGTTTTACCGTTATTGGTTCACTTCAAGACGCCAAAGAAATTTATCTTGAAGTAATGTGAACAAGGTCACTTCAACAGGTGTTAATTTGATATAACTTTGCAAAAAATATAATTATGTATCCACCAGAATTAGTAGCGCCAATGCGCGCTGAATTAACCAATATCGGCTTCGAAGAAGCAACCTCAGCAGACCTAGTAACCAATGCCATCAACACGGAAGGAACTGTCCTTTTGGTATTGAATTCAGTATGCGGCTGCGCGGCAGGAAGCATGCGTCCGGGCGTTAAGAAAGCCATTCAAACCGAAGGAAAGAAACCAACGAAATTGGCTTCATCGTTTGCAGGTGTAGACAAAGATGCGGTTGACATGGCTAGAAAGTTCATGTTACCTTACCCTCCATCTTCACCTTGTATTGCTCTTTTCAAAGACGGAAAGTTGCAACACATGATCGAGCGTCACCACATTGAAGGCCGCACGGCTGATATGATTGCTGCTCACTTGAACGGAATGTTCGAAGAGTTTTGTTAAGATTATTTTAGTTGAAGAAAGCCTCACTTCGGTGAGGCTTTTTTTATGCGAATATTTCTGAAAAAAGTTCCTCTACTTTTCCAACTTTAATAATTTCAATGGCTGCGCTCGATTGAATTTTATTGAAGGAAGAAACATATATTTTTTCGAATCCCAATTTCGCTGCTTCTTGAATGCGTTGGTCCAAACGCGAGACCGGACGAATCTCTCCGCTAAGTCCTACTTCCCCGCAGAAACAAGCCTTTCGTGTAATGGCAATGTCTTCGTTGCTGGAAAGAATCGCAGAGATGACCGCCAAATCCAAAGCTGGATCTTCAATCTTAATTCCACCTGCGATATTCAGAAACACATCTTTCATTCCTAAACGGAAACCGCATCGTTTTTCCAAAACGGCAAGCAGCATATTCAATCTTCGCAAATCGAATCCTGTGGTGCTGCGTTGCGGCGTTCCATAAACCGCTGTGCTCACGAGCGCTTGTATTTCCATCATCATCGGACGTGCGCCTTCCATAGCAGCCGCTATGGCAGAACCACTAAGGTGCTCGGTGCTTGAATCGATGAGAATATCACTTGGGTTTTCTACGGCCTTCAGCCCGGAACCCAACATTTCATAGATACCCAATTCATGCGTAGAACCGAAGCGATTCTTGTGGCTGCGAAGAATGCGATAGATATGGTGACGATCTCCTTCGAACTGAAGAACGGTATCGACCATGTGTTCCAAGACCTTTGGTCCTGCAAGACTTCCTTCCTTGGTTATATGTCCGATTAAGAAAATGGGGGTGTGCGTTTCTTTAGCGTATTTCATGAGCTGCAATGTGCACTCACGCACTTGAGAAACACTGCCTGGCGCACTTTCAACGCTTTCGCTTTGCAAGGTTTGTATGGAATCGATAACAACAAGATTCGGCTTCACTTCATTCAAATGATGAAGAATCTGATCTACCGAAGTTTCCATGAGTACCATACAACGCGGATTGTCGAACCCTAAGCGTTGTGCGCGCATTTGAATTTGTTCTTCGCTTTCTTCACCCGAAACATACAAGACCGTGAAGTTTAATTGTTGAAGGGCCATTTGCAAAAGCAAGGTAGACTTTCCAATACCCGGCTCACCGCCAAAGAGGATCAAAGAACCCGGAACTATACCTCCGCCTAACACTCGATTCAACTCTCCATCGATAAGCGGAAAACGCTTACGTTCTTCTATTTCAATGTCTGAAATGGATTTTGGTTGTGCATTGGGTTTGATACGAATTTTCGAAGTATTCGATTCGCGGTTCACGACCTCTTCAACGAATGAGTTCCATTCGTTGCATGAAGGACATTTGCCCAACCATTTCGGGCTTTGTGCGCCACAACTTTGACAGAAAAATGAAGTTTTAGTCTTTGCCATTCCCCAAAAATGCGAAGAAGAATTGACAACAAGGGCCGATGTTTATAAGTCTCTTATTCGGCGAAGACGCGAATAGAACCTGTTTGAGATTTCAAGTTGCCTTGACGGTCTTTGAATTCAAGAAGCCAATAGTAATAAGCTGACTGACATAATTCGCCATTCATGTTTTTTCCATCCCAAACTGATTGTCCGCCTGATTGATAAACCAATCTTCCGTTTACATCTGTGATTTTAAAATCCACAGCCTCACTAACGTTTCGCGCATTGTAAAGCACATCGAACACATCGTTCTTCCCATCGAATCCTGGAGCGAACGCAGTAACCGGAGAAAGTTTCGCTGGGCGATATACCTCAATGGTTTTTTCTTCAACCAAAACCTCCTCACCTCTTGAAACCAAATACTTCACGGTGTAACTTCCCTCTTCAGTGAACTCGTGCGCAATTGATTGGCCTTGTCCGTCGAAGCCATCTCCGAAATTCCATGCATACGAGTCAGCATTTTCAGCGGCACCGAAGAAGAAGTATCTTAAGCTTTCAG
Source organism: Flavobacteriales bacterium (assembly GCA_044371535.1). Taxonomy (GTDB): domain Bacteria; phylum Bacteroidota; class Bacteroidia; order Flavobacteriales_D; family Sanyastnellaceae; genus CAIZGX01. Next base: position 7,722 of record JBILTL010000029.1, on the reverse strand, counting down.
AATTCGAAACAACAGCAGTAAATGAATTTGTAAGGGGCTCCTTTTCTGCTTTTACAGTTACTTGGCTGTTTTCAGGAGTATTAGAAATCGACGACTCATGAATAATTGCAACAATCTCTGAATTTTTCCTTGCAGATGCTTCTGCGGCTTTAATCGAATCTGGTTCGGGAAACTCCCAAACATAACCAGATATGATGTCGTCAGGAATACCCCCCAATACAATCTGAATCTGAGGAATCTCAGATGTTCCAGAGGCATCAACATTCTGACTTGTGATTGAAGTTGTATCCAACTTCACCTCTTCAATCTTCTGCTCAGTTGTCTGAGCAATTGGTTGAAGTGATTTCGGCGAGTTGAAATAAATAATTGCGGAAGTTGCAATTGCTGCAGTTCCAATGGCAGCAGTTGTCATCCAAGGCTTCCAAAAAGAAGAAGAAGGTTGAGGAATATTTTGTGAAATGTTATTCCATAAATGATCTGCTGAAACCTCATGGGATTCTAGCTTTTCACGAATGATATTGTTCCACTTATTGCTCATTTATTCTTTTCACTAACCAGTTTTTCGCTTTTAAAAATTGTGTTTTTGAAGTGCTCTCTGAAATTCCCAACAGGTCGGCAATTTCTTTGTGTCCATATCCTTCCACAACAAACAAGTTAAATACGGTCTTATACCCATCGGGCATTTGCGCAATTAACGTCATCAAATCGGCAGCCTGCAAGGCTTCCAATTGATCTTCACCGTTGTCGGAGATTGATACTGCTTCATCAATGTCTTTATCGAGTCGAAACTTCTTGTTGTTTTTTATTCGTGTTAACGAGGTATTCACAACAATGGTTCGAATCCAACCGCCCAAAGGACCGTCGCCCTTCCATTGATTTAGCTTTTCAAAAACTTTAATGAAGCTTTCTTGCAATACATCTTCTGCTTCCATGGTATTACCCATGTAGCGCAGACAGACTGCAAACATTTTTCCAGAATGCAATTGAAAAAGGGTCCTTTGTGCGGACGATTTTCCCTTGAGACATTCTGAAACCAATTCGCTATCGCTCATACTTCATCGTTTGATTGATAACAATTGGTTTCAGAAAGTTGCCTCAATAGAATTTTTTTATTTGAACAATTTATGAATCTCAACACTGCTGGGGTATTACATTGAACAATATCAGCAATTTACTAAATAACATTATTAAATACTAAGAATTTCAACATGGCGAAAAAAGTAATTATTCATGAGCTGAGCTAACATGAAGCCTGAATTCATCAAACACCAAGAATATCCGAGTGGAAGGGTTCGAATCTTTTAACATTCTTTTCACGCTGAGTTTCAGTTTACAAGCATTTGTAGAATATATTTGCCTCAAAATAAATGGTAATGAAAAAAATTTTACTTCTCTCTTTTTCTGTTCTAGCATTATTCACAGCTAAAGCCCAATGCAACGAGGTCTTCATTTCTGAAGTCGTTGAAGGATGGAGCAACAACAAAGCTGTTGAGATTTATAACCCAACAAACAACACGATTAACCTGAATGGTTACGGTTTGGTTCGTTTTTCAAACGGAAGCACCTCTTACGGAAGTATTGCTCCCCTTGATGGTTACACTATTGCTGCGCATGATGTTATTGTAGTTGTTCTTGACAAACAAGATCCATTAGGAACAGGTTTAGAAGCTCCAGTATGGGATGATTTAGCTGCAGCTGCAGACGTGTTCATAAATCCAACCTATGACAACGGTGTTTGGCCAATGTACTTTAACGGAAACGATGCCATTGCAATTGTAACTGACAATGGACAAACACTTATCGATCTTTACGGAAGAATTGGTGAGGGAACTGGTTTCGGTGGATGGAGCGCATATGGAACTGATGCTTCAGGAGCGACGTTGTATGCTACAACGGATCACACGCAAATCCGCAAATCAACAGTAACTTCTGGTGTTACAATGAATCCATCTACTTTCGATGTGTTCTCTCAATACGATACCTTACCTGCAAATACATTCACTTTCTTGGGTGCACACACTTGCGATTGTAACGTAAGCGTTTCTGAAAACATTGAACGTTCAATTTCAATTTATCCTAATCCGTTAACTGGAGATATTTTGAATGTTGTTTCTCCAAGTGTTATTCGTTCAATTCGCATTTTCGACAACGCTGGCCGTGTTGTTTTTGCTAACGGAACTATCCTCGATCGCATGACACGCATTCAAACAAGTATGCTTGCAAAAGGAGCTTATACTGTTGAAGTTGTTTCTGAAAATGGAACAATCAATCGTCAAAACTTCATCAAATAATTATTTTTAATTTTCACAAAAAAGGGGCTCACTTCGGTAAAGCCCCTTTTTTATCTCTTATTGTTAAACCTTAGTTTCAATCTAATGAGAATCTTAAAATCATTCTTTTTAATTCTTTCGCTCTTCTTCATTGCCTCTGAAACCCAAGCGCAGGAAGGAATTTTAAGCGGAACTGTTCGTGATGCATTATCAGGTGAGACTCTTCCTTCAGCATTTGTCCTTTGGGCAAATAAAGAAAAAGGACAAGCTGTAGATCCTTCTGGAAAGTTTTCGATTTCACTCCCTTATGGCGAGTATGAATTCATAATAACCGCTGTTGGTTACGAAGAAGTGAAGAAAAATATTTCGATAACGAAGAAAGAATATTCTCTTGACTTTGATTTAATTCAGACCATGCAAAAAGAGGTTGTTATCTCAGCGGATATTGCAGTTGGAAGAAGCGTACCTGTTGCATATTCGAACATTGGACTAAAGCGTATTGAAGAAGAGTTAGCGGGAAGAGAAATGGCCACTTTGGCCAATACAACACCTGGAACATACGCAACCCGAGCAGGCGGTGGTGATGGAGATGCACGTGTTACCATTCGTGGATTTTCTGGAAGCAATGTTGCCGTAATGTTGGATGGCGTTCCCGTTAACGACATGGAAAACGGAACGGTTTATTGGAGCAATTGGTTTGGTTTAGACCTTGCCACACAGACCACCCAAATACAAAGAGGCTTAGGAGCTTCGAAGCTGGTTATTCCGGCTGTAGGTGGAACCATGAATATTATCACACGTGGAATTGACTCGAAAAGAAGCGTAAGACTTCGACAAGAATACGCCTATGGTGCATTTTCTAGAACTTCTTTCGCAATGAATTCTGGTAAAACAAAAAAAGGCTGGGCTTTCTCTATGGCCGGTTCATTCAAGACGGGTCAAGGTTGGGTAGATGGCACTTTTACTCGAGGCTTTTTCTATTACGGAAAAGTTGAAAAAATTATTGGTAAACACCACTTGAGTTTATATGGATTAGGTGCTCCTCAAGAGCATGGACAACGGTTGAGATCAGAGGCTATCGCTTTATATAGTGCGGAAACAGCTTTAGCTGTTGGGGCTCCTAATACATACGCTCCTAACGCAACTACAGAACGTCCTATTTTTAATGGTGGAATAAACTACAATCCCGATGTTGGATATTTGACACGTTACGATTTCGTAAACGGACAACGCACAAACATTCAAGCCGAAGAGCAATTCAATGGTCGTGTGAATTTTTATCACAAGCCACAATTCTCTATTAAAGATGTTTGGACTTTAGATGAAAAAACTTTTATCAGTACTGTCGCCTACGCATCATTCGGAAGAGGCGGTGGAACTCGCTGGAATAACAACATTACAGCGAACGATTATTTAGCAGACGGCACTGTAAATATGCAGTCATTCTACGACGCGAATGCAGGTGCAAATCCTCCCCCATTTTCTGGATCTGACTATAATGTCAACCCACTTGTTAGTTCCACTGAACGCTATGCTGTTTCTAACTACATCAAAGCAAGCATGAATGAACATTCTTGGTATGGCGTATTGAGCACTTACAATAAAAAATTCAATGATAAATGGAATTTTGCGGGTGGTGTTGACTTAAGGACTTACAAAGGTTCTCATTACCGTAAAATTATTGATCTAATGGGCGCCGACTATATCATTGCTCGTACTGCTATTAATTATAATGATCCGAACCTTATTAAACGAGAAGGAGATGTAATTGACTTCAACAACGACGCATTCATTCGCTGGGGTGGCCTGTTCGGACAAGTTGAATATCAAGATGACAAAATATCTGCATTCGTAAGCGCATCTGCTGCAACAACCGGTTATAAGCGTGTCGATTATTTCCGTCCGAAAGTATACACCGTCGACGGTGTTGAAGTTCCTGTTGGTTATTCATATGTGAACAATGCCATTGCATTGATTTCAGACACCACCATTGTTGGGGGACAAACATTAACAAGTAACATGAGTGGTTCGGAATTTCAAAGTACAGGCTGGTACTATAGACCAACAGCTACTGTGAAAGCTGGATTGAAGTACAATATCTCACGTGATTTAGCTGTTTTTTTCAACTCGGGATATCTAAACAAAGCACCTTTGTTCAGCCAGATTTACACCAATGCTAACGAGCGTTTCAATGCCATTGAAAACGAGGTAATCGCTAGTTTTGAAAACGGTTGGAATTACAAATCGAAGAAGTTTTCGTTCAACGTAAACTTGTACCACACCACATGGAAAAACAAACCTTATCCTTACGGACTGTCTGTTCCTAATCCACAAGATCCAACTTCAAACATTACCGTAAACATACGTGGAATGAACGCCCGTCATCAAGGGGCAGAATTCGATTTCGCATACAAAATCAACGACCGCATTACACTAGAAGGACTTGCTTCATTTGGTGATTGGATTTGGACTTCTTCGGACACTATTTTGATTTTCGATGACAATGGGAATCCTGTTTTATCTAACCCCGGCAATCCAAACAGTGAGCAATACAGCGTGACTTACGACGCAAAAGGAGTTCATGTAAGTGATGCGGCGCAAACACAATTGGGTGCAATGTTACGTTACGAATGGAAGAGCGGTGCTTATGCAAAAACCAGATACACTTGGTTCGATCGTTACTATTCAGCAATGAACCCGTTCGAGTTGAAAGGCGAAAATGCCGCAAGAGAATCATGGAAAATTCCATCTTACGGGACCTTAGAATTCCACGCTGGCTATGGCAAAGAAATTCGTGGTGTTCGCTATGACCTCCGCGGAAGTGTTTTCAATGTATTAAATAGCGTATTTATCACAGATGCGAACAACAATGATTTGAATGCACTTTACAACAACAAGGCATTCAATTTCGATGCATCTTCTGCTGGAGTTTTCTTTGGTCAGGGAAGATGGTTCAACGTATCTTTATCCGCCGCTTTCTAATCCTGAAAAATTAATTTGAATAACAGAAAAATGAAATACATCTACACACTCTTGTTTGCGCTTCTTTTTGGAGCTACACAAGCACAGATTGTCATTAACGAAGTTGATGCTGATCAAAATGGAAATGACGCTGCTGAATTTATTGAGCTATACGGTGCGCCAGGGCAATCATTGAACGGAATGGTGATGGTTTGGTTCAACGGAAACGTAAATCCTTCAACTTCTTACAAAACAATTGATTTATCCGGAAATGTAATTCCTGCTTCTGGCTATTTCGTTATCGGAAATGCAGGAGTTCCTAATGTAAATCTCACTTTCGCAGCGAACATTTTACAAAATGGAGCCGATGCGGTTGCTATTTATAACTCAACAATGGCGGCTTGGCCAAATGGATCCGCCCTAAGTTCAACAGGATTAGTAGATGCCTTAGTATACGGTACTGCCGATGCAGACGCTACGAGCCTTTTAACAGCTCTTACTCCAGGACAACCTCAGATAGACGAAACTGCTGCAACTCCAACCTTGAATAACTCTTGTTCGCGCCTTCCTGATGGCGGAGCCCCATTCAACACTTCTGCTTATGTTGCTCAACTTCCAACGCCAGGTGCTTCCAACACTGGAACTATCAGTGGATGTATGGACAACACTGCATGTAACTACAATGCGCTTGCCGTTATCGACAATGGTTCATGTGCATTTCCAGGTGATGCTTGCAATGATAACAATGCAACCACAACCGATGACACTTACGACAGCAACTGTGACTGCATTGGAACTCCAATTGCTGGTGGAACTATATCAGCCGCGCGTATTGCGGGAGTTGGCGCAGCTGTAACCGTAACAGGCATCGTTACCAATGGCACCGAAATGGGCAGCTCTGTACGTTACATTCAAGACGCTCAAGCCGGTATTGCTGTTTACCCTGGAGTAGATTGGGCCGCTTGGCCATCAGCTCCGTTACGTGGAGATCTCGTTACCGTTTCAGGTGTAATAACCGAATTCAACGGACTACTTGAAATAGGTCCAACGCTTTCTGCCGTTACTGTCAACTCTTCAAACAACACACTTCCTACTCCTCAATTGGTAACTCCAAATATGATTGCAGAAGACTACGAAGGTGAATTAGTAACTATGGATAATGTTGTTTTCGATTTAGCAGGATCTGTTATCTCAGCTAACTCTACATACAGTTATTTGGCTAACGGACAATCCGGTGTAATCTACATTCGTGCTGGAAGCGTTTTGGTTGGAACGAACCTACCTGCAAGTGCTATAACACTTGTTGGAATTGTTTCTCAATTCGACGCAACAGCTCCGTTCGACGCAGGTTATCAAATTCTTCCTCGCGATGAAAATGATTTCATTCTTCCTCAAGGTGTCGCTATCATTGGCCCTGTTACTCAAACCAACATTACTACTTCTTCGTTTGATCTTGATTGGACAACCAACAATACAGGTGACAGCCAAGTGAATTACGGTTTAACTCCTTCATTGGGTCAAACTGTTTATGTAAATGAAAGCGTTACAGACCACGTGGTAAACATCCCTGGATTACAACCTGGAACAATTTATTACGCATCTGTTACTTCTTCCAATGTTGATGGCTCGAGCACTAGCAGTGTTCGTCCTTATGCTACAAAGAGCTTAAGCTCAGGAGAAATTCGTGCCTATTTCACGCGTCAAGTAGATAACAATTATGCAACTATCGAAAACGCAATCTCATTGGGCACTTTAACAAACGACACCATAGCAGCATACATCAGTCGTGCGCAACAAGCAGTAGATATTGCTATTTACAACTTTACCGACGATGCGGTGATTGCCAATGCAATCAACGGAAGATACAATGCTGGTGTGCAAGTGAGGATTGTTGCTGACGGCTCTACAGCTCAACTTGGACTATCACTTTTAAATCCAAACATACCTGTTGTTGAAAGAGTAAATACTTCGGGAACAGGAATCATGCACAATAAATTTATTGTTGTCGATCCAGACTCTGCGGCTAACTCATGGGTGTTCACAGGTTCCACTAACTGGACTGACAACAACATGTCGAATGACTTTAATAACATTATTATTTTTCAAGATCAAAGTATTGCGAAAGGTTACCGTTTAGAGTTTGAAGAAATGTGGGGAGGAAATGGTCCACAACCAGGAAATCCTAATGGAGTTTTCGGTCCGGCGAAAACCAACAATACCCCATTGCAATATGTTCTGGGTCCTAATGACATTAAAGTAGAAAGTTACTTCTCTCCTACAGACAACGCAAACGGTGCAATCATCAAAACCATGCAAACAACAGATGTAAGTTTAGACTACGCAATTCTTGCATTTACACGTGCCGATATTGCCGATGCTATTATTGATGAAGATGATTTATTCCTTGTTTTAGTTAGAGGTATGATGGAACAAACATCTGATCCAGCTTCTGAATTCGCATACTTGCAAGCAGCTGGACAAGACATTCGCT
>JBILTL010000028.1:0-19884 GCA_044371535.1 Flavobacteriales bacterium | reverse complement strand
CGGTTTTAGCAGTAAGCATGTAATAACATACCAAGGCCACGTCCCGTTGCCAAACTTCATGCACATTACTCCAGATGATGAATTCCCGGGAGCTAAAGGCTATGTAAATGGCATACATGAATTTGCAGTAGGAGGAAAAAGACCTGGTGTATTTATGGGCACCCCAATAAGTTTAGGGTGTGTTCGATTGCATGACTACCCTTCAAAATTCGTGCGCTGGTGGACGCCTAAGAATGCAAATTTCTTCACCTGTTACGAAAACAGTCGGTACGTACAAATAGTACCCAACTAAAAGAATGTAACCTATATTTGATGAAGACATTCTCGACTAAATTAATTAAGATGAATACCATCAAATCTGCCCTTGCATTAATTCTCCTCAACTCACTGATTCTCTCTTCTTGCGCTCAAAGCCTAAAAGATCTGAAGAAACAAGCCGAGCAAAAGCTTCAACAGACGGCAACTACTTCTGGATTTACGGAAGAAGAAGCTGGAAAAGCTTTAAAGGAAGCTCTTTCCAAAGGAGCGACAAAGGGCACTGAATTGGTTTCAAAAACCGATGGTTACTTCGGCAATCCGAAAATCAAAATTCCTTTTCCTCCAGATGCTAAAAAGGTTGAAGACAAATTGCGCAGTCTTGGATTAAACAAGGAATGTGATGACGTAATCCTGTCTCTTAATCGCGCTGCAGAAGATGCGGGTAGCGCTGCGAAAGACATCTTCATTCGCGCCATTTCTGAAATGACGATTATCGATGCGATTAACATTGTGAAGGGAGGGGAAAACGCTGGGACAGAGTATTTGAAATCGAAAACACGTGCTGCTTTGGTTGAAGCATTTAAACCGATTATCAAAACATCGCTTGATAAAGTAGGTGCTACAAAGAATTGGGAGTTCGTGATTACTCGTTACAATAAAATTCCTTTGATTGAAAAGGTGAATCCAGACTTGGTTCAGTTCGCAACCGAACGCGCCATTGATGGGCTGTTCGTCAAAGTAGCAGAAGAAGAATTACTTATTCGCAAAGATCCGATTGCTCGAACTTCGGAATTGTTGAAGAAGGTTTTCGGGGGATAGTCTACGTCCCGCAAAAAGTCTTAAAGCTCAAATCACTTTTCGGATTGAAGGTTGAAAAAACATCTTCGCCCGATTGTGATTCATACGGACGCTGAAGTCTTTCTTGGTATTCGCTGAACAATTTCCAATTGTCGTTTTCAACTGCTTCATTCAATACCCGCTCCACCCATTCGTTGCGAGGAATCACTATTGGATTTGAATTTCCGATTTCAACTTTTGAAAAATTATCCTTTCGTGAAAGCCAATGCTCAAAGCGTGAACTCGACGACAAATGAACTTCACTGACTTCCTTCCCCTCTAAAAACAGAAATGAATTGGTGTAATCCGATTGCGTTTCTTGCATTATTTCTAAAAACTCTTCCACCCATTCTCTTCCTTCTTGAGAGGAAATTTCAACACCTAACTTTCTTCCCATCATGGCATAGTAAGACTTGCCAAAATTCTCAGGAAAAGCATCAATCACTTCTATGGCCATTTCTTTGGCCACTTCCGCTTTCTCATGAATCAATGGCAACAGGCTGTTTGCAAACACACACAAATTCCATTGCGCAATTCCAGGCTGATTGGCAAAGGCATATCTGCCCTGTGTATCAATGGAACTGAAACGAGTGCTGGACTTATATACATTCATAAACGCACACGGACCATAATCAATAGTCTCCCCAGCAATACTCATGTTATCGGTATTCATTACGCCATGAATAAATCCAACACGCATCCATTCCACGATCAACGCTATCTGAACACTCGCAACTTCCTTCAACAATTCTAAATACGGATTTTCTAAACCCGCACAATGCGGATAATGACGCCTAATTGCATAATCTGCCAAGGCCTTCAACTTATTTACATCGTCTTGAACAAGGGCATACTCGAATGTCCCGACACGCAAGTGACTCGAAGCCATGCGCGCTAACATCCCGCCTTTCTCCATTCCATTGCGATGAATGAAATCTCCTGTATCTGTAACAGCCAATGTTCTTGTTGTTCGAATTCCCAATGCGTGAATGGCTTCGCTCATTATGGCTTCACGCAACATCGCCTTCAGCGTTGCTCTTCCATCTCCTCTTCGAGAATAGACTGTTGCACCGCTTCCTTTCAAATGCAGATCAAAAAGAACACCTTCCTTATTCTTCCATTCATCTATCAATGCCGCTCTTCCATCTCCGAGAATATTGAAATGTCCAAACTGATGTCCAGCATAAGCCATGGCTATTGGCTCCTTCAACCAAGAGTTCTCACCACGAACCATTGACAGAAATTCGCTAGATGAAAATCCACTTGGAAATTTAGAAGCAAACCCATCGTTCCAAAAAACAAGTTTGGACTTTTCAAATTTCAACGGCGTAGCTTCTGAATAAAACTCCGAAGGCAATTGCGCATAATTCAATTTCATTTTACAGAGGGATTTAAAGCGTCTGCAACAAAGGATACCACACGCTTTCTTGGATAGTCTTTCAAACTTGTCAATTGCACCAAACGCATAGGCACAGGTGGAGCAAACTCACGCACATTGGCGCGTTGCTTCGTAGACAAAAACTGAATTGAAGCCGCTGGCACTAGAGTCATACCTCCATTCTCATCGACCAAACGAATAAGTGTTTGAATACTTCCGGCATCGTAACTAATCTTCGACTTCTTCTTCTTTTTGAAACTACACACCTCCAATGCTTGCTCGCGGAAACAATGCTCTTCCGAGAGGAACCACAACTTCTCAGAAGCAATGTGTTTCGGTTGAATGAATTTTCGCGCCGGCATTTTTTCCAATGGAGAAACATACGCCACAAACTCTTCTTCGTAAATGGGATGAGATGTATAGATGGAAGAATCACTTTCCGTTGCTAAAATTGCCAAATCAATATCGCCTTGCGTCAAGGCTATTAAAGCTTTCTCCGTAGGAAGTTCCTGAATAACAATTTTCAAATCGTGTTCTCCATTGTCAATGTTTTTTATGAAATGAGGAACCACCGTCGAAGCCAACGATGGAATAACCGAAATACGAATTTCGCCATCGAGTCCTTTAGAAATCTCCTTCGAAATTTCACGCATCATTTGCTGTTCGGCTAAAATTCGTTTGGCTTGATTCAACAACACCGTTCCCTCTTCGGTAAATTCTAATGGTTGTGCGCCTCTTCGAACGATAACTATTTCAAGTTCTTCTTCCAACTTCTTGACCATCATGGAAAGGGTTGGCTGACTGACAAAACAAGCCGCTGCGGCTGCTACAAAATTCTTGTGTTTCTCTAAAGCGACAATGTATTCGAGTTGTTGAAAGTTCATAGGTAAAATCTATACCTACAAAAATACAATTGTTTTTAGTAATATGGAACACACACCTTTTTTAAGGTACCGTGCTTCAACTTTGGAGGAACAATATAGACAATGGAGAACTCTAAACCACCTCGACCTGTGCTAGCGGGACGTAGATTGGACGTGTTTAAATCATAAGACATGCCTACACGCCATTCATTATACTCCACTCCCATTTCGAACCAAGCTGCATCGCGAAAACGTCCATGAATACCAGCAAAAAGGCGCTGGCTCTCCCACTTCTCTGAAGGGAGTTTATAATAAACGCGAGACCCTAGAATCAACTCTTTCATTTTACCTTGAAGCTGAAACAATGACAACGCTTCCAATTCATAGAGTGAATTCAAAGGCATTCTTGCGCTAGCTTGAATCGCATGGCGCATATCTAAAACAATAGCATTGTTGTCCTTGAAACTTTGTTTCGGACGTGTGATGTTATTCAACGAATACCCCGCATTCCAACGAAATTTGTTTTCTTGTTTCTGAATGAATACCGCCAAACCAACAGAAGGATAAATTCGCGCAGTAGTAGAATATGTTTCATTATTCGAAAGTGTAGGATCGAAGCTCAATCCATTCCATTGTGAATCGTAAATCAAGGCACTCGGATCAAAGCCTCGTGAAGTAATTCCGAAAGAACCTCCACCTCTAATTTCTAAACTGTCGTTTGGTTTATAAAGTGCGCGTGCTACGTGTAACTGCACTTGCGAAGTTCTGAATCTAGAATCTCCAGCGACATCACTTCCCGCATTCAATCCGAAAGACCATTGCTTCGCATTAAACTCTTTCGCCTCGGCAGAAAATCCGAACGTCTGATAAGGGGTTGTAACACTTCGCCATTGGTTACGCTGATTTGCGGCAAACCGAAACTGCCCGTTGAATGAACCAACCTGAGCGCTATTCTGCCAAAGCATAGCTTGATCAAACTGACTAAAATGAATATCCTGTGCGAAAGAACAATCCGCGAATGCGAAAAAGAATGCTAGCATTCCAATTATCACTCTGTTTGTCATTCTGCTTATCATTCTACTATTATTCAAGCACTGTAATATTTCCTTCTTCGAAATAAATTTCCCCACCTTCACACACCACACGCATGTAGTAAACAAAAACTGCAGGATCTACTTTCTTCTCTTTGAAATATCCGTTCCAACCTATGGTTTGATCTTGTGTTTCAAAAACCAATTCACCCCAACGATCGAACAATTTAAAATCAAGCTCAGTGATGAAATTTCCTCTTACATACAACCATTCATTCGCATTATCTAAATTCGGAGTGAACGCGTTTGGAACGTACACGGTTGGTCTTCCACATATAAAATCCACCACACGCACAGTGACACTGTCTTGCTGAATGCAGTCGCCATCTGCAACAGAAATGTAATATGTTGTTGTTGCTTCAACGAATGCCGTTGGATTGTAAATATTCGAATTGTTCAAACCGAAGGAAGGTGTCCAAGCATAATTATACCCTGCATTAACTGGACTCGCATTTAACTGGACAATCGTTCCTTCCAAAACAACAGCCGGTGTAGCGCTCACATTAATTGTCGAAGCGTTCAACGCACTCACTGACACCTGAACAGTATCCTGCGCAAAACAGCCGCTCGGCGTGGCCGCTGAAACAGAGACTTCCGTTGCATTGGTAATTATTATTTCAACGACTGAAGTTCCCTGTCCGCTTAGCAACTGGGCATTCGATTGCCACTGGTAATTAAATGTCGGATTTGGATTCAAAACAGACAACGAAACTGTATCTCCGTAACACGCTGTAAAATCACCTTGAATCGTTGCTTGATCACCCACCATGAAAACAGAAACGCTGTCCTCAACTGTGCAACCCTGACTCGTCAATTGCGCGAAATACGTTTGCATGCCATTTACAAAAACGTTTATTGAAAGATCTTGCGTGTTGCTGTTTAACGGATTCGAAAAGTCTGAAGATGCGCTCCAAATCAAGCTTCCCGATGAAGGACTTACAATTGCATTGAGATCAACATTATCAGGAACACAAAGTGAAGTATCGCTTGGAAGTGTTAATTCCAATTGCGGAACAACAACGTTTTGAGTCAGTGTATCTGTGCACACATCGTGTTGAACCAACAACTGATAGGTTGCGCTTGCCGTTCCTGTAAAAATTGGAAGTGGCCCGCTCACATCGCTCAGATTCCCGTCGTTTGGTGTCCATGAATAAACCGCATTCGGATCGGCACTTACTTGTCCCAATTGAACGGGAACTCCACTACATACTGTAACATCTGCAAGTGTTTCAACTATTGGTGCAATAACCGTTACTGTTCTTGAAATGGTATCAACCGCATTGCATGTTACAGGATTCTGTGCTGTTAAGGTTATGGTGAAGGTTCCTGGCGTATTGAAGGTGTGAACCACACTGTTTCCAAATACAGTAGAATTATCATCGCTGAAGTGCCATTGAACTGAAGCAGCCAAAGACGAGGTGCTGACCAACTGAATGGTTGAACCTTCACACAACAATGGCGGTGCATTGAAATTCGCAACTGTCAACGGTAATTGAAAATCGTATTTAAACACACCGTTATTACAGCTGTTGTTATTGATTGCTGAAACGGCATTCGGCGGAAAAATTGGAAAGTCGTCATTTCCGCCACAACCTGCGCAAACACTCTGATAAATAATTCCTTTGCGATCGAAGCGACTTGTTCCTCCGTCTACGTGCTCTGCACTGATGTTTCCACCGAAAAAAGAAGCGTATGTCACAGCGCTCGCGTCGGCCTCCAAAACAAGTAAATAAAAATCGCTTCCGTCTGTGGTAGTTTGGTACGCATCTGGAGTTGTGAGCAATCCTGTGGTATATCCGGCTTCGGTGGTGGAGTATTCATTAACAGCTCCTCCCCATCCGCTCAGATAAATCTTTCCGCAAACGTCTACTAAAAATGCTGTTGGAGAAAGATTGGGTTCTCCCCCGCCAGTTCCGAATACAGTGCTCCAAACAATTGACGATAAATCATTGGGGAATTTCGTAACGAGCATCCCGCTGTTTGGCTGACTGAATGCCGCATTCACAACAAACGTTGAATTTGCAGCACGCGTTTGTCCGTATACAAAAACCTCATCTGCATTATCCGTTTCAATGAAATACAATTGATCAAAAACATTGCTTCCGAAATAAGTTGAAGTGAGCAGCGAAGTTCCAGAAGGATTCAACTTCGCTATCCAACCATCACTGTTTCCTCCATTGAACACTTGTCCATACCCGTTTCCTGCTAGAGGAAAATCAACCGACTGAGTTCCTCCACAAACGAATACATTTCCTGCGTTGTCTTCCGCCAAACTAAAACCACTATCGTCATCACTTCCACCTAAATATGTACTCCAATTCATTTGCGACAAATCACTTGAAAGCTGGAAGACACAGGCATCTTGCAATCCACCCAGATTAGATTGAAAAGCGTTAACTGTTGGAAAATTCATCGAGTACGTTGAACTTGCTACATAGACGTTATCGTTCGCGTCAAGATCTATTTCGCCGCGAAACTCATCGGCATAATTGAATTTCAACCCGGCCGCAGTATTCACACCGTCGTTTCCTGTTCCTCCAACGAAGGTTGAAGCAACAAGCGTATTTCCATTCACGTTCAATTTCGCAACAATGATATCGCTACCGTTTACATACTGCACACCAACGCCGAAGGGAGCGAAGTTCGCACCGCCATTAAATGAATTATCAAATGCATTCGATGTTACAGGAAAATTTCCACTTGAAGTCGTCCCAAGAACAATCAGCTCGTCATTGCTATTGCAGATTAAACTATGTGGAAGATCATCATTCGCTCCTCCCAAGAAAGTACTCCATTGCAAGAACGTTCCCGAAACATCGTATTTTGAAATGGCCATGTCCGTGCCCGCTAAAGTTCCCTGTCCATCACCACCTCCCCAAGTGGTTTGATAAGCACCAAGAGTCGTTGGGTATCCTTGACCGAAGGCACTACTTCCCGAAATTAAATTTCCTTGGCTGTCATAGGTCGCGGTATATCCGAAGTTATCGTCGAAACTTCCGCTGTAGGAAGAAAAGATGAGCTCTGGATCAATCACCAATGGATATCTCGTATTGTATTCTCCTACTCGAAAAGAAATTGTATTTCCGTTTTTCACAAAGGCACAATCCACGCGTGTTTTCCATGGAGGATTGTTACCAGCGGCCTCACCTTCCATCGGAATCAATTGATAGGCAATTGGAATCTGTTCAACAATTTCACCCAGCGCAGTGCGCACAATAAGTCTTCCATCTTCAACACGAACATCATCTGTTCCTTCATAAGACCATTGAATTTGTGAAGGTGAAGCGCCTCGATGAACTTCCCAATCGTACTTCATGAAGAATTCATTCTGATAAACGTGCAGATGAATACCTGAATAAAAATTCTGATATCGGAAGCCCTTTGCCTCGCGGCAATCTCTTCCCCACTTCGACGGGTCGTTTCCTAAAAAATAATTGTAACGTGTTTGTTGAAAGGCATCGGCTGTAACTCTTTCCGGATGAGCATTGCGAAACACTTGACGAAAAACATGTCCGCGCATGATTGGCTCAAACTCCTGACCGGCATGGGCTTTTGCTATTTCAGACAAATCGAAGAAATGATGAGTAAAGGCGTTGCTCTCGAAAAACGTCCGGCCATTTTCTGTGGCTGCGCTGAACTTCACTTGTGAAGGCCACTGACCTTTGTTCTCAATGAAATGCACAACCTGAGCCATTCCGAATTGAACGAACAGGCTTAAACATCCAATGACTAAGATTTTGCGCATTGAACGAATTTAGTAAAAAGTTTGTGATTTTAGGACTTCAACTTCGATTGAAGTGCAAGCATCTCAACCAATGCCTGAGCACAGTCAACACCCTTGTTTCCAAGAACACCTCCGCTGCGAGCGCGGCTTTGTTCAATGTGATCGTCGGTAAGAACTCCGAACACCACAGGTTTTCCTGAATGTAAACCAATATCTTGAATGCCTTGGGCAGTAGCCATAGACACATATTCAAAATGAGGAGTTTCTCCGCGGACAATACAGCCCAATGCTATAACACCCGTCACCCCTGGTTTTTCAGTAGCCCATTTAGCACCAAGAGGCAATTCGAAACTTCCTGGAACGTATTCCTTTTCAATCTGAGACTCTTGAAAACCAAGACGGAGCAATGTTTCCAATGCTCCGTTGTATAAATTCTCTGTTACTTCTTCATTCCAACGAGAAACCAAAATAACCACACGGTGATTTTGAATTTCAGGAAGAACAATAACTCTTTCTTCTGAAAGATTAACTGTAGCCATTATCCTTGCGCTTTCAAGAAGTTCAACATTTTGTCTGCCTCAATATAAGTTGCAGAACGATTGTCGATACCTTCCATCGCTTTCTCTAATGTCTCTTTAGCCTTGTCTTTGTTGCCTTGCTCAATGTATACACGAGCTGCTTTCAACAAATACTCTCCAGCTAATGCATCACGCGTTCCGTTTGATTTCGATTGAGCTGCTGCTTTTTCGAAGTACTTCACAGCCTCGTCTAACTGACCCATTTCAACATTCATATCGCCAATGTTTCCAAGTACGTATACTGAAACCGCTTGGTCGTCAACGTTAACTTCTTTGAAGTGAGCAAGAGCATTACCGAAATCACCTTTGGTGCGGAAACAAACTGCAGCACCGTAATGAGCCAATTCAGCAGCATCGGTTCCTTCGTAATTATCAATTACACTTTGGAAACCTGGAGCATCTTCGTGACCATTCAAAGCCCAATCAATGCTATCAATAGACAAATAATATTGCGCCTTCCATAAAGCGTTTGCAGCTTCACGTTCGCGAGGTTGCGCAATTGTTGCATCGTAAGCGAAGTATCCGCCAACTCCAACAACCAAAGCAATACCTACTGCCATCAAAGGCTTTCTGTATTTTTCGAAAAAGTTTGAAGTTGTGTTCGAAGCATGCGCTTCGTTGTTGTTAACTTCTTGGTCTGCGATATTTTTCTTTGACATGTGCGTAAATTGAGGTGCGAATATAC
This sequence comes from Flavobacteriales bacterium, assembly GCA_044371535.1. Classification (GTDB taxonomy): domain Bacteria; phylum Bacteroidota; class Bacteroidia; order Flavobacteriales_D; family Sanyastnellaceae; genus CAIZGX01. Next base: position 10,470 of record JBILTL010000028.1, on the reverse strand, counting down.
TAAATTCCGAATAATTTTGACACTTCTAATTGTATGTCAAGAATTACCCTCCATAAACTCCAGCTGTTCCAGTTTAAGAACTACGACGCTTTCGAAGCCAGATTTGGCCCTCGAGTGAATTGTTTATTGGGGAAAAACGGTATTGGAAAGACCAATATTCTCGATGCTATCTACAGCCTGAGCTTTTGCAAAAGCTACTTTTCGCATACCGACAGCTTTTCCATTCAAGACGGAAAAGAACAAGGTGCAGCCAATGGCGAGTATGAGATTGAAGACGAACCGGCCAAAATTTCGTATGCCCTCTTTCGAGACAAGAAGAAGCAGGTGAGCAAAAATGGAAAGGCTTATGACCGATTGTCTGAACACATCGGTGTCCTTCCTTTGGTTATGGTTACTCCGAACGACATTGACTTGATTCGTGAAGCTAGCGATGTTCGTCGCCGATGGCTTGATCAGACCTTGTCGCAAACTTCTTCAGAATATCTTCGTTTGCTTATTCAGTTCAACCATATTCTCGACCAACGAAACGCTGTCTTAAAAAACAACCGTTATGGAAAGTCAGAACTGGCTGAAATTATTTCCATATACAACGAACAACTGAATTACAGCGGCACGCAGATTTTCCTTGCTCGAAAAAGTTTCTTCGAAAGCTTCGCGCCTGTATTCGAATCGATTTACAACGAAATTTCTCAAGCAGAAGAACTCCCCGTTCTGCGCTACGAATCGGAAGTAAACGAAGAGAATTATTTATCTCTGTTGGAAGGAAGTCTCGAGCGTGACATTTATGCAGAGCGCACCACCAAAGGAATTCAGAAAGACGACATCGTTTTCGAACTGCAAGGGAAAATGCTGAAAAAATTCGCTTCGCAAGGACAGCAAAAGACCTTTTTGCTCGCTCTGAAATTGGCGCAGTTGGAATACACAAAGGCTCTACTGAATAAATCGCCTTTACTTATTCTTGATGACATTTCAGAGAAGCTCGACGACAATCGCTTGCGTTCATTGTTGCGTTGGCTGAATGAAAACACGCAGTCTCAAATTTTCCTTTCAGACACCGACCTCGAAAAAACTCCGCGCTTGTTAGCTGAAGTTGAAATGGAATTCAAAACCATTTCCCTTCAAAACAATTTTATCCTTCCTGAAGAAACCCACCAACCATGAGCACAAGAAATGAATTTTCTTTGAAAGACGCCATTGGCGAGTGGATCAAAAGGTCTCCTCTTCAACGCAAATTAAATGAGCTTCAGATCATTGAAGCATATGAAAAAGCTGTTGGCCCAATTCTTTATAAAAAGACAAAGCAGATAACCATCAAAGGCAACCAGCTACACCTGCATTTCGAGTCCGCTCCTCTGCGAGCTGAGTTATTTCAATCGAGGTCTGATTTATTGAAAGCTATCAACGATGAATTCAGTGAACCGCCATTGCTAGAGATTGTCTTTTCCTGACAATTCGCATATTTTCCAACATTCCCTCAATTATTTTTTTTTGCTTAACGCGAATGAAATGTATCTTTCGCCTACTGAATTAAAACGTATGTCGAGAATCCCAGCACTCTGCGCAAAGAATAAGTCAATTACAGCATTGTTAGTCCTGCTAACAGTTGTTTCATTATTCAATATTTCATGGTCCGATGAAAAGCCTAAAAAAGGCCATCATGGAAGTATTGAAATGGTAAAGCTATTAACGCAAACCAATCTTCCTGTTGGAGATAATGGCTTCTTCACTGGTTCTGGTCGCTGCGGTGGATGTCACGGAGACGATCCTGTTGATTTTGCAAACATCAATGGTGAAGGTTCAGACGTGAGTCCTGCAACCAACTGGAGAGGGACTATGATGGCCAACTCGGCAAAGGATCCGTTCTGGAAAGCTAAAGTCAACCACGAAATTTTAGTTAATCCCGCTCATGCTCAAGAACTCGTAAACAAATGTACCTCTTGCCATGCGCCTGTTGGTCGTTTTACAAACCTACTCGAGTTTAACAATCCGAATTACTCCTTGGAAGAATTAGCACTCGACTCCCTTGCCCGCGACGGAGTAAATTGCGGTGCTTGTCATCAACAAAAAATGGATGGACCGCAAGGAGTTGGGAAACACTTCAGTGGTGACCTTTATTTCCACAGAGACACCATTTACGGCCCGTTCATCACCGAAGAACAACAAACACCAATCTTCGAAGCTATGATGCAAAGCTTCGTAGGCTATCGTCCGCTTGGACATGCGAAGATGCGTCAATCTGAATCTTGCGCTGGTTGCCACAGTTTATCTACTCACACCGCTGATTTGGAAGGAAACTACACCGGCAACGATTTCATAGAACAAGCCACCTATCACGAGTGGTTAAATTCTTCATACAACGACACACCCGGACTTCAAAAAGAATGTCAAGGATGTCACATGCCTGAAACAGGCGAAGGAGTCGTTATTGCGTCGGGATACCTCTTCCTTCCTCAGCGTCAACCTTACGGTCAACACTGGTTAGTAGGAGGAAATACATTCATGCTTGGACTGCTTAAAAACAATGCTTCTACTTTAGGTGTAACGGCAACGGAAGAACACTTCAACACTGCAATTGAAAGAACAACTACCTTACTTCAAAATGAAACAGCTCTAGTCGCACTTACTGAAACAGGGATTGAAAATGACACTGCGAAGTATTCGATTAAATTGACAAACTTGGCTGGTCACAAATTCCCTAGCGGATATCCTTCCAGACGCGCTTATGTTGAAATCATTGCAGTTGATGATGCAGGAAATGAAGTCTTCCATTCGGGAAAAATGGATAATCAATATCGCATAGTTGGCGAAGACAACACCTGGGAACCTCACTACGACCTTATTACTTCTCAAGACCAAGTTCAGATTTACGAAATGGTTATGGGAGATGTAAACGGAAACAGAACTACAGTTCTTGAGCGTGCTGATGTGATGCTCAAAGACAACCGTCTTACTCCTACTGGTTTTTCTGTGAACCACGCGTCGTATGACACAACTAAAATTGTGGGAGACGCTTTGTTCGACCCGAACTTCAATCATTTCCCGAACGGAAACGAAGGAAGCGGAACCGATCAAATTCGTGTTCACATTCCTTTGAACGGATTCTCAGGAAACTTGCACGTGACCGCTCGTTTGATGTATCAGACTGTTCCTCCGAAGTACTTAGAAGAAATGTTCACTTTCGACAATGAAGCGATCAACTCTTTCCGTTCTATGTACGATGCGGAAGGCGCAGATCCCGTGCAAGTAGGTGCGCAATCACTAATGAGTACCATTATTGGGGTTGAAGAAATTCGTATTCCTACTTTCCTGTTGTTCCCTAATCCAACTTCAGACGGATGGGTGAATATGACTTCAAATGGAGAAACAATAGATGAAATTGCAATCTATTCTTTAGACGGTAGATTCATCGAGCGAAGAAAAATTGGAAGCGTGGTAGCGCGCATTCAACTTCCAGAAACGCGTGGAACTTATTTCATAGAAATAAATTCTTCAAGAGGAAGAACACTTGAACGCGTGATTCGCAGATGAGTTTAAGTATTCGTCCTGTTCAAATTTCTGACGCCAACTTTTGCTTACGTCTTTATTCGAAATATGTCGTGGGTTCCGCTGTATCTTTTGAGTTGGAAGCACCTTCGTTAGTAGAATTTTCAAATCGAATCGATACTATTTCCCAGCGATTTCCTTATTTAGTTGCTGAAGAAAACGGAAACGTAATCGGCTATGCCTATGCTTCAGCTTATCGCGATCGCGCAGCCTACCAATGGAATGTGGAAGTATCTATTTACGTTGAAGATCAAAACAAAAAATCTGGAGTAGCAACAGCGCTATACAACCAACTCTTTAGTGAGCTCGAGCGCATTCACATTTGCAAAGCATTCGCGGTGATCGCCCTTCCGAATGATGCAAGTATTGGATTTCATGACAAGATGGGATTTGAAAAATTTGCTACCTATAAAAACGTTGGTTTCAAATTGAATCAATGGCACGACGTGTTGTGGATGGAGAAAACCATTCAATCTCCTGAGATTCCCACTACTCCGCTCTATTGGAATTACGGCTTACGTTGAAACAAATAAACGTGTCCACGCTGTTCAACTAAATTCCAAGCACTATCAACTTGAATTGCTTGAATGAATTCGTTCGTCTGCTCCACGGTTAAAGGATAGGTCGACTCTGTAGAACTGATTAAAATAAATTCAGCATCCTTCACAAAAGGAAGCGTATAACATTTATCGCGATAAGCCAACTGTCCCACGTACGCTGAATTGGCCATGACCGCAGCATCAGATGGAATCTTTTCCATGAGCACCTTCACATCTGTTAAATCATAATGCGGTTTGAAATGAGGCTTCTGCCAGAAGATAAAGCGTTCTTTTTCCCAAGCCTTCGAACGTTCAACAAGTCCGTAAACCGTGCTCGACAGCGTGAAGAAAATGAGCAAAGCCCCTACTCGATTTGAATTAAACTTCAATTTAGAAACGACTTCCATAACAGCCACAACAACAACTGGCGCAAACTCAATGCTATATTGATAAACACACCCCCAAGTACTCGGCTGATTCGTCAATTCCTTTTGAATAATAATTGGAAGTATCATTACGAAATACCAGGGACGAACGAACAGCGCCCATCCGCCTGCAACGAAAAGAACCAAATAGAAAAACACTTTTTCATTGTTGTAAGTTGGATCTTCGGGTATATGATTGACAAAGAGTAAACGAATGAATTCGAGCGGATGCACAATCATGAATTTGATTGCCGCAGTCATGTCACCACCTAATACAGGGTACTTCCCGAAATGAACAAAGTCCTTCTCTCCGGCAATGTTAGGCATAACCCACTTCACCATAAACAAGAAATACACGACACTGAATCCTGCGAAAAGCAAAATGTATTTTCGACTCTCCTTCGATTTGAAATATTTCCAGAACAAACCCAATGAAACGAAGAATAAAAACAGCGAAACATTTTCTTTCCCTAAACACATGAATACAAGCAAGGCAAAAGCCTTTCCCCATGACTTTCGATTAACCATTAAAAAGAAAAATGGAAGAGCCATTGCAGAAATCACATTGCTGTGATAGTCGTACGCCAACGCCGCGAGGGTTCCGAAAAACAAATAGAACATGGTCATTCCCCAAATTCTATAGGGGCGTGTTCCTTCGTTTTCATTCAACAAAAAATAAATTCCGAATCCACCAGCGATCACAGCCACACATTGAACAACGAGCAAAGTATACGACTTGAAAATCCACGAAAGCGGAGAGAACAACATGAGATACATGTCGAAGTGATCCGCTAACAGATTTTTATTTTCCGGAAGGAAAAGAGACGTGTCGGCAAAACGAAAGTGCGCGTAGTCGTAAAGTGCATTTGTGTACAAGCCCAGATCTAGCGCATAAGTCCTGAAAAAAATATGATTGGTGAAAGACACCACTGCGAACAAAGCGAAAGCAAGCAGAGCTGTTAACCACGCTGAACTGTGCGAACGAAATGAATTCAAAATTGCGCTCATACCTGCGAACTTAATACTTTCCACATAAACCGGTGCATGCCAATAATTGGAATTTCATATTCCTCTTCCAACTCACTGAAGTGAAGGCGACGATAAAAATTCAGAGCAGCAACTCGTGCATCGCACCACACCACTTCAACACCTAATTCTCTTAAATGATTTAATCCTGCTTCAACAATAGCATCACCAAACCCTTGTCCTCTGTATCCTTCACGCACTGCCATTGCGCGGAGTCTGTATTGTTTTTCTTGTGGAAGTTTACTTGAACTCTCTTGTTGAAGAGTAACTGTCGCAACAGTTAGTCCGTCTAATTGCACTCCAAAATGAAAGGTTGAAGGAAGTCTATCGGTATCCAAAATGCAATTCTCAAAGGTCTTGTGCGGCCATAGCACTTCATTGCGTAATTGCTGAATCTCTTCAGGCTGAAGTTGCAGTGCTTTACTGGCTATCATCTTGTTCTAGATCTTCGTAATACATGAAGTCATCGAGCTGGCGACGATCTTTCTTTGTAGGTCTTCCCACGCCGAAGTACGGCGTGGCTTTCATTTGAAGTTGAATGCGTTCCAACTTCGCTAATTCATCGGCTGCAGTGACATCTTTGGTTACAGTTGAAACCAACTTCGCACCCAAACGACTCTTTGGAAAATCGATGACTTCAAATTGAAAATGGATAGGGCCTTTTCTTACACGAACAACATCTTTCAATTTCAATTCGCGCGAAGCTTTCACGAACTCTCCGTTCACCCATACTTTCTCGGCTTTACAAGCAGCCGTTGATAGCGAGCGAGTCTTGAAAACACGGATGCACCAGAGGTATTTGTCTACGCGCATGAATTAATCGATTACTAATTTGAAACGTTCCCAGAGTGTTTTCACTGCAGGATTTTTCTCCATCATTTTTTCAAAACGCGCGCGATCGGTAACGATTTCTCTTGCTACTGAATTGATCTGCGCGATTTCCAGTTTCAACTTCAATCCTACAACACCTTTCTTACGCATAAAGCCCATTAAAGGCGAACGCTCTTCGTTGAAATATTCCATTTGCGTGCTTCCTGGAAAAATCAAGTGCAGTTCATTATCTGGAAGAACATTCAACTTGGTTACTTTCAGTGCAGATGCCGCTTGAGAGTTGAAATCCATGAGCTCTTCCACATATCCCATCCATGCGGCATTGATTTCTTCCGCCGTATAAATGCGATCTGCTTTTTCTTCTGGTTCCGGCTCGTCTGCAGCGGTTTCAATTTGAATTTGCGGATTGTATCGAATGGAAATATTATCGGGAGACAATCCGGCAAGTTTCCTTTTTTCAGGATCGAGTACCGTTTTGTTTGGGAGTTGTTTCTCGTTGTTAAATTCAATTGCAACTGATTCGGTTTTCTCAACAACAAGTTCGTTCGATGCACTTGGGGTTTGAGATGAAGTTGCTGGAGAAGCTAATCTTGCCTGTGGCGCTCCGATGAACTTTTCAGCTCCGCGAAACGCTAGGATTTTCACTTTTTTTTTTCACCCTCACGCAAGTTTTGCGGAACGCTACACAATTTCATGAGCAGAAGTTCAACCAACAAACGTGGGTGACGAGATGACTTGTAGTGATAATCGGTGTCATTCACTAAATCAATTCCTTGAATCAAGAAGCGCAATTCACTTGCGGCTGCTTGATCTTTGTATTTCGCAGCAACACCTTCAGTTACTTCCATTAAAGAAAGCGTTTGCGCATCTCGACAAACCAAAAGATTTCTGAAGTGTGCGCCTAGTCCAGTAACGAAGTGATGTACATCGAAGCCTTTTTCAACCACTTCATTCAACACCAATAAAGCGTTTGGAATATCTTCTTTGAAAAACAAGTCAGTTAACTTGAAGTAGTACTCGTAATCGAGAACGTTCAAATTCTGGATGACTAAATCGTAAGTTAATTTTCTTCCACAAAATGCAACAACCTGATCGAAGATTGACAAAGCATCGCGCATGGCACCGTCTGCCTTCGTTGCAATAACATGTAATGCATCTTCTTCCGCCTCAATTCCTTCTTGCTTGCAAATGTGTTGCAAATGCTCGGTCATGTCTTTCACCTTGATTCGATTGAAATCAAAGATTTGACAACGACTTAAAATGGTTGGAATAATCTTGTGCTTCTCTGTTGTTGCTAGAATGAAAATCGCATGTGCGGGCGGCTCTTCCAACGTTTTCAAAAACGCGTTGAAAGCGGCTGCTGAAAGCATATGAACCTCATCTATCACATATACCTTGTACTTTCCAACTTGTGGTGGGATGCGCACGGTATCAACGATAGCACGTATGTCGTCTACTCCGTTGTTCGAAGCTGCATCTAATTCAAAAATGGTGAAGGCCAACTCCTCGGGAGTGGCATCTAACATGTTGTTGATGGCCTTCGCGAAGATGCGCGCACAAGAGGTCTTACCTACTCCACGGGAGCCGGTAAACAAATAAGCTTGTGCAATCTGATTGGTTTCTATGGCATTGCGCAAGGTGGTGGTAATGGACTTTTGTCCAACCACTGAATCCCAGTTGTCTGGGCGATACTTCCTTGCTGAAACGATGAAATTTTCTGCCATAACGTTACAAAGATGAAGAAAAAATCGCGGTTGTTTGAATTCAAATATCCACAACCTATTCACATCGGGAACTAACTTATTGAAATAGCCTATTTTTAGGCCATGAGAATAACTTCCCTTTATCTTAAATCGTTGAGTTTTGCTGCAATTTTATTTTCGGCAACAACGCTTTTCGCTCAAAATTTCCAGTTACAACTGAATCCAAATACCCACAATATTGGCGATGGAAAGGCTGCTGTGGTAAGTGCCGACAGCATTACTTCTGCGCATTGGTCGAATCTTCAGAGTGTAGATTCTGTCGCAGCATCCGGACTGAAAGAAGGAATCAACTATACCGTTCAAGTAACCTTTGCAAATGGGAGCAAGCAAGAGCAAACGTTCACCATACCCGCGGTATCGAGTGAAGAAAAGATGAATTCGTTTTTTGTGCCAATTGTCGATGCCTTTGGAGTTGTGTTATTCTTCGATCCTTTTGCTGCGTTCAATTTATATGATCAACATTTATACGACAGCACAGGAAAGCAAATTAAACATCCGAATGGAGATCCTGTAAAAACAGAGATTTGGTTAGTGGTGGTTTTACTTATTGGAAGCGCGGTGTTCTTTACTTTTTATTTCAGATTTATCAATGTCCGTGCATTCGGTCATGCCTGGAAAATAACCTTTGGTCAATTCACCAAGAAGACTGACGAAGGAGAAGTCACACCCTTCCAGGCCTTATCGGCTGCATTAAGTGGAACACTTGGTTTGGGAAATATCTCTTTGGTGGCAGTGGCTATCGCTGTCGGTGGTCCGGGTGCAACGTTCTGGATAATTGTCGCGGGACTATTCGGCATGACCACTAAGTTCGTTGAATGCACATTGGGTGTGAAGTACAGAAAAATCTCGGCAACGGGTGAAGTTAGCGGCGGACCAATGTACTATTTAAGTGCAGGTTTAGCGAAAAAAGGATGGCAGCGCAGCGGAAAAGTATTGGCAGTCATTTTTGCAATCATGTGTGTTGGCGGAACGCTTGGCGGAGGAAACATGGTTCAAGCGAATCAGGCCTTTGACATGGTGAAAACCACAATTCCTGGTTCTGAAGAATATGCCTTGTGGATTGGTGTTGCATTCGCAATCTCAGTAGGATTTGTAATTGTTGGTGGAATAAAAAGTATTGCGCGTGTAACAGACAAGATGATTCCCGCATTGGTGGTGGTATACTGCGGATTTGCCTTGGTGATTATTGGAATGAATATTTCACACATCGGCGAAGCCGCTTCATTGATATTTAACGGCGCCTTTTCTCCAGATGGAATGAAAGGAGGATTCATTGGGGTTATGATGATGGGCTTTCGCAGAGCGGCGTTCAGTAACGAAGCTGGAATTGGATCTGCAAGTATTGCGCACTCCACTTCGAAAACAAACAAGCCTGTAACGGAAGGAATGGTTTCGTTGTTAGAACCGTTTATCGACACCGTTGTCGTTTGTACCATGACCGCTCTCGTTCTTGTATTCACGGGTTATGCAACAGATGCTCATGGTCTAAACGGAAGCGCATTAACAGCAGCTGCCTTCCGCTCCGTCTTCCCTTGGACTGATTGGATTCTATTGATTTGCATTGTACTTTTCGCATACGCAACTATGATTTCTTGGTCTTACTACGGCATGAAAAGTTGGGCTTATCTATTCGGCGACAAATGGTGGATCAAGCAATCGTTCAACCTCTTGTTCTTATTCTGCACCGTCCTAGGAACTGTAAGCAGTTTCGGCGCAGTCGTAGACTTTTCCGACATGATGATCTTAGGCATGGCCTTCCCGAACCTCATTGGGTTGTGGGTGTTGAAGGATGAGGTGAAGCGGGAGTTGCAGAAGTATTTTGCGGAACGCAAGAATGTGGCGTAGCCACGAATGCCGGAGGCGAATGTTGCGAAGCAACGAATGCCCGCTGGGCGAATGTGCAAGCACGAATGCCCTTTGGGCGAATCTCTTCGAGTTGCAACATCTTACTTTGAATTCTTTTCGTTTTGAAGTTTCTTCCGCATCGCAGTTGTGAGCGCATACAGTGTAGCTCCGATGGCGCGGATTTGCTTGTTTAATTCATTGAACTCCTCGGTGGGGATATACTCGGTTTCGTGAAGAAGGTTGATCCAATATTTTGTTTCATTGGCCTCCTTAAAAGCAATGAATACTTTGTGAGTGTAATCTTTTAAAGATTCGGAGCTTCTTGCCTCATGAAGATTGGCACTTATTGATGTCGCACTTCGAATCAATTGACTGGAAATGTTAAACTCCCTTTCTTGTTTCTGAAGTCGCTTGCCCAGTTTTACTGCGGTAACTGCAAAGTCTTTTGCTGTTTGATGAATTGGATTCATAATTATAATTTTCCGCCAAAGATGTGGA
>JBILTL010000027.1:0-19889 GCA_044371535.1 Flavobacteriales bacterium | reverse complement strand
AGGATTGCTTGTTATTATGGCTTACCACAGAAGTCGCGGTGATCATCACCGTAACATTTGTATCATTCCATCTTCTGCACACGGAACAAATCCGGCGTCTGCAGTCATGGCTGGTTTGACAGTTGTAGTAACGAAGTGTGACGAAAACGGAAACGTAGACGTTGCTGATCTTCGCGAGAAGGCTGAGCTTCACAAAGACAACCTTGCTGCATTAATGGTGACTTACCCTTCAACACACGGGGTATTCGAAGAAGCCATTAACGAGATTACAGATATTATTCACGCCAACGGTGGGCAAGTATACATGGACGGTGCGAACATGAACGCTCAGGTTGGTCTTACCAACCCAGGTAACATTGGCGCAGACGTTTGTCACTTGAACTTACACAAGACCTTCGCTATTCCTCACGGAGGTGGTGGTCCTGGCATGGGTCCTATTGGTGTTGCCGCTCACTTAAAGCCTTTCCTTCCTTCAAACGTATTTGTGAAAACAGGCGGTGAAAACGGAATTAACGGAGTGAGTGCTGCACCATTCGGAAGCGCATTAATCTTGTTGATTTCATACGGATACATTAAGATGTTAGGGTTCGACGGATTGGCAGATGCAACGAAAGTTGCAATCTTCAACGCGAACTACATGAAAGCGCGTTTGAAAGGACATTACGATGTACTTTATACCGGAACGAACGGACACGTTGCACATGAAATGATTTTGGATTGTCGTTCATTCAAATCTTTCGGGGTTGAAGTGGAAGACATTGCGAAGCGTTTAATGGACTACGGATTCCACGCGCCAACAGTATCTTTCCCTGTGGCTGGAACATTAATGGTTGAACCAACCGAAAGTGAGCCATTGGTTGAAATGGATCGTTTCTGCGATGCAATGATTCAAATTAAAAAAGAGATTTTCGATGTTGAAAGCGGTGCAGCCGACAAGCAAGATAACTTGTTGAAAATGGCTCCACACACAGCGCAAGAATTAACTGCAGACGAATGGAACCATTCTTATTCTCGCAGTGCTGCTGCTTATCCAATGCCTGGTCTTCGTGAAAATAAATTCTGGACCAGCGTGGGTCGTGTTGACAACGCATACGGAGATAGAAACTTGGTTTGTACTTGTCCGCCAATGGAAGCGTTCATGTAATTCCAAAAAACAACACATTTCAAACAGCCTCACTTCGGTGGGGCTTTTTGTTACCTTTACTTCAACAAAAAATTAAACCATGAAAAAAATAATTTTACTTGTCTCCATCGCGCTTGTGTCTTTGACTGCTGGCGCTCAATTGGCCATTAAGTATACGCCACTCGTGTTCTTTCGTAACATGAAATATACCGTTCATGCTGAATACATGATTCCTAATTCTCCGCGCATTTCGGCAGCCTTGGGATTCAGTCAAAACCTTTTCCCAAAATCTTCTGGATTGGAAGATTATGCTGGAGGTACTTATTTCCAGCAAAATTTAGATAACAGCGACGCTGGATTTTCCATAGATCCAGAAGTACGCTTGTACACTCGAAAAAATATGGAAGGTTTTTATTTTGGATTGTATAGCTCTCAGCGTTTTTCGAGCAGTCAATTAGATGAGTATGCTGATCGTTTCATGGATCCAGCAGATTCAACGTACTACTACGCAAATCCAACTGGAGGCTTTCAAAATTTAAACACGCGTGTTTCGATTTATGGAGCACAAATCGGTTATCAAAAATTCCAAGGAAAGAATGATCGCTTCATCATTGATGTATACGCGGGCGGTGGAACTAAAATCACTTCAAGAAAATATTCCGATGGAAATTCAATGCTCGTGGGTGGCTATACCAACGGCGTTAAGAACGGTATTGCACTTCGCTTGAATTTCTCGATTGGATATTTATTGTCGACCGGGGACGAAGCTAAATCGCCTCAATAAGCAATTCCAGAGGCTTCCACGACAAATCGAAAGTCGTGGCAATGTCTTCATTGGTGAGGGTTCCGTGATAGAGGTAAACTCCATTGCGGAACCCTTTCTGATTTCGAATCAGATTCACGATTCCTCCTTCGTCGCCCAAATCTAAAATGACAGGAGCGAAAATATTCGAAAGCGCATAAGACGCAGTTCTTGAAACGCGCGCAGCAATGTTCGGAACACAATAATGAATTACCCCGTGCTTGCGGAAAGTAGGGTTCTCGTGGTTCGTTACTTCAGACGTTTCAAAACATCCGCCGCGATCGATACTCACATCTACAATCACGCTTCCTTCTTTCATGTCTTGAACCATTTCCTCAGAAACAACAACAGGTGTTCTTCCTTTTTTCGAGCGAATGGCTCCAATGACCACATCGGCGTATTTCAACGCACGTGAAAGTTCAGAAGGTTGAATGGTGCTGGTCCACAAGTGAACGCCCAAATCGTTCTGAATACGCTTCAATTTATAAATACTGTTATCGAAAAGCTTGACACTTGCACCCAAACCAAGGGCAGCGCGTGCAGCGTTTTCTCCAACTGTTCCTGCGCCAATAATGACTACCTCTGTCGGACGAACACCGGTAATTCCGCCGAGCATAAGTCCTCTTCCGCCAGTGTGATGACTGAGGTATTCTGCTGCCAGCATAATTGACGTATTGCCCGCTATTTCTGCCATTGCGCGAACAATGGGGTAAATTCCTTTTTTATCTTGAATGTAATCCCAGGCTATGGCTGTGATTTTTTTTGCTGAAAGTTGAACGAAACACTCCTTCGATTGAACAGGTAAATTCAATGCTGAAATAAGCGTTTGCTTACCGGGCATCAACTCTATTTCGTCCAAACTCGGCGGTGCCACTTTCATAATGACGTTGGCTTGAAAGACTTGCTTGCGGTCGTACACAATGGTTGCGCCGCATTCGCTGTAATCGTGATCTAAAAAGTTACTCTCGTTACCAGCGCCAGATTCGATGATGACATCGTGACCTCGGCTCACCAATAAACCAACACTTTCAGGAGCAAGAGCCACGCGACGTTCTTGAAAAGAGGTTTCCTTTGGAATGCCAATGGTTAAACGTTGCATGTTCTTTCCAACGTGAAGCATTTCTTCTTGCGGAGACAGCGCCGTTTCGAGCGCAATGGAGTGAAAATGTTTTTTAGAAAGGGCCATAGCAGAGTATTCTCATCTTCGAAGTTACGAAACCTTGCTTATTATTTTTGAAAGGTTGGAATTATCTGCTATTTTTGAGCCGCAAAATAAAAACTATGTCACATTCAGATTCTCCAAAGCAAAGCTCATTCTTCTTATGGTTGATTGTTCCACTTGCTGCTATTTTAACATTAATGTTCGTTAACATTAACAACAACGCTGCAGTGCCAATGACAAAACTTCCAGGTACTGTTCCTGCGAAAGAAGTTGAAGAAGTGAAACACGAAGACCATAAAGCTGCAACTGATACTACGGCTCATGCTGCTGGTGCGCACGCTGTTGAAGAGGCGAAAGTTGTGGTAGAAGCAGCTCCTGAAGTTGCTCCAGCTCACAAAGGTTCTCACTAAAATTCAAAAACACGCTTTCCTTCCTCTTCGCGAATGCGAAGAAAATTAGGATTGTCTAAATAGTCGAACGCCACTTCTGGCCATTCGATGAAGACATATCGAGCGCCGTATAGATAATCTTCGAAGCCGAACTCTTGCAGTTCGGCTTTTGATTTTACACGGTACAAGTCGAAATGATACATGCGTTCGTTGTTTCCGAGGTGATACTCATTCACCAAGGAGAACGTTGGTGAACTTGTGTTCTCTTCCCCCAATAATTTCGCAACAAGCGATATGAAGGTTGTCTTGCCTGCACCCATTTCACCCTCAACACAAAATATTCCTGAAGGATGTTTCTGAATGAATTGCTGTGCCAATGATTCCAGCTCTTCTAATGAATGAACCTCAAACTGCTGCATCTTACTTCGATTGTAAAACAATGAATGGAATAATCATTTCCTCTAACGAAATACCTCCGTGTTGAAAGGTATTTTGATAGTAGTTCATGAATTGGTTGTAATTGTTCGGATAAACAAAGAAATCGTTGTCGGTAGCGAAAACGAAGGCTGTACTAATGTTTTGTTTCGGCAAGTGTGCTTCGCTCGGATTGCGAATTTCAAAAACTTCCTTCGGGTTGTAATCGAGATTTCTTCCGGCCTTGTAGCGCAAGTTCGAATTGGTATTTCTATCTCCAACAATGCGAATCGGATTTTCCACACGAACAGTTCCGTGGTCGGTGGTAATAATCACCTTGCATTTCTTTTCAGACAACTGCTTCAGCATTTCAAGAAGTGCGCTGTGCTCGAACCAGCTTTCCGTTAACGAAAGGTATGCCGGCTCATCGTCTGCCAACTCTTTAATCACGTCCATTTCTGTACGCGCGTGACTGAGCATGTCCACGAAATTGTAGACGATTACATTCAAGTTGTTCTTCAACAAATTCGTGAATGAATCGGCTAATTTTCTTCCAGCATGATAATTTGTAATCTTGTTGTAAGACCACTTCACATCGAGACCCAAACGCTTCAATTGTGCACCTAAGAAATCTTCTTCGTGCAGGTTTTTTCCGCCTTCGTCTTCTTCACTCTTCCACCAATTCGGATACAACTTTTGCATCTCCGAAGGCATTAATCCAGAGAACAGGGCGTTGCGTGCATAGTGCGTAGCCGTTGGAAGAATACTGAAGAACAAGTCTTCTTCTTCAATTCTGTAATACGGTTTTATATGTGGAATAAGCGTCTTCCACTGGTCGTAACGCAAGTTGTCTATTACTAACAAGAAGACAGATTCATCGGCTTTCGCGGAAGCAACCAACGGTGCAACACGCTGACGAAAAACAGAGTTCGAAAGCAAAGGTGCCTTCGAAAAATCTTTCATCCACTCGAGGTAGTTCTGCTTAATGAATTTCGAGAATTGTTCGTTCGCTTCTTTTCGTTGCGTCTTGAAAATTTCATTCATGCCCTCGTCATTCGAGCCGCGAAGCTCCTGGGACCAGTAGGTCATTTTCTTGAAGAAATTCTTCCACTCCTCAGCGTTCATGCGCTGTCCCAACTGCATGCTTATCTCGCGAAACTCTTGACGATAATCGTTGGTGGTCTTTTCGCTTACCAAACGCTTTTCGTCGAGATTCTTCTTTATCGTCAAAAGAATCTGACTCGGATTAACGGGTTTGATGAGATAATCGGAAATTTTCGAGCCTATGGCATCTTCCATAATGTGCTCTTCCTCGCTCTTGGTAATCATAACAATCGGAAGCGAAGAATCAATGGCCTTCATATCTTGAAGCACCTGCAAACCGCTCAATCCGGGCATGTTCTCATCTAAGAAAACAATGTCGAAGAATTCCTTCTTCACCCAATCGATTGCCGATCTTCCGTTGTTCACGGTTGTAAGCACATAGCCTTTTTGTTCAAGGTAAAGAATATGCGGTTTCAGCAATTCTATCTCATCGTCGGCCCAGAGTATTTTTACAGGATTCATTTCTAATTTTTATGTTGAAGACAACAGTGCAAATGTCGTAACGAAGTAAAGCGAATAAATTGCATGGCCGTAAAAATTATGAAGACTATATTTGTAGGACTAACTTAAACTTCATCATGAAAAAATTTCTACTCCCTCTTGCTGCATTCCTTTTGTTCGGAATAAATGCCTTCGCTCAACCGGGCGCACTTGACGCAACCTTCAGCACAGATGGTATTCAAACGATCAATCCAAACAATGTTTTCGATAACGCACAAGATGTGATTGTTCTGAGTAACAATAAAATCTTAATGTGTGGAACAACAGGTTCATTCATGGATTTCGACATGATGGTGGTTCAATTGAATGAAGACGGAAGTTATGATTCTTCATTCGGGAACAATGGCGTATTCACCCTTCCGAACACACTCGGGTCTGATTTCGCTTACGACATGACCCTTCTTCCTAACGGAAATATTCTTGTTGTTGGAGCAAAGAGTTTAACCATGGCAGACACACAATTCGCTGCTTGGGCAATTAAGCCAGACGGAACACTTGACCCGTCATTCGCGGTGAACGGAGTTTATGAGAACAATCTAGACACAGGTGAGGAATACATTTACCAAGCCTTGATTCACAACAATTTGATTTATTTAGTTGGAAGAAAATTCACACCTGGATTCAGCTACAATTCGATTGCTGTTCAGTGTTTAGATCTTCAAGGGAATCTGGTTACCACTTTCGGAACAGGAGGTACTGCAACTTATCAAACAAGCAACACAGACGAGTTTAATGTAACAGGAGCAACGATTGTTACAGAAGGTGCAATTGCTATTTGTGGAGATAAATACAATCCGAATACATTCACCTCAGTACCTATGATCATGCTTATGACCTTGACTGGTGGACCGGTTGGTGCTTTCGGGACCAACGGTTTGTGGTTAGACGTAGCGGGTGGAACATACTACGACATTGAATATTCAAATTCAAAATTAATTGCTGTTGGAACCAACGGTTCTTCTTCTATGGCTCGCAGACATAACATCGACGGCTCTTACGATGTTTCTTTCGGAACGAACGGAACACTTGCAAACGCAGCAGGCGGTTACAGCGTGTTCTTCGATTGTACGCTTGGGGCAGACAACAATTGGTACGCTTGCGGAACAACGAGCTCTGGATTCATGGTTCGTGACTTCTTGACTTCTCGCTTCAGTTTCGACGGAGTTATTGATGCTACTTGGGGTGGTTCAGGAAATGTGGTTACATCTTTGGGCGCTTCTTTCGACGATGCATACGGTATTGGTCTTCAAACCGACGGTAAAGTGGTTTGTGCTGGACTTACTTCACAACCCGATGGAAACGACATGGGTGCTGTACGTTATTTAGCAAGTGGAGATGTTGTAATCGTTAACGGTTGCACATCGGCAGATGCTTGTAATTACAACGCAGCCGCTAATCAAGAAGACGGATCTTGCTATTTTGTTGGAGACCCATGCGACGACGGATTGGCAACAACCGAAAACGATGCTTACAATGCGAACTGCATCTGCGAAGGTGTGAGCAGTGTTGAAGAGAACAATGTGTTGGGATTGAATATTTATCCTAATCCAGCGAACAACGAAATCACCTTGAACAGCGAAGTAATGGGAGCTGGAACATTGACTGTTGTAGATATGACTGGTCGCGTTGTCCTTCAACAAAAAACCGTTGTTTCTTCAACTCAAAAAATAAATATTCAAGATTTACCAAGCGGAATTTATTCGTTAGCGGTTATTATTGAAAACAACCAATCAGTTGTCTCATTCGTGAAGCTATAAACCATGCTAGAGAACATGCCAGATTACATTCCCTATACCCTTCTTGCACTTTTCTCGATTGGAATAGGAATCTATCTGTTCAAAGACACCGTTCGCTTTGCATTTAAAAGTGAGAAGACTTCAGGGCGCATTGTCAATTGGATGAGCGCGACTGAGAAAGGGAAGAAGTATTTCTATCCGGTTATTGAATACACCCCTAAGGGTGGAGAAACCATGCGTATTCGAACAGAAGATCGCTGTGACAATGAACCCATGTACGCTGTGGGGTCAGCTGTTACTGTGAAATATGACCAGAGTAATTTCAAAACTATTCGTGTCGAATACCCAAAAAAACTTCCTAACGAATAGGTGTTGTTAGATTAGATAATCAAGAAACATTCTGAAAGAAGAAAAGACTAATTTGCAGTCTTATGTGGGATTTCATTCAAAGTATTACAAGCCCCGAAAAAATACTGCACATTGGCGGACTTGCCTTGGTGTTGATTATTCTTTTTGCTGAAAATGGAATCATCATTGGTTTCTTCCTTCCAGGAGATTCACTTTTGTTTTTCACCGGGCTAATTACTTCAACACAACCCGAACTTTTAGACACTTCCATCTACAGCCTGCTTGCGTATATGTCCATTGCTTCGCTGGCCGGTTGTTTATTCGGATATTATTTCGGTTGGAAGGTCGGTCCAGCAGTTTTCAATCGGAAAGATTCATTTTTCTTCAAAAAGAAGTATGTCGATGCAACGCGCACCTTCTATGAAAGACATGGCGGAAAGACACTTATTCTAGGCAAATTCCTTCCCTATATCAGAACCTTCGCACCCATTTTAGCTGGAGTTATTCGCGTTCCTTTCAAGTCGTTTGTTGGCTACAATGTCATTGGTGCGGTGGCTTGGGTATTATCACTTACGCTCATGGGCTATTTCCTAGGCGAAAAGTTTCCCGGCATCAAAGATTATGTTGAGTACATTATTTTGGGATTTGTCATTATTACCAATGCATTCGTCGTTCGCGCTTACTTGAAAGAGCGCAAAAAATCTAAAGCAAAAGAAAGCGAGGTCATCGATTGACGTGCTTATCTTTGCACCATGGAAAATTTCGATGTAGTTGTTGTTGGCGCGGGTCCAGGCGGATACGTTGCTGCTATTCGTTGCGCTCAATTGGGTATGAAAACCGCATTGGTTGAGCGTTATTCAACACTTGGAGGAACTTGTTTAAACGTGGGATGTATTCCTTCGAAAGCGCTTCTAGACTCTAGCGAGCACTACCACCAAGCGGTTCACACCTTCGAAGCACATGGAATTGACTTGAGTTCAAAGCCTAAGGTTAACTTGGGTCAAATGATCAAGCGTAAGCAAGACGTGGTAGACCAAACAACAAAGGGCATTGATTATTTGATGAAGAAAAACAAAGTGACCGTTCTTCACGGACATGGAACTTTCACTTCATCTTCAACGCTTTCTATTGCGAAAGCCGACGGAACAAACGAAGAAATAAGCGGAAAGAATTTCATTGTAGCTACTGGATCTAAACCAGCAAGCCTTCCTTTCATTCAAATAGATAAAAAGCGCGTTATTACTAGCACTGAAGCGTTGAAGTTGGAAGAAGTTCCAAAGCACTTGATTGTGATTGGTGGTGGTGTAATTGGACTGGAATTGGGAAGCGTATATGCGCGTCTCGGTTCGAAGGTGAGTGTGGTGGAATTAATGGATGGAATCATTCCTACTATGGATAAGACGATGGGGAAAGAACTTCAAAAATCTTTATCTGCTATTGGCTTCGAATTCTTCCTTTCACATAAAGTGAAAGAAGTAACAGCGAAAGGAAAAGCCGTTACCGTGAAGGCAGACAACGCGAAAGGCGAAGAGCTAACTCTTGAAGGAGACTACGTTCTTGTTTCGGTAGGAAGAAAGCCTTATACAGACAATTTAGGATTAGACAAAGCGGGTGTTCAGGTAGACGAACGCGGAAGAATAGTGACTAACAATCACCTTCAATCGAGCGTTCCGAACATCTACGCTATCGGCGATGTGGTGAAGGGCGCTATGCTTGCGCACAAAGCAGAGGAAGAAGGAACATTTGTAGCTGAGGTTATTGCCGGACAAAAGCCGCACATCAACTACAACTTAATTCCTGGTGTTGTTTACACATGGCCTGAAGTGGCGAGCGTTGGATACACCGAGGAGCAATTGAAAGAGATGGGCAAGAACTACAAAGTAGGAAGCTTCCCATTCAAAGCCAGCGGAAGAGCGCGTGCGAGTATGGACACCGATGGATTGGTGAAAGTATTGGCCGACAAAGACACCGATGAAATCTTAGGCGTTCACATGATTGGTCCGCGTTGCGCAGACATGATTGCTGAAGCGGTTGTAGCTATGGAATTCCGCGCAAGCGCTGAAGACATCGCTCGCATCTCTCACGCTCACCCAACATTCACCGAGAGCTTCAAGGAAGCGGCGTTGGATGCGACGGCGAAGCGGGCGATACACATTTAGTGCGAAGCACGAATGTTGCGAAGCAACGAATGTGCGAAGCACGAATGTTCTGCTAACGAATGTGAATACACGAATGTTGCGAAGCAACGAATGTGCAAGCACGAATACCTTCAGCGAATGTCTTCGACGATTTGATTCTATGACGAAGTCAGATTGATCTCGTAGAGATTGATCGAAATTTATTTCGATTGATCCGTAGGAGTTGGGTTATTTCGATTGATACGTAGTATTCTACTTCTTCTTCCCTCCACCGAAGTAGGTTCCGATAGACCACGAGCGTTCCATGAATGTAATGGATTGTTGAGCGCGAGCGTTTTTATCGCCGTCTTCCAACATGATGTCACCTAAATAAGATCTTCCGAATTGCGCACCCACTTGAGCGAAGAAGTGTTTGCCCACTTCCATGCGCAGTCCCGATGACGCGCTCCATCCCCATCCTGCAACGTGAAGCCAATTGAGGTGACGCTCTCCGTAAAAAGTGAAATCGGTCCATGGCAAGAAGATGCCTAAATTTCCAGAGCACCACATGTACAGACCATACTTTTTGGTTTTGTCAATCCATACCGGCGCGCGATATTCTGCAGCAGCACGAACAAAATTGAATCCGTTGCTGTGATGAAAATCCATGAAACTGTTGGTATACAAAATTTGTTGGTTATTGAAATTCCCTGTGAATTCTTGTCCTGCAAATTTGGTCGTGTCAATGTACCCGTTTAAAATGCACGTCTGCGTAGGTGTTAATCGATATTTCATGTGATCCCATCCTACTGAAACTGAAAACTGATCGGTGATGAAACGTCCGAAACGAACATTGAATTGCGGTACGCTGAAATACTTAATGTTCAAATAAACGTTTGGATCAAACTTAGCAGGCATATCGGTAGCGCTGACTTCCTTCAATTCGAAATCGTATCCATCTCCCTTGAAATGAATGTAGCTTCTTAAGTAGGAAGCTCTGTTGTAACCCCAGTAGATATAATTCTGTCCCTTGCGATCAGAAACCCCGCCCCATGAAGTCTGTGGCTCGTTTGAAGTCTGAGCGAAAGTTGTTATGCCCATAAAGACAAACATGAAAACAAGAAGATTCTTCATAGACTGAAATAATTTGCAGCAAATGTAATTGCTTAAAGATGAATCACACCGCACTTGGAAAAAAAGGCGAGGCGCAAGCGCTCGAGTTTTTAAAGAAAAAAGGATATCGTGAAGTAGCCATGAACTGGCGAATAGATCCGTACGAAATTGATTTAATCATGATTGATCATGATTATTTAGTCTTTGTTGAAGTGAAAACGCGGAGCACCGACGCCTTCGGCAATCCGCTAGACGCGGTGAATCCGCGGAAGCGACAGAAACTTATTCGTGCAGCGCACTTGTTCATTGTGCTTCACAACTATTCGCTAGAGCCTCGATTCGACGTGATTTCTATCGTAGAACAAGAAAACGCCTCTTCAAAAATCTTTCATTTCGAAGAGGCGTTTTATCCTATTGCTCAATAATTTCAATCCTCCGGATCAATCGAAATAAGTCGGATTAAAGTTTCACAACTTGTTTGCGCAGAGTTCCTTTTTCCAATTGCAATTCAAGAATATAATTTCCTGAAGACAAATTAGAAAGTTCAAGTACTGCGTTTCCATTCGCTACACGCTCGGAAAGAACCAATCTTCCTGAAAGATCGCGAATAGAAAGCGTTGCAGTTTCGGTGGTGTTGTTCCATTGAACATTCAAAACATCGGTAACCGGATTCGGATAAATGTTCAATTGGTCTTCGAGAGCTATTTCTTCAACACCCACGTTTACGGTAATGATGTCTGAAGTAACGGTGCAACCGTAGCTGTTCGTCACTTGAACAGCATATACTCCGTTAGGCGGGCTAATTAAATAATACGTAATCGCTCCTTGAAGCAACAAACCGTTGTAGAACCATTGGTAGGTATCGTAAGTATCTGCCACCGACAATTGATCGGAAGCAGCGTTCCAAAAGATCTCAACAGGCGCGCAATACAAGTAAGGCTCACTGGTTGAAGAGCACCCGAATTCGTTTTGCAAATACACCGAATAGTATCCAGATTCTGTCATGGTTAAACTTGATCCCGATTCACCAGAAATAAGAATTCCATCGTGGTACCAATAATATGTTGGCATGCTGTCGTTCGAACAAGAAATAACATCTCCGTTCACACTCACTGAAGCATCTGGCTGTGGGAAAACACTCACTGCTGTTGAAGCCGAAATGTTCGTCACTTCGCTCAATGCTACGTTGATAGTTCCATAGGTTCCATTACCTGATGTGAAGGACTGAGAACCTACTCCAATGTTGAACGAAGAAGTTCCGAGGTTATCGTCTTGGGAGATATCATCGGAATCCCAAAAGGTAATGGTGTAGGGTGGATTTGAAAGCGTGAAGTTCACACTGGAGTACGAAGCACTTGTTTGGTTGTTCACCGTTCCGCTTGTGTAAACAGCACTTCCTGCTGAGTTATTAATGGTGAAGTATGGGTCTGCTGTGCTGAACAGATCATCAGCATCGCCGTTCCAGTTTCCGTTCACTCCTGCAAGGTTTACAGAAGTAATAACGTAATTTGAAATAACTGTTTGAAGGGATGCTGTGTATGTTCCAGGAGCGCCGTAATTCACAGGCGCAGGATCTGCTGCTGTTCCTGTTTGTCCGTTTCCAAAATCCCACGTATACGTCGTAAGCTGTGAGGCATCTCCGCCAATGGTTGCAACGTAATCGACATCTATAGATCCACAACCAGCAGACTGATCGAAGGTGAACGTAGACGTTCCACCAGGACCTTGTTCCACAATAAGTGTAATTACGAAACTATCATTTTGGGTAACCTCAAAACCGAAAGCCTCTGCCAATGCCGTAATGCTAATTACGATGTCATAAGTTCCAGGCAATACGGGTGTTCCGCATATCGTTGCACAACCCGATGTTTCACCTTGCGGCGGATAAAATATTCCATCAGCATCGTTCAGGGTAAACTCCAATCCAAATGGAAGCCCAGAAACATCTGTAATGGTTAATTGAAGGAGCGTTGCATTAATTCCGGAAGATGGATCAACGACGTCTGTTGGAATAAAGAATGTCATGACTTGTTCATAGTACACCCCAGTAGTTGCGTTAGGCGGAATGGCCGGACAAATCATAGGTGTTCCCGTTGTATTCGTACATGTCGGATCTGGAGAACATGTAGGGCATTGCGCGTTCACTGAAAAAATTCCAGCAAAAATCACCGCAAAAAAGATAGATATGTTTTTCATAGGTATGGGTTCATAGTATAGGTCTATCAAGATTAAGAATTTTTTCTAATTGGGCAATGCTTTCAGAGAAAAAAGAACGAAAGAAATCTATCTTCGCAAGTAATATGAAACACCCCATTACCCGAAAATTATTCGCCTACCTCATCAACGGTTTGGTACTCGCATTGCCCATCTATATTACGGGTTTCGTGCTTTTTACTGTTTTCGACTCTCTTGATCGCATTTTGCCTGTCGATCATAAATATCCTGGGCTTGGAATTTTAATTCTTCTAGTTGCTTTGATTATTCTTGGCTTTTTGGGTGCTAAAATCATCAACGATCAAATTAGAAATCGCTTTTCAAAATTCTTAGATCGCATTCCGTTTATTAAAACCATTTACAAGAGTATAACCGACATGCTAGGTGCTTTCGTTGGAAATAAAAAGCGATTCAACAAACCCGTATTGGTGCGCTTAAGTAAAGAACACGATGTTGAAGTCATTGGTTTCGTTACCGATGAAGATCTTCAAGAAATCGGAGAAGCCCAATCAGGAAAGGTTGGTGTCTATGTTCCTATGAGTTATAGTTTTTCAGGACACCTTGTTATTGTGCCTCGCAGCAGTGTTAAGCCTATTACGGGCAACTCATTAGAACTAATGAAATACGTTGTAAGCGGCGGCGTTGTTGAATTCGAGCCAGAAAAAAATGAAGGAACGAAATAAGGCGCTAATCTTACTTCACTTCATTGTTTTCCTTTGGGGATTTACAGGAATCCTCGGAAAAGAACTGAACTTTTCCGTTACTGTTTTAGTCTTCTTGCGCATGATGGTGGCTCTGGGCTCCATTGCTATTTATAAATATTTCTGGAAGAAATCTTTTGTGGTTTCACGTTTCGACCTGATCAAACTGTTGTTTGTTGGTGTTCTTACAGCCGCGCATTGGTTGTGTTTTTTCTATAGCATACATATCAGTAATGTTAGCACAGCGCTTGCCGTCATTAGCACTACTGCTTTCTTTGTTGCACTCATTTCTCCGATGTTTACTCGAAAGAAATTTGTCTGGAAAGAACTTGCACTCGGCAGCCTTGTTACAGCCGGCGTGGCAGTTATTTTCAATGTTGAAATGGAATATGCATGGGGAATCGTATTCGCTCTATTGGCCGCCCTGTTCGCTGCCATTTTTTCTTCCTTCAATGGAAGGTTTATTCGCACCATACACGCCAGTAATATCGCGCTCTACGAAATGCTTGGAGGAAGCACAGTGCTCGTTGCTGTCATTACCATTCAGGGAGAGTGGAATATCATTACTGAACTCAGTACTTACGACTGGCTATTGGTTGTGCTACTTGGAACCGTGACTACTGCATTTGCGTTCATTGCAAGTGTCAATGTAATGAAGCACCTCTCTCCATTCTCATGTGCCATTGCCATTAACCTTGAACCTGTCTATACGATTCTATTGGCACTACTTTTCTACGGACAGTCTGAATACATGCGTCCGTTGTTTTACCTCGGAGCAGTCCTTATTCTTTCCAGTGTTTGGTTAGAGAGTTTGTTGCGGAAAAAGGTTTCTACTTAAAGACATACGCCCTCACATAATCAACCACAAAGGAATTCTTTTCCAGCGGCAATCTATTCTCTGATTGTTGAACAGCCATGTCTACCAACAGTTTCATAGGTGATCTAGGAAACACATTTTCTTCTCTTCCTGCTACAATCTTACCGTCTTTGCGGTCACTCGATTTTTTATATCGGTAAAGCGTGCGCATTTCTTTTCCGTCGGTGTACCAAACTATCGCGTTCTCGGTCCACAAGACACCGTAGGTGTGCATTCCTTCAGATCCATCGAAAGGCAACTTCACACCAACTCCCGACATTCTTTTGTTGTAATGCGCGGTCATGTGTTGTTTGCGAGATAACTTTTTCTGACTAAAACCTCCAAATAAATTTTCTTCGTTCCAAAACTCGAACACATCAATCTCGTTGTTCGTTGCATCTGATTCTCCGTATAGCCAAAACGCAGGCCATGCATCTCTTCCCTTTGGAAGCTCACAACGAATTTCATAATACCCCCAATGAAACAATTCCTTCGATTCGAACTCGCCCGTTTCGTAATTGAAATTGCCTTTGCGCTCTTTCATTCCGTCGGTGATCCAAACGTAAAAGGTCTGATCTTTTCTTTCTTTAGGAAGTGTGGTAATGGTAACCTTACCGTTCTTCACTGAAACGCTTTCCTTCGTTAACCACTGTTGGGTAATCTTCTGTTCAGCATCGCGTGTTACACCTTCGCGAATGGTCCATTTTTGCTCGTTAAGTCGAGTCCCCTCAAACTCATCGCTGAACGATAGCTTCATGGGAATATTCATTCCACGAAAATTCAATACCGTGTCTTTCGGCTGAGCGAAAACAAACGCAGGCACAAGTGCGCATAGAACGACAAGCAACTTCTTCCACATAAAAAATTATTTTTTAGGTTGAAACCACGATGAATACATGACATAGTTGTTTGCTATGCGTTGCACTTCACCTTGAAACAATTCCGGAGAAAGGTCTTTGATTTTTTTTGCTGGAATACCGGCGTACACACTTCCACTTTTCACATGTGTTCCTTCTGTAAGAATTGCGCCTGCAGCAATGATGCAGTTCTCTTCAATCACACAATTGTCCATGACTATTGCGCCCATTCCAATCAGCACATTGTCGTGAATGGTGCAACCGTGAACCATGGCTCTATGACCAATGCTCACGTTGTTGCCAATTTTAGTTCCGGCTTTCTGATAGGTGCCATGAATAATGGCGCCGTCTTGAATGTTTACTTTGTTGCCCATTTCAATGGTGTTCACGTCGCCGCGAACCACAGCGGTGAACCACACACTGCATTGATCTCCCATCGTTACCTGTCCGACAATCGTTGCGTTTTCAGCAATGAAACAATCGTTTCCCCAAACAGGAGAAACACCGTTAACAGGCAGAATCAAGGGCATAGTTTAAAATTACAATGGAATATTTCCGTGCTTCTTGCGTGGCATTTTCTCTGCTTTGTTCTCAAGCATTTCAAATGCGCGAATCAACTTCTCACGAGTCACTGCTGGCTCTATTATTTCATCTACATATCCGCGCTCCGCAGCACTGTATGGGTTTGCAAATAGGGTAGCGTACTCTGCTTCTTTCTCCTTCCACTTAGCTTCCTTATCGGCTGCTTCAGCAATTTCTTTTTTGAAGATAATTTCAGCTGCGCCTTTCGCGCCCATTACTGCAATCTCAGCCGAAGGCCAAGCGAAGTTCATGTCAGCACCAATGTGCTTGCTGTTCATTACGTCATACGCTCCGCCGTAAGCTTTGCGGGTGATTACTGTTACTCTCGGAACCGTTGCTTCGCTAAAGGCATACAACAATTTCGCGCCGTTCGAAATAATTCCGTTCCACTCTTGATCAGTACCCGGTAAGAAACCCGGTACATCTTCCAACACCAACAAGGGAATATTGAATGCATCGCAAAAACGCACAAAACGTGCAGCTTTGTTACTGCTCTTAATGTCTAATACTCCTGCTAAGAAAGCAGGCTGATTCGCAACAATACCAATGCTTCTTCCAGCAAGGCGTGCGAATCCAACAACAATATTTTCTGCGTAATCTTTGTGTACTTCCAACCAAGACTCTTCGTCTACAACGGCTGCAATCACTTCTTTGATGTCGTATGGTTGATTCGGGTTTGCAGGAATAATTCCATTCAAACCTTCTCTTCTTTCATTGCCCGGTTCGTAAGGCAAGCGTGCTGGAGTTTCCTCGCAGTTTTGCGGCATGTAAGAAAGCATTTGACGAATCACCTTCAACGCAGCAACATCATTCTCTGCCGTCAAATGCGTAACACCACTTTTCGTGCTGTGTGCACTTGCACCACCCAAATCTTCACTGCTTACTTCTTCGTGTGTTACGGTCTTCACTACGTTCGGACCAGTGACAAACATGTAGCTCGTGTTTTCCACCATAACAATGAAGTCTGTTAAGGCCGGAGAATACACAGCACCGCCAGCGCATGGACCCATGATCGCACTCAACTGTGGCACAACACCGCTGGCTTGAACATTCTTGTAGAAGATGTCGGCGTAGCCGCCAAGACTCACCACGCCTTCCTGAATACGCGCTCCACCACTGTCGTTTAGACCAATCAACGGCGCGCCGTTTTTCATGGACAAGTCCATGATTTTGCAAATCTTCTGCGCGTGAGCTTCTGCAAGCGATCCGCCCATTACGGTAAAATCTTGAGAGAACACATACACCAAGCGACCGTTGATTTTACCGTATCCGGTAACCACACCGTCGCCCAAATATTTTTCATTTTCTAATCCGAAATTGGTGCTGCGATGGGTTACCAGCATTCCGATTTCTTCGAAAGAGTTTGAATCTAACAAAACCTCTATACGCTCACGAGCTGTGAGTTTTCCTTTTTTGTGCTGCGACTCTATGCGTTTCGCACCACCACCCAATAAAGCTTCTTGCTTCTTCTGTTCGAGATTGGCTAATTTTTCTTGCATGCGGCAAATTTAGGATTATTCCGCTGTGCCTGCTACATCGAATTCAATGACAACCTCAGTTCCGCCGTTGTTGAACGTGCATCTGTCTGCTAAGCGTTGCATTAAAAAGACACCTCTTCCGTGAGGCAATTCAATGTTTTCAGGAGCGGTAGGATCTGGTAAGTTTTCGTAATCGAAACCCGGACCCTCATCAGAAATAATAAATCGCAAAGTCTTTTCATTCTCCAATTCGAAGGTTAACGACACTTGAAGTTCCGTATTCATGCGGTTTCCGTGAACAACAGCGTTGTTCACTCCTTCCGTAAGACAAATCAAAACTTCGCCGTAGTAGTCTTCCTTCACCTTGTATTCACTGCACACATCGTCTACTAGCTTCTCAGCTAAATGTATGCTTTCAAGCACGGATGGAAAACGAAGTTGTCTGCGACCTTGGATCATGAATTAATTTTTGCGTATCAAAAATGAGAAAAAAAACGCCATGTTCAATTTATTTCTTTCAGGAATTTCTGAAATAGCGTTGCGTCTTCTCTTTGTAATAAGGTTTTAAGTTCGGTGAAACCGAGCGCAATGTCTCTACGCCCTTCTGTTTATTCTTCAAAAACTCTTCGTACTTCTTCGGATTTCCAACAGGCGCATTAATCGCCTCGTTGCTCTTGCGCTGCTCGTCCATGTCACGCACACGTTCAGCTTCTTCCGCTTTCAGCAAGCGAATCATGATATCGTTTTGCCTGCGAATACTCTCTTCGGTCACCTGATTGTTTACAATATCGCGTTGCAGTTTTTCCATTTCCTTGGCAATCTGCTTCAACTCGTTACCTGCGCCACTTCCGTCTTCGTTCAACTCATTTCCCTTCTCTTCCATCATCTTGCGAATAGCTGCTTGCTTCGCGGCCATCTGAGCCAATTCTTTCGCCATGCCTTCGTCTCCGCCACTCTTAGAACCGCCTGAATTGTTCTTGCCTTGATTCTGTCCTTTTTTCTTCGCTTCTTCCAACTGCTTCTGCAAGCCTTCTTGCATGCGCTTCATCTGCGCCGCAGAAGCTTTGCTCTTGCCTTTCCCTTTGCCCTTTCCACCGGGTTTATTGCAACTGCCTTTCCCTTCCTTCTTCGATTGCGACTCAGACTGCATCTGCGCTTGCATTTGCTGCAATGCATCGTCTAACAACAAGGCTAAGTTGTTGTACCCCGTCATAGCAGACTGCTGATTCTGCGTAATGCGCGGCATGTTTCCATCTGGAAAATCTTTCATCACGCGATCGAGGTTTGCGTTAATCTCATTGATCTCGTGATTCACGGTTGAGCTGATTTCCGGAACACGTTTGCTCAACGCGAACAGGCTGTCTTCAATCATGCGGGAATCGTCTTTCAACTTACGCTGACGTTGGGCCAACGTCTTAATGCGTGGGTCGTTCGACATGGTCTTCTTGGTCTCCTCCATGAGCGCCTCTTGGTCGAAACTTACCGAAAGAATGTTCTCTAACAAGGCGCGCATGGCAGCCATGTCTTCTTCGTGTTGCTCTTGCTCTGCGGCTTCCATGCCGTCTTGCATTTGCTGAGCCATCTGTTTCATCTTCTCAGCGGCTTTCTTTTGCGACTTCGAAGCATTGCTCTTCTTGTTTTGTTTCAATTCGGAAGAAGACTTTTCTTGCTCGTCGTCGATCTCTTTTTTCAATCCGTCGGTATCCGGAATCTCTTGCGGCGTTTCCAATTCTTTGTTCAATTCTTCCGCCTCTTTCAATTCCTTCTTCACGTCTTCGAACTCTTTGTTCAACTGCTCTTGTTCTTTCAGTTTCTCTTCAGCACTCTTCGATTCATCGTTCGCTAACTTCTCTTGTTTGTCGGACAGTTCATTGAGTTTCTCTGCGGCTTCCTTCAACTTTTCTTCGACTTCCAATTCTTTGAATTGCTCCAACGCGCGATCCAACTCCTTCTCTAAATCTTCGGTCGAAAGATTCATCTTCTCAATCTCTTTTCGAAGTTCGTCTTTGTTCAGTTCGTTCATGAGCTTCTGAAGTTCCTGCATCATTTCCTTCATTTCAGGACTGAGCATTTCGTTCATCAGACGCTCGAGCTCTTTTTGCTTTTCAGCCAGCTGCTCGTCCTTCTGCTCTTGGTTGCGCTGTTGATTTTGCTTTTGAATTTCTTGAACCTGCTCTTCCAATTTTTTCTGACGCTCAATGAGGTCTTCCAGTTTCTTCTTGTCTTGCCAATTCAGGTTTTGCTTCTCGAGCATTTCGCGTTCGAGCTGCTTCATTTCCTTCTGCAATTTTTCTGCTTCGCGAAGGCTCGACTCTAACTGATCTTTGATGCTTTCGCTTTGCTCGTTGCGCATTTCCTTCAGTTCTTCTTCCGTAGGATTCACGAATTGTCT
>JBILTL010000124.1:0-5899 GCA_044371535.1 Flavobacteriales bacterium | reverse complement strand
TTTCATCTGTTACATTCACATTTAACGAAGCTTCGACTGCTCTTTCACAAAGCCTTATCTTTTTGCTTGAAAACAACGGTTTTCTCTTCTTTTTTAAACCATCTAAATTTTTTGTAAGATCTAAATTGAACCACTCATTGGCCGATTTTTCATTGGTGAAAATTAATGGAATTCCTGTTGCAACAGCTACATCCATATCTTCAATCAATTCCATCTTTTCCGATTCTAACCAAAATTTAATACGAGGTAAAAACGTGGCGTAATCACGACGAATAACAACGATAGCCTTTGCACCATTTTGTTGGGCTAGAGCAACCTTCAGTCCTGGATCGTAAGACCAATCGCTTAACTGCTCAGTGTCTCCCGAAATCAAAGATTTTCCTTTCTTATTCTTTGGCTCTCCGTCCATCACAACCACCAAAGCATCTTTTACATCCAAATCTTCATAATCATTGTAACGTCCTTCCGTGATACCGTATCCAGCAAAAACAATTCGTGTAAACGATTTTGTTCCCTCTAATCCTTCTGCATCCAATGAAAAAATATCTTTCGAACTTTCATAATTCTTTCCATTTACAGTAAGAATTGTTGATGTTAGTTTACGCTTACGCAAAGGGAATGTCTGCTGCTGAACACCAGTCATAGATCCTTTTTCCAATCCTAAAGACTCGTAATAATTTTCAATATAAGCCGCAGCTTTTTTCTGACCCGGTTTACTGGTTTCTCTTCCCTCGAAATCATCTGCCGCTAAAATGAACAGTTGTTCTTTAAGCTCCTTTACCGTAATGGTATTCATGTACGTGTCACGCTTATCGAATGCATCTAAAGATGCTTGTCCTAAGGCATTAAGACTAATAACAGTAAATAATAATCCTATTAATTTTCTCATCTTACAAATCAATTTTTTCTACACGTTTTGCATGTCTTCCACCTTCAAAAGGGGTATTAAAGAAAGTACTTACCATTGCCTTCGCAACATCCAATGAAACAAATCTTGCAGGTATAGAAAGAATATTAGCGTCGTTATGTTGTCTTGCTAACGTTGCAATTTCTTCCGTCCAGCACAAAGCTGCTCTAACTCCCGCATGCTTATTTGCAGCAATACTCACTCCATTCGCTGAACCACAAAGCAATATTCCACGTGAATCACCTGTTACATTTTCAGCCACTGCATGAGCATAGTCTGCGTAATCACAACTGTCTGCAGATTCACATCCTTTATCTTCAATTTGAATTGAAGGAAATTCAGTATTCATCCATGTTTTCAAGGTTTCTTTCATTTCGAAACCAGCGTGATCTGACCCTATATAAAGCTTCATAAAAATTTAGATTTGTACAAACTTATTCCTTTCTTTTGTGTTTTGAATAACGTTGTGAATGGAAAGGTTAGACTTTTAACAACTTGCTATTTTTTGTGTGTTTAACTTGTGAATAACTGTTTAAAACAAAATTTTTGATTTCATTTTAAAGTGACGCTTATACAGAATGAATTCCTATCAAAATTTAGTTCTCACTTTTTTGATTTTGTTATGAACGAAATTCTTCAACATAAAATAAGTTATTACCTACAACAGAATATGAACAAGGCTAAAATTTGATAACTATGTTCATTACGCTTAATGATATTCAAATTCAAAGAATTAAGGTATTTAAAATTGTTAAGAACGTGTTACTTCAATGATAATAACGATAAATCCAAAGAAACGAGAAAGAACTTACTGACGGAATTAACAGCCCTATTACTACTACTATTTCCTTTTATAAAGAATATAATTAGATAATAGATGTTGGTGAAAACAAAGTTAGTCCCAAATACGTTTTGAAATGGAAATCATAACGAACTTTGAAAAATGAAATCAATCGGAATATTAATCACTCTTCTCTTGGCTGGACATCTCACTGTTTGGTCTCAGAAAGAGTTCAAGGTATTCTTTTACAGCAACGGCCAGAAAAGCAGTGAAGGTTATTTGGAACAGGGTAAGCCGAATGGTTATTGGAAGAATTATTACGAGACGGGTGTTCTTAAATCTGAGGGAAACAGAAGAGAATTTCAGCTAGATTCCACGTGGAAGTTTTTTAGAGTAGACGGTTCACTTCAGCAGTCCATCGAGTACAAAGAAAATTTAAAGTTTGGTTTGGAATGTTTCTATGATTCTTTGGGAAGGAAAGAAAGATCGATCACATACAATTCAGATGTCAAGGAAGGTCCGGCTTCGGAATACTTTCCAACAGGAGGAGTTAGAACTTCTTTCAATTATACCAATAATCTAATTGAAGGTAAATATTTGGAATATGCTGAAGATGGAAGAGTCATTACGCGCCGCACATATAAAAACGGACTTATCTATTCGGAAGAAAAGATAAACCGTTATAACAAGAACGGACAGAGGATTGGATTGTGGGTGGATTTACGAGACAACGGAAAGTTGAAAGAGGAAGGAAATTATTTGAACGGATTGAAAGAAGGAACGTTCAAGGTCTACAACAAACAGGGAGAGTTTTGGAAATACGAGTTCTATGAACTGGGAGTATTGAAGGAGAATGCGGAAGAAACAGAATTTGTAAAGATTGAAAAGTTTTATGATTCGAAGGGAAGAGTAATTGAACGCGGTGGAACCAAGAATGGAATGAAGCACGGCATCTTTCAAACGCTAGATTCCACGGGAAACATAATTTTCTCAAGACTTTATTTGAATGATTCGAAGCAAGCAGAGGGGAAGTATGATTCGTTGAACAGGGAGATTGGTGAGTGGAAATATTTCTATCCGAGTGGTTCTGTTCGAACAGTAGGAAGTTTTTCGAATGGAAAAAAAGTGGGTGATTGGAAGTTCTACTATGAGAATGGTAAAGTGGAGCAGACGGGTAAATTTGATAATAATCTAATTATTGGAAAGTGGCTTTGGTATTATCCGTCAGGAGTTGTTTTGCGTGAAGAGTATTATAGAAAAGGAAAATTAGATGGGCACTATACAGAGAATGATAGCTTAGGAAATGTTGTTTTGGAAGGAGATTACGCAGATGGATTGAAGCAAGGAAAATGGTTTCGTTTCATAAACGATCACAAAGAGGAAGGTGAATACATAGATGATGAACGTAACGGGCTTTGGGTGTTCACACATTCAAATGGAAATAAAATGTTCGAAGGAAAATTCGAGTTGGGTGTGCCAGTTGGAAAGCACGAGCACTTTTATTCGAATGGAAAATTAGAGATGAAAGGTTCGTACGAAGGTGGAGAACTGGACGGTGATTGGATGTATTTTGATGATGATGGAATTTACATCAACACAATAACATACCAGTCCGGTAAACTTTATAAGGTCGATGGAATTAAATTGAAACAGAAAAAATAGTTTGTTTCACATGAAATTATCTTCCGATATGAATCAATAAAATTGAAATGTCCGAAGGGTTTACTCCGCTAATTCTACTGGCTTGCCCAACAGTAGCTGGACGAATCTTTGAAAGTTTCTGTCTGGCTTCGATACTCATTGAAGTCAACTTCAGATAATCAAATTCAGGAGAGAGTTGTATGTGATCGAGCCTTGTTAACTTATCAGCCATATCCTTCTCTCGCTGCAAATAACCCGCATATTTTACACTTATCTCTACAGCGGCCACTACTTCTACCCTGTCCTCTCCCAACGTCGAAATTTGCGCCTGTAAATCACTATTTACAGAAATTATATCTTCTAAACTAACTTTAGGTCTGCTGAGGAGTGTAATTAGCTTCATTTTTTGCTCAATAGGCGCACTTCCTTTCTCTTCTAAAAGACCGTTAATCTCTTCAGGCGAAGTAGAAGTTTTTTCTATTGATTTCATAACTGTCTTTATGTTTGCTCGCTTCTTTTCAAGAAGTTCCATTCGTTCGTCAGTGGCTAAACCTATAGCGTGTGAAAGAGGAGTTAGACGTTCGTCGGCATTGTCTTGTCGGAGTAGCGTTCTGTATTCAGCTCGGCTAGTGAACATGCGGTAAGGTTCATCTGTGCTTTTGGTAATTAGATCATCAATCAAAACTCCGATGTATGCCTCGTTGCGTTGAAGAGTGAACGGAGCTTTTTCTTGGACAAACAATCCAGCATTTATACCTGAAACAATTCCTTGTCCCGCTGCTTCTTCATACCCTGTGGTACCGTTGATTTGTCCGGCAAAGAATAGTCCAGCAACATCCTTACTTTCCAAGGTTGGTTTCAATTGATCTGGTGGAAAATAATCGTATTCAATGGCATAACCTGGTCTGAACATTTTAGCTTTTTCGAATCCTGGAATCAGATTCAACGCCTTCTGCTGCACCTCTTCCGGAAGGCTTGTAGAAAATCCGTTTAGATAAATCTCTACTGTTTTCCACCCTTCTGGTTCAACGAATAATTGGTGAGAATCTTTATCTGCAAATCGTGTGATTTTATCTTCAATAGACGGACAATAGCGAGGACCGGTTCCTGTAATTCTACCTGTGAACATTGGACTTTGTTCGAATCCTGTTGCTAAAATTTCATGCACCGCGCTGTTGGTATTGGTTATCCAGCAGCAGCGTTGTTTGGTTATTTTAGGTTGGTGAATGAACGAGAATCGTTGTGGGTTCACATCACCTTCTTGCACTTCCATTTTCGAATAGTCAAGAGATCTTCCA
Source organism: Flavobacteriales bacterium (assembly GCA_044371535.1). Lineage (GTDB taxonomy): Bacteria > Bacteroidota > Bacteroidia > Flavobacteriales_D > Sanyastnellaceae > CAIZGX01. Next base: position 1,272 of record JBILTL010000124.1, on the reverse strand, counting down.
TCAATTCGAGGCGGTGTTCCTGTTTTCATTCTACCAGCTCTGAAACCCAATGAAACCAACTGTTCTGTGATTCCGTGTGAAGCTTTTTCACCGATTCTTCCCCCTCCGAATTGTTTCTCGCCAATGTGTATAACACCGTTCAGGAATGTTCCACTGGTAATAACCACGGCGTCGCATGAGAACTCTATGCCTAGCGCGGTTTTCACGCCTCTTACGCGGTTGTTTTCAATGATTATCTCATTTACCGAGTCTTGCCAAAAGTCTACGTTTGGTGTTTGCTCCAACGCATTTCGCCATTCTTCAGCGAAGAGCATTCGATCGTTCTGCGTACGCGGACTCCACATAGCCGGACCCTTACTTAAATTAAGCATCCGATACTGTATTGCAGATAGGTCTGAGACTATTCCACTATATCCACCGAGTGCATCTATCTCTCTGATTATTTGTCCTTTAGCTACACCACCCATGGCTGGATTACAGGACATTTGTCCTATTTTATTCATATCCATTGTGATGAGCAAAACGCTATTTTTAAGGTTAGCGGCAGCAGCAGCAGCCTCGTTTCCTGCATGTCCTGCACCTACAACGACAACATTATAATGTTTTTTCATTTTATCTAATGTTTCACGTGAAACGTGTTTTTTGACCTATTTGGTTGATTGAATTATTGGGCGAATTTAGTAAAAAAGAGCGAGATACACAAGTCTTCATTTTCAGTCATTTCTTTTTTCTTTTTAGGACTTTTATCTTGAAAACCAATGAGATGAAGAACACCATGTGCAAGAACTCTGAGGAGTTCTGTATTGTATTCTGCATTGTGAGAAGTAGCGTTTTCTTTCACACGTTCCACGCTTATGAAGATATCACCAGACACAATTTCACCTTCGCAATAATCGAACGTGATGATATCGGTGTAATAATCGTGCTGGAGAAAATTCTGGTTCACCTCCAATATTTTTTCATCGGAGCAGAAGACGAAAGCTAATTCTCCGACTTTTTTGCCGTGATTTGAGACGAATTCTTTAATCCAGGCTTTTAAAATACGTTTTAACGGTGTTTTAGTGCTAACACCTTCGTTATGGAAAGAAATGTGATTCATGGCCACGAAAATGCCCTTGTTTTTTGATCACAATACAGGGTTAAATCAAACTTGACGAACAAGCGGTGGTTAACAATTCAAAAACTTAGCATTATTCAAGATTGAATTGTGCTGCAATTTTGAAGGACATTAAACGAACTATGAGAAAGATTCAAGTGATTTTATCCCTGGCG
>JBILTL010000123.1:0-5911 GCA_044371535.1 Flavobacteriales bacterium | reverse complement strand
TAACGTTCTCCAACGCTTTCTTCCAAATCTCTAATCCATCTTCGCTAGTCTTAGTAGCTACACGATCGATTGCATCATAAAAGATTGAAAAGGCTACCCCTTTCTTTCCTTGAAGCATTAAATTATTGACAAACTTCGTTACAGTAACCTCGTTGAACTTAGGATCTGGAAGTACCGCAATTTTTTTGGCTTTTCTTCTTCTCATTGCAAGATATTCTTAATGCGATTATTTTTTAACTTTTGGACGCTTAGTACCATACTTAGATCTTCTTTGACCACGACCGTTAACACCGGCAGTGTCTAAAGCTCCACGTACGATGTGGTAACGAACCCCTGGTAAATCTTTCACACGACCACCACGAACCAATACAATGCTATGCTCTTGTAGGTTGTGTCCTTCTCCACCGATATAAGCGATGATTTCAAAACCGTTCGTTAAACGAACCTTAGCAACCTTACGTAATGCTGAGTTTGGTTTCTTAGGAGTAGTTGTGTACACTTTAGTACAAACCCCACGACGCTGTGGACATGAGGTTAAGGCAGCTGATTTGCTGCGGTAGGTCTTTGGTTCGCGACCCTTTTTGATTAACTGTTGAACTGTTGGCATTGTTATGTAAGTTCCTTTATTTCACTATTTTTAATACGAGTTCACGACTCGGAAAATTCGGGGTGCAAATGTACATCATGAATTGTTATTCACAAGCACTATTGTGAATTTCTTTTTAAAAAAAATGTAATGGGTAGTTAACACACTGATTATCAATTTAAAAAATATGAGCCGAGGCGTGATTTTTTTTTGATAAAAACAGCAGAAACGCCCATTTTTTTCATTTTTTGTGCTCGAATAAGCTTCATGCGTTGAAAAACGACTTCACATTATTCACTATAAATTCCATTTCTTCAGCGGACATTTCAGTGTGCATTGGAAGAGACAAAACTTCGTTCGAAAGAAGCTCACTTATGGGCATGGAACCTTTTGGATATCTGTTGCTTTCAAAAGCTTTTTGAAAATGTAGCGGAAGGGGGTAATAAATCATACTCGGCACTCCCCTTTCCTCTAAGAACAATCGCAAAGCATCTCTCTTTCCATTAAGCACTCTTAATGTATACTGATGGAAGACATGCGTACCTTCTGAAATCCTGTTTGGTGTAATAACACCCGGAGTATTCGCTAATTCCTTGTCATAATAATCTGCGACTGATCGTCGAGCATCTGCATATTCATTTAAATGCTTCAACTTAACATCTAAAATCGCAGCCTGAATAGTATCTAAACGCGAATTGACACCAATTACATCATGATAATAACGAACTTTCTGACCGTGATTCGCTATCATGCGGATACTCGCAGCTAAATCATCGTCATTCGTAAATATGGCTCCTCCATCTCCAAAGCAGCCAAGGTTTTTCGAAGGGAAAAAACTGGTACATCCTATGTTACCAATAGTTCCTAAAGCCGCTGTTTCACCATTTGACAATTGATACGTTGCACCCAAAGCTTGGGCAGTGTCTTCAATTACAAATAAATTATGTCTCTTAGCTATATCCATAATAGCATTCATATCGGCTCCCTGACCAAACAAATGAACCGGAACAATGGCTTTCGTTTTAGGAGTAATTGCTTTTTCTATTTCCGCTGGATCTATAGTAAAATCAAATTCCTTCGCTTCAACTAGAACTGGAACCAACCCCAATAACGCTATAACCTCAGCTGTAGCCACATACGTAAAAGAAGCAGTAATGACTTCATCGCCGGGACGCAGACCTAAACCCATCATAGCTATTTGAAGTGCATCGGTTCCATTTGCGCACGGAATAACGTGTTTTACATTAAGGTATTTCTCCAAATTTGATCGAAACTCACCTACTTGAGGTCCATTAATAAAAAAACCACTATCCAGAACACGCTGTATAGCCCCATCGACCTCTGTTTTGATCTTCAAATACTGAGACTTTAAGTCAACCATTTCCATAAGTAAAAAAAATATTTGGGCAAACTTAACAAGTAAAAGATGGCGCAGAATCAAACCTATCGGGATTTCAGGCAGTCAAAACATCACAGTTATTAACATTTTATTTGCGATTATTGTTAATAAAGTTTATTTTCGCAACCCAAAAAATTAGTATGACTGTTATCCATCAGCATTTCACACCGCGTATTTTTAGTTTAATTGTATGTGCTTTTGCACTCTATAGCTGCAACAACAATCCAACAGCTCAGAATAACACACCAGCAGCACCCGTTGAAAAAACGCCAGAAATTAAAGAAGCAAAAATCCCTATTGACACTTCTTTAACCGATTTCGCCTCAATTATTTCAGGGATTCAACCCATGAAATACTATTCTGACATTGCTGCTTCTGCCGGATGGATCAACCTGAAAAAGGAGTTAGATAATGAATGGAATTACGTGGATAGCAACAAAATTTCAAGTATCCAAGATTGGGTATCCAAGTCAAATTACCTTCCAAAAGATAGTGTAACCTTATTCTACCCCTTTGCTGGAGGAGATGCCCTTTATTCGAACTCATTCTTTCCAACTAGCAAAAAAACAATTATGATAGGCCTCGAACCAGTAGGTTCGGTGGGCAAAGAATTAAAAGCTGACTCTTCTTGCCTCAATTACATCAAGAAGATAAAAAAAGCTTTGTACACATCAAACAGAAGTGGCTATTTCATGACAATAAGCATGAACGCAGAACTACACCAAAGCGATTTAAACGGAACTCTTCCCTTGTTGCTTTTTTATGCGCGCAGACAAGGATTTATGATCTCTAAAATTGAATACTTCAAATTGGATTCATTAGGGAAAGAAATCCCGTCAGAAGGTCCAGCTGCTCTTGGGGTAAATATTACAGTTTGCAATCCAGACCAAACTCATAAAAAAATCATTCAATACATCTCAACAGATATTAGCAATGGTGGACTGAAGAAGAATCCTGGGCTTAAAAATTATATTCAATCAATTGAGGGTAAGTGTGCATTTCTTAAAGCAGCATCTTATTTATTACACCAAGATGCATTTAGTGAGATGCGTAATCTCCTTTTGACTAACACGAAAACATTGCTTCAAGACGATTCGGGAATTCCATACCGATTTATAAGCGACTCGACCTGGAATGTTCAACTTTTCGGCAAATACACCAAACCTATCGGACTGTTTGCGGGAAGAATTCAACCTGATCTAAAAAAGGCCTTTGCTGCGAGTACACCAGCGGAATTACCCTTCAGAATTGGATATAATATTTCACACAATGAACCTCATTTGATACTGTCTCAAAAAAAATAATATGAAAAAATACCTAAAACAATTTCTTTTAGCAGCGATTCTATTCGCATCATCTGCAGTGGTTGCTAATAACCGCACTTTTGCTGATACTACTGAAAGCGAAGTTGATAGCATTTATGTTGACAACAGTTCGTACAAACTTCACTGGAGCATAAGCAGTTTGTATGCTGGTTGGAGTTCTTCAGAAAAATCAAAAGTTAATTCTGAAGTCATTTACATTGACACTTTGACTCGATTCACAATGCCCGTACCTGGTAAAAAAACAAGTGAATACAGCAGATTACACACAGGTTGGGATTTAAATCTCAAAGAAGGCGAACCCGTAAAATCAGCTTTTGACGGTAGAGTAAGATTTGCCGGAATGAATAACGGTGGGTATGGAAATATTGTAGTCGTTCGTCATACTAGCGGAATTGAAACCTGGTATGCGCATCTATCTAGCACATCGGTTGTGCCCGGACAACGCGTTAAATGCGGCGAGACAATCGGACTTGGAGGAAGTACTGGACGTTCCACAGGTCCTCACCTTCACTGGGAAATGAGATACAAAGACGTTCCTTTGGACCTTGCCAAAATCATCGACTACAACACTAAATCAATCCCAAAAAAGAAGATAAAAGTGAAAGATCTTACGGGAGACGGCATGTTGTCTCACACCCATCATAAAATTGCTGAAGGAGACACATTGGAAAGCATTGCTAAAAAGCACAATTCAACTCCTGAAAGATTAACAAGACTCAATGGTTTGGCTCCAAACCATGTTCTAATTCCTGGAAAATACATTCGAGTAAGATGAAGAAATACTTTAAACCGGGGCAAATAGCGGCAATCTTGATTGCTAATATGATCGGCACCGGAGTATTTACATCACTCGGTTTTCAAGTATTAGATATTCACTCGGGATATGCCATTTTGTTGCTTTGGTTAATTGGCGGAGTCGTATCTATGCTTGGTGCAGTTTGCTATTCTAGATTGACCATTTTAATGCCTAGAAGCGGCGGTGAGTATGTATTTCTTTCAAAGATCTACCACCCATCATTGGGATTTCTAAGCGGCTGGGTTTCTTTAATAATCGGTTTTGCTGCGCCTATTGCAGCGGCTTCATTTGCGTTTGGGAGTTACTTCAACAATTTCAATCCTTGGATTTCCGCAAACTCCGGTTTTTCAATTTCACCAACAACTGCGGGGGCAGGCGTAATTCTGTTCCTCACCGGTCTTAATATTTTGAAGAAAATTGCAGGTGCCAAATTTCAATTTGTATTCACCACCATTAAAATATTATCCATTCTTTCCATCATAGCCATTGGCCTTGCGGTGCCTGAAACTGGCAACACCACATTTGCTTTTGACCAAACATTTACATCTGAAATTTTCTCACCCGCCTTTGCCATCTCGCTATTCTTCATTAGCTATTCCTATTCCGGTTGGAATGCGCTGTGTTACATAACCGAAGAAATAGAGAATCCCCAAAAGAAAATTTTCAAAAACCTTCTGCTCGGAACATCATTCGTAACAATCATATACATCGCTTTAAATTATACTTTCTTAAGAGTTATTCCAACGCAAGATTTAAGCGGATGTCCAGATATAGTAATGAAATTCGCAGAGCATGCCCTTAGCCCTTCCGTGGCCCATTTGGCAAGCGGATTAATCTGCGTGCTTTTACTTTCCACGATCAATTCTATGATTATTATTGGCCCGCGAGTAAGTAAATCTATTGGCGAAGACTTTTCAAAATTAAACTTCCTTTCGAAGGAAAACAAAGACGAGTCTCCGTATTTCGGACTCATTATTCAACTTGTTCTTGCCCTCGTCTATCTCCTTACCGCGAGTTTTGAGCAACTGATAATATACACCGGATTTGTCTTGAATATTTTCACATTCCTCTCAGTTTTAGGGCTGTTATTTATAAAAGAAAATACAGATCGATTCAAACCAAGAAAGCTTATTGCCCCACTTCTGTTCTTGTCATACAGCCTGTGGCTGCTGTTTTACGGACTTTACAGAAAACCGCTTGAATCTGGGATTGGGATAGGTGTTTGCCTCTTGGGACTTGCTGTTTATTTCATGATTCGGAAATCCAGCGTGAAATTAAAAGCATAAGCGTTTTTCCTTTGAAGCTATGTTCTAATTTAGCGAAATGAAAAAGCTGATTCTGTTCTTCTCTTTGTTTTGCATTTTCAACTTCTCACAAGCTCAATGGCAAGTGCGTGACTCGTCACTATTCAACCCCCATGTAACGGTTGGATATGGATACTCAAGTCCAGGCGGAGATCTTGCCAATCGTTTCGGCAATAACGGCAGCCTTGAAGTTGGATTTCATGTTAAGGATAAGAAAAACTGGTACTACGGAGTTCAGTTTAACTACCTTTTTGGAAACAAAGTACACGAGCCTAATTTGCTGAGCAATCTCCTTACTTCACGCGGAGAAATACTTGACGAACAGGGACAAATAGCTACCATGTTCATTCAAGAAAGAGGATTCAATGTTTTCCTTCAAGGAGGAAAATTGTTCCCTATCATTGGCCCAAACAAGAACTCCGGATTGCTTATCACTGCAGGCGTTGGACTCCTTCAACATAAAATAAGATTGGAACATCAAGAGGCAAAGATTACACAACT
>JBILTL010000147.1:0-4388 GCA_044371535.1 Flavobacteriales bacterium | reverse complement strand
ATAACAGTCCTGAAATTATTTACACAAGCAAAAAAGGACTTTGTCTAGATTACGCTCGTTTATTAAACGTGTTTTGCGAAAGTCAGAACATACCTTGTTTCGACATTGCGGGTTACCCCATTGACGATATTGATGGAAAAACAACTTCTCGAAGAGACGCCTATCACGCCTGGAACTATGTAAAAATTCAAGGTGAATGGCGCGCAGTTGACCCAACATGGTATAGAACTATGCTATCTCAAGATCATTTTTTAATTCCAATTGCCGCTTATCAATACCAACATTTACCCGACGATAATGTTACCCTTGCTAATTCGTTTGCTCCAAAGAATAAAAAGGAACAACTGAGATGTCCAGTGGTTAAGCAAAACGACATGAATATAATCTATGTTGGTTCAAAGGAATATGTCACTCAAGGCAACGGAAAGAATCTTGAATTTGATCTTTACTCGGAAAAGAATACCACACTTGATTTACACATCGATTCCATGCAACATGGGCACCACTCTTCCGCGATTTCATTTTGTATCGGTTGTTATCACGATGTTCCAAGTATGATTGAATATTATAAAGGGGAAAAACATGCTGAAGTAAAACTAACGAAAGGAATTAATCACATAAGCGTTCCACTTGTCAGTGATCTCGCAGAATACACTTTAAGAAATAAAAATTTTGAAATTGCCTTCTTAGCATATCCCGAAGACGCTGCAGCACATGCACTAAATAAACTTACTTCGTTTGAAGACAGCCTCTGGTGTGTTGCTCAAGCATATTCAACAATGGGTAAATGGGCGGAAGGAAAATCTATAGAATTCGACATTCCCGTCCACCTAATGAATCATCCAAATTGGGAGCGCATTAAACAAGACTTTCATAACCAAGAATTGGAATACAGTATTAGAACCATTCGAGGCCGGAAATATGCAATTTTTGAAATTAGTCGTTATAAAATCGGAGGAAAGTTTCCCGTACTCAAAATGGCCATTGACGATGAAAAGAATGTTATTGGCTCACCAATGATTGCTCTTGAGGAGTAGCTCTTCGACGGGATTTTATAACTACTTTCGTAAAAACTAACCTGATGAAAGAAGTTAATGAAACCCCTAGCCCGGTTTCTCAAGTTGAAGTTGTCTCGAAGGTCAAGGCTATAAAACCAGCAGAGCTGCTGCCTCATGCGCTGTCTAATCTAGATTCTATGGAGTGTAAATTCCATCCGATGATCGATGAAACCATTCCTTATAGAAATTTAAAAAGTGTTTCATCGAAGAAAATTAGTTTACATAAACTAATTAAGAAATTAGATGTGAAGCACAGCCTACGCTATCAAAGAACTCCAGAAGACACCTACTGCAACGTATACTCATTCGACTATTGTTATTTCGCGAAGGTTTACCTTCCGACAGTTTGGTGGACGGACGAATCGATTACTAAATTGCAACAAGGAATTGATGTAACTCCCATTTTCAATAAGACAGTTGTTCCCATTTATTCCAGTGCCATTCACGATTGGTTTCAAGTATGGGGCGAAAGTTTCGGTTGGGAAAGAATGACTTCACTTACCGAAATTCAAAGACGCGTGACAGAAGAAGGCGGTGTTGGAATGATTTGCGCGAAGAGAAAGACCGTAGGCTTATCTGGTCACATTGTCCCTATAGTTCCTGAAACAGAAAAGAAAAAAGCGTTTCGCGAAAACGGTGAAGTTCTTTACCCGCTACAATCACAAGCAGGAAAATTGAACTACAATTACTTCGCAAGAAAGAGAAGAGATTGGTGGAACCACAGCAGATACTCTTCCTTCGTCTTGTATTACCATGTGTAATTGAAGTGAATGACTTCATCCTTCAACATAAAAAAATAGAAATTAAAATTATCAATAAGCTCCCTGAAGAATGAAAAATAACCCGATTAGAAAATATTACTGGGGCATTGGGTTAGAAAACGAAACGTACCTTCAATTCGAAGAATCACTGATCGTTTCCGGACAATTCATTCAAGAAAAAATGGGTCGCGAGCGTTACAGCATCGACTACCTGAAGTGTTACCGTGCAGGAAGTCTAGAGAAATTGCTCGCTCGTGCCTTCGATTCGAATAAAAATTATCTTGTCAGTCAGATGATGAATAGTCACTCGCTTGAAAAGCTCGACATTCATTTTCAGCACAAGACCATTCAATCGGCTCCTCCTCTACTCGACAATCCCGATTATGCGGGCAAGTCTATTTTAGAGCTCTTCTTAGAAAAACAACCTTTTCAAATTCAAAGCATGCTTACGCAGAAGAACAATCCCATGGGATCGATCATCTTCGACGGAGACACTATTGAATTTGTGACGAAATACTACGAGAACAGAACAATTCAAGAATCTTTCAATGAGTTAAAGGCGTCGAAGAAAATCTTTCTCGACAGACTTAACGAAACGAAAATTCTTCCTGGACCACTAACCTATCCGCAATACAACATTGGCATAAACATGTTTATGTCGAATCAAAAGAAACTCGTTCTCTTCAACAACGGAACGTTCCACTTCCACATAACACTTCCAACATTAACGGAAGACAGTCGCATTGTTGATTATGCGGCATTTGATCAAGCGCATCACAAAGCCATTTACCTTCTGCAATGGTTCGAACCGTTGTTCATTGCCACGCTCGGCAGTCCGGATATCATGGCTGTGATAAGCGATAAGTTCGACATGGAAGAGAAGTTTGCTGGAGGTTCAATGCGCAACGCTATGTCTCGATACACAGGCGTTGGCACCTATCACAAGTCAATGCCGAAAGGAAAGGTTCTGACTTTTCCTGTTGAAGAATTTAGAAAGCTTTTGAACTTCAAAAAAGAAGAAAACATTTGGTGGCGCGATCGCATTGAATCTGAATTGAGCTATGAGCTGCTTACAGATGTAGGACTCGATTTCAATCGCGAAAAATTATATCAAAGCGGATACGAATTCCGAAGCTTCGATGAATTCCCTACCGAATATCTTCCTGAAGTATTGCATGCGATTGTTCTAATTTCAGAGCATGCACAACACGAAGAGGAAATTGAATGGGCCAGCAACAATGTCATTTGGAATAACTTAGTTTTCAAAACGCTTACGCAAGGATATAAAACTGAAATGACTGAAGAAGAGAAGAATGAAATCGTTCGCGTATTCAAACTACCTGCTTCTCTTCAAAATGCATTGGCGGACGTTAATCGATTAGATGAATTCTTTTTCCGGATCCTTCAACATCTGCATGACCAACACAATGACAACAGTGAATATTTAAAGGCGTTCTTGTATGAGAAAGCGGAAGATGCTCCCCGTTGGGGCAATTTCAATGAGCATCAAGTTGAACAACACGAGATTCAAATCAATACTATCAGTTAACTTTTTTCTATGAAAGGTTTTAAGAAGCTAGTCTTCATATTCGCGTTTATTCTAATTGGACTTTTTGGAGCATTTGTATGGGTTCAAAAAGATCGGGACAAGCAACAAGAAAGGCTCAAGTTGAGTCAGGAACAATCAGAAACGACTCCAGCTTCAACAAGAAAAGAACCGGTAATTGAAACTCCTGTTGACAGTCTTTACAACAACATCACTCAATTAATCGGGGGGAACGATACTGTTTTATCATACAACCCAAAGTGGGACCTTAAGAAGGTTAAAGAATACGCAAAGAACGTAACAAGCAAAACAAAACGTATTGAAGGCAATCGACTCATGCCTCTAATGGAATGGAATAGATCCAATCTCGAACGAAACAAAATTGCAGATTCGTCCTTTGCATTTTATCCGTTTTCAGGTGGAGACTTCATTCATTTAAATTGGCTTTATCCGAATGCAACGGAGTATCTTTTGGTTGCGAGAGAAGATGTTGGATCTGTTCCTAATTTATTGGACAAAAACACCGAAGCTGTTTTAAGCTATTTGAAAGATGTAGATTTTGTACTTCGTGATATCTACAGCAAAAGTTATTTCATTACCAAGAATATGTCTGCAGACACTAAAGTAGACACTCAGGTTAACGGAATGCTTCCTGTTATTCTTTGGGCTGTATCAAGAACCAATCATGAAGTATTGTCTCTGAATTACAAGAATATCGATGCTTCTGGAGTTGCCGTAGATGCGGACTTAACCAAAGGAAAACCTTCTGCTGTTATCATTTCAGTTCGACACAAAGTGACCCGAAAAGTCAAGCGAATCACTTATTTATCTTGCGACATTTCAGACAAGGGTTTCAAGTCAAAACCAAACAACTTTACCTTTCTTAGCAATACCATTCCTGCTAAGTGCAACAGTTTTGTAAAATCTGCATCTTATCTTCTTCACTACGATAGCTTCAAGCAAATTCGAGATTTCATTTTAGATAAATCTAAATTTCTGGTTCAAGATGACACAGGAATTCCA
>JBILTL010000003.1:0-60094 GCA_044371535.1 Flavobacteriales bacterium | reverse complement strand
ACATCGGAAATTCAAAACGATGGAAAGAAGGAAAATTAGAATTGAAAATCAATTGGAACAATTCCACCGAAAGCGTCTTCATCGAAAGAAAAGGAATTGAGAAAGATGCCTTCATCGTAGAATTCACCTGGAACTTCAACGCCGTCTTTTCCGAAGTCATTGAGGCCATCGGACAAGTCCCTTTGCCACCGTACTTCCAACGCAAGCCAGTGGCCAACGATGTTGGCAGATACCAGACCGTCTTCGCGAAAACCGAAGGCTCCGTTGCCGCACCCACGGCCGGTCTGCATTACACCGAAGGTGTTCTGTCAACCTTGAAAGATAACGGTGTGAATCAGGCGCAAGTATGCTTGCACGTCGGCGCAGGTACCTTCAAGCCCGTGAGTTCCGAACGCATAGAAGACCACGAAATGCACGCAGAATTTTTGGAAGTAACGAAAGCGTGCATTCACACTATTCTGAATTGTAAAGGAAGGATCATTGCCGCTGGAACTACTTCCATGAGAACCCTAGAGAGTTTATATTGGTTGGGTGTTCGCGTTCTAGAGGGTAAAGAAGCGCATGTCACCGATCAGTGGGAACCATACCTCTCGTCTTCAACTTATTCCAAAGAAGAGGCCTTAACGGCGCTCTTGAACTATCTTGATTTAACCAATAGAGATTCTATTTGCGCATCCTCAAGCATATGCATTGTACCCGGATATTCATTCAAGATTTGTTCAGGTCTGCAAACGAATTACCATCAGCCGAAGAGCACGCTATTGCTGCTTATTGCAGCAACAGTTGGAGAGGAGTGGAAGCGCATTTACAAGCACGCTTTGGAACAAGATTACATGTTCTTAAGCTACGGCGATACCATGTTGCTCTGGTTCTAGAAAATGAAAAAGGATGCCGAAGCATCCTTTTCAATCGAAGTTCATTTCGAATTAATCTTCTTGATAAAAGCGGTAGTCTTCAATTTCTGCTGCCTCACGAAGTGAGCCAAACAAGGTCATTGGGGCACTTGCTTTCTGTCCGCGCATTTTGTCTTTTCTGAAAGAAACATAGTTGTCTGGACTTTCAACACGTGTTACATCTGCAGCACGTTGAATAACGTAGATTCCACCTTTTCCTTTGATAGGAGCAGAGATGTTACCTGTTGGCAAACCGAACGCAGCACCAATAGCAGCACTTTCAGTTTCTTGAATACCACTTTCAGGTATGTTACGCATAGCCATTGAAAGGTTTTCGAAAGTCTTTACTTGACCAGATACTTTTCCAGCAATCTCTTCCAAAGAGCTACCGGTCATCATAGCCATATATTTTTCAGCTTTCTTTTCTTTAATCACTTCTTGCTTCACGCGGTCGTAAACGTTACGCAATGAAGGAACTCCTTTTTCTTTGATTTCCATTAAGCAAACCACAACGATTCCATCATCAACAGAGATAGGCTGTGAAATGGCTCCTTCTTCTGTCTCTGTGTTGTAAGTCCAGTTGATAATCTCAGAAGCATTTTGAACACCACTAACTGCAGTTGCTTCAGGACGAACATTTGGAGAGTAAGTCAATCCGCCATAGCTTTCAACTGCACCAGCACGGAAGCTTACGCTGTCACCGTGGCTTTGAATGAAGTCAATAGCTTTTTGGTAGGTTTCTTTTTTAGTAGCCGCGCTAGGAGAAATAGGTCTTTCAACTTGAGCGTAATAAGTCACTGGCTTCGGAGCTCCTTTTTTAGTTACTTCAATCAAGTGAGTTCCGAATTGTGATTCCACAATTTGAAGATCTCCAACTTTACCGTTGAAACAAGCTGCGTCGAATTCAGGAACCATTGCACCTCTTGCAAACATTCCAAGATCACCACCTTTTACAGCTGAACCTAGGTCAGTGCTGTATTTAGTTGCCATCTCAGCAAAATTCTTTTTCGATTGAATAACCGATTTTAAAGAATCTGCTTTTGCTTTTCCTGCAGCACCCTTCTCTTTGAAAAGAATGTGACGTGCTTGAACAGAATCAATTTCAGTTCCGCGTGAAGTCAATTTAACAACACGTGCAACTCCACCAGCAACGAATGGACCCATTACGCGACCAATGCTGTCTGAAAATATTTGCGAGTTGAAAGGTTCTGGAAAAGTTCCTGCTGCATACTTTACTCTTCCATTCGCAGGGTTACCTGAGTTTAGAATAGCAAATGTTGAGTCGTCTTTAAACGATTTAGACGTCTTAAATGAAGTTGCAATGGTTTGAAGGCTTTCTAGCGTAGCAGAGCTATCGGCAGAGCTAGTCAACAATGGAATACGAACGTAAGCAATCGTGCGACTTCTTTCTTGTTTGAAATCACGGTCGTTCTTGTGCTCGTTGTAGTAGTTCTCAATATCCTCGTTCGAGAATGAAATCTCACTCTCCATAATTTGAGCGTAAGGCTTCACAACATAAACAATAGAAGCTTTGTCGTTCGACTGGTGGAACAAACTCTTTGCATCCAATGAGTTTACATAAGCACCAGCTCCAATCAAGGCGTCGTATTTCTCTTTCAAACGCTTTTCAACAACCAATCTTCTGTAACCAGTGAAAAGATTTGGTTTTTCAGTTTCCATTTTCTTGAAACTCTCACGCATCTGCTCTTTGAAAGGCAAAGAGTCTTGTCCTTGATAGAACGTACTTTTAACGTACGAGCTTAAGAAGTTACCGAAAAGAATTTCGTCTAACTCTTCATCTGTAACCATTAAACCAAGACTTTGGTATTCCGGTTGAAGAAGGGTGTTCTCAATTAAATTGTTCCAAACATCATTTTCCAAACCGTGTGCTTGGCTGTTGTTGTAACTGAACAATTCTGACTGCTCTTGAAGCATCGCTCTCCATTGGTCTTGCTTAATGGTTTCGCCATTAATAACACCAACTTTGTCTGAAGCACCACCGAACATTGCCATTACAGCATCATACGGAATTAGGAAGCCGACAATACCAATGCCGACTAAGGCTAATACTAGCCATCCTTGTTTACGAAGGGTTGAAATCATTGCCATAGTTATGGACTATAAAATTTAGGAGTGCGAATATCGGAAATTTGCTCGAAAATTCCTTGTTTTTTTTTGAAGTGACTAGCTATTTGTCGATTCTTCAATGTTTTGAAGCTGAACGAGCTTAATCTGACGCTCATTTACGGCCAAAATCGTGAAGCGATAACGGTCAATCACAAATTCCTGATTGACTTCCGGAAAGTCTTGGTGGAAGTTCAGAATAAGTCCGCCCAGGGTATCATACTCTTCTTCGTTTTCAGGAAGTTCAAGTTTGTATTTCTCGTTTATGTAATGAACGTCGAGCCTTCCAGAGAATTCATAAATCCCTTTCTTCAATTCACGTTCAACGTTATCAATGGTGTCGTGCTCGTCTTCAATTTCTCCGAAGATCTCTTCAATAATATCTTCGAAGGTTATAAGTCCGCTCGTTCCTCCAAATTCATCGACAACCGCCGCCACACTTTTTTTCTGACTTCTGAAAATTTTCAAAATCTCATTCGCAGCCATAGGTTCGGGAACAATGGCAATCGGACGAAGAATTTCTTTAATTTCTTTCGGGTTTTTGAAGAAGTCGCTGAAATGAACATAACCAATCAATTGGTCAATGTTTTCGCGGTAAACGATAATTTTCGAAAGCTTCGTTTCAATGAAAAGATCTTTTGCCTTGGCAATGCTCTCTGCAATGTCAATGGCAACAATTTCATTCCGAGGCAACATGCAATCCCGAGCCTTCAGCAAAGAAAAATCAAGTGCGTTTTGGAAGAATTGAATTTCAAGATCCAATTCATTCTGCTGCGAATTTGCTCCGGTAAACCCTTCCAAATAGTGATTCAAATCTGTCCTTCCAAAAACAATGTCTTGTTCTTTCGGAGAGTTTCTAAAGAGTACAGAAATTATCCATTCGCTTACTTTGGTAACGCTGTATGCAAACACAAAAAGTATGGCGTACCAGATTGCAATAAGCGGAGAAAGACGAAGAAGCCATTTGTTGGGTTGAGAAGAGAGGAGAGCCTTCGGAATGAATTCTCCGAAGATGAGAACCACCAACGTAGAGATAATGGTTTGTAAAATCAACACTCCATAAGAACCAACCATTTCATCTAATGTCGGAAAGGAAGATTCAAGCAAGTTGGTTAGCACATCGCCGAAAACAATTCCATAAATAACCAAAGAAATGTTATTGCCAACAAGCAGCATGGCAAGGAAAAGCTTCGGCTTACCAACAAGAGAAGATAAAATGGAAGCTCCGAATACGCCTTGCTTTTTGTCCAGTTCAATTTTTAATTTATTGGAAGTCAGGAAGGCAATTTCTACGCCTGAATAGAAGGCGCAACCCACAAGGGTTCCAAGAATGATTAATATTTGAGAAACTTCGATATTACCCATTGTTTTTGTTAATGTTATTCATTCTTCGGTACATACCAAAGCGGAAAAGGAACCACATAAGGGCAATGCCGGGAATAAATAAATTCTCAGCACCTTTATCCCAACCCTCTGCAGAAATCATATATAGCGCATAGCCAAACGATGCTACCACAACAATGGCCCACAAGATGAGTACGATTTTATTTAAGTTATTCATTGTTTTCGGTGTTGAAATTTCCGGAGGTTTGATTGATTTCATAATTGGAAAAGCTTCCGTCACTGCGTAATCCTTTTCCTTCAAGCACACTGTTCTCCGAACTTATCTTGACAAAATCGGGTGTGTAAACCAAATCAGAATCGAGATAAAAGGTCAGTGAATTCGTTTCGAGTTTTTCTTTTTTCCAGTTCTCTAAAACCAAATCGCCCTTCGTCCAAAGTGTGTTGCTTTTCTGAGAGAAAATAGCTTCATTGCCTCTCATTGTTCCGGTGTATTGACCGAGTGAGTCGAAAAATTCAATGTGAAATGTTTTGGGTGCAATCAAATAGGAACTGTCACTTACGTATTGATCCAATTGAACGGCGTAAATTTTTGTGCGTACAACGCCGTCGAGTGAATAGTTGAATGAAGCGTTGAAAGTGCTTTGAACGGGAACGAATTTCGGATCAGTAATAGCCTTAATCTCTGAAATTTCATTCTGACAACCAATCAAAATGAACACGGCTGCAAGAGCAGCTAGTATTTTCCTTGCAGGGTTAATCATACTTTCTCTGCACGAACCAACGCTCGAACGGATGAAGTTTAAATCCTACGAGGAAGGAAGCGTAGTTTTCTTTTGTTGCCGTCTCTATTGCGTTACCGTATGTGCCGAATTCAGCGGAGAGACAAATTGTACTTGTAGTTTTCGAAGATCGCATAGGCATTTGCAATCCACAAGTAAATGCTTCTTGAATAATGTTGTTTCCATTCAATCCAACATAAGTTTCAGAAGACTTCATACCTAAGCGATACGTGCAAGCTCCGAAGTAATTGTCTTCACCGCCGTTGGCGTTCGGAATATATTCTAAGCCAAGTCCAAAGCTGGTTGAGTTATGGAAACTTTGATTCGATACTTGAATTAGGGAATTCAGATTTTCAATGGACTTCCAATCTTGTTGGCGATAAGAGGCACTCAAGGAAAGTATGCCTGATTTTTTGAACTCATGTGATACAGTAGCACCAAATTGAATTTTTTGAGGAAGGGTAAACGATAGGTTCGAGTAAGTCGTGTCTATCACTGTAAGAACGGCTAACTCTACTCCGGATACAGTTCGGGTAGACTGACGAATGTCTTGAATTTTTGGATTCACGCTGTTTTCCAGTTCATACGTTCCGCCCAAATGAAACCAAGTTGAACGGGTAACTTTTCCCGCTGATTTTCTTTGATGAATTGGAAACGAGTAATGAGCACCGAATGTAAAGTTCGCATCTGAAAAAGTCTTTCTGTTGGTGAACTTGCTGTTGTAAACTGAAGTGTTGTCAAAGACAATTCGGTCGACTTGTAAGATTGATCCAAATCGAAAGTTCAAGTTACTTCCTATCGATAAACTGTGCGTTCTTGCATGTGTGCTATCCGAGTAAAGAATGAATGTTCTAGCCAATCCAAGCTGAACTTTGTTCACGCCGCCTTCACCGGTGTAACTGTATTTTGCGCTTAAGCTATCATTGATTGCTGAAGTATTTGAAAATTGATAGCCAACAATGCTTTCGGGCGTAATGCCCATGGCAAATCCCCATTTACTTCCAGCGCGTTTAAACCCAAAGGCAATTTCGCCAACTTGTCCGCCTAAGTAGTTAGTTTCGGCAGATGATGAAAGAAGCTGAGAGCTCTTTGCGAAAACACTTCCTTGAAAAGTTGTTTCAGAGAACAAGGCGAAAGAAGCCGGATTGGAAAGATTCACTCCAGAAAAATCAGGAAGTGCGATTGATGCATTTCCCATAGCAGAATAGCGCGGATTAAATCCAACTTCTGTTAAGCCAATACCAAATCTTGAATAAGGAGAATTAACAGGGATTTGTGCCTGCATGTGCGAACACATTGCTGAAATCAAAACAAGAAAAATATATTTAAGATTCATTCGCACAAGAGATGGCATACAGTCCAATTAATGTTAAATTCAATTCTACAAAGATGCGGTAATTAAGCTGTTTAGCAAAATGAACCGAATCAGATCCAGTAAATACGAGTTGAATAGCTGGGAATTGACTCGCAGCAGCTTCAATGTAGCCTTTCAATTCACAGAGTATTCCAAAATTAACACTGCTCAACATTGCGCCATTCGTTGAGTTGTCAAAAACAGCAGTAGTGTCAGAGAAATTTAATGAAGGAAGTTTTCCTGTGAATTCATGCATGGCTCTCAACCGAGACTGCGCTCCCAGGGAAATGACTCCTGAGTGAAGTACATTATCCTTGGCAATCGAATAGGTAATGCACGTGCCGAAATCTATGATAAGGCTTGTAGCACCCTGAGCTAATCTAGAAGCACCGGCAACATTGGCCAATCTGTCTTTTCCAGCCTCGCCTGAGGTGTAATGGTAGGCTGGAAAATTTTCAGAAGGAATAATTCTGCAAAATGAAAATCGATTTAAAAAATTGGTTTGCTCGGCCTCACTTCGAACAGAAGAGTAGAAAAAAGGAAGGCTGTGCTTTGCGAATAATTGATTCAGTTCTTCCTGAAGATTGCTGTCAAGAATTCTTCCCCACTCAACTATTGCATCGTTAACGAAAAGACCCCACTTCACAGAGGTGTTTCCTTGGTCTAGAACAATGCAATTCATTGGATAAAGACTAGTCTTTAAGCACTGTTATTGTTCCTCTTCGCTCGTACAAAACGCCAATTCCGTTTTTCACGGTGATGTAATAGACATAGGCGTTTTCATGAACGAAATCACCACCGTTCATTCGTCCATCCCACTTATCTGATAGTTTATTTGTTTCAAACACATAGTCACCCCAGCGGCTGAAAATGTTCATCGTGTATTGGTTGGTATCGGCAAAAGAAATGACAGGAAAGAACAAATCATTGTTCCCATGAATCATCATTGCATTCGGAATCCAAATAAGCGGTTCCTGAACCAAACATTTTTTGTTGCTATACGACGAAAACGTTTCATTCGGGAAATAGCTAATGGGTTCTGAATATGCTTGAATGCGATAGCAAAATTGTCCCTTAGAAGAAAGAAAGGGTTCGAGATCGTCTTGGAAAGCCAAAAAGTTCGAAGGGCCTGTCGAGGCTTGTGTTTCCGCTGCACCGTCTACTGATCGAAGGACTTCGTATTCTTGAACACCATTCTCCCAGTCCTCGTATTTCGACCAGTTCAAACTGTTTATGAGCAACTCTGAATTGTTGGCCCCTCTTAGACGAATGTTCTTCCCTACGTTGGTCGTGTCTACGTAGTAACCACAAGGATTCTGCACAATTACGCGATAGTCATAAATGATATCATCTGAATTCACATCTGTATCGGTGAAAACAATATTTGTGGCAGATTGGGTGATGTCTTGATGGTATTGCCATTCATAAGGGGCATACAGATTTTTTCTTTGAAGTATATATTTGTGAGGTACTGGAGTCGCTTCTGAACGAACCGTAATTTCAATATTCTTCGCGCTGTTCACACTTACAGATGTGATGTAATTGAAGCTCGGAGGAGTTGGGTAAATGACGTTAACTGTTTGAACGTTTGAAATTGACCAATAGCCTGCATTACCGCCGTTTCGATAGGCTACAATTGAATAGTAGTTATTTCCGGGAGTTATCGAAGAAAATTCATAATTCAATTGAAGTATTGAACCATCTACCGTGTCTAGCGGTGTGAAACCCATACCATCGGGACCACCGTTCTGCATGAGAACATAATAATCAACACCATTATCCCAACCTGTGTATGGTGTCCAAGAGAAATTGAGGGAATTCTCGCACTGCGTGTATGTAGTTGGACTGAGATAAATCGTGCAATTGCAGGTCGAGCCTGTTGGACTGGTATTTGGGCTCGGGGGAGTGCCACTGTAGCAAGAATCTATGGCTGCAATGAGATAACATTCCGGACCCGCATTCGGAGTCGAGAGCATATCGCTAAAGACGCTAGAGTTTAGCCCCACAAAAGCGGTATCTAACAGAGTTACTGTAGTTCCGTTACAGGCATAAATTAAATAACCATTTGTGTCTCCAACAGGGACTGGATTCCAATCCATTGTCGCTTGATTAGTGATAGAGTTTACCGTAACGCGCGTAAAAGAAGGGATAGATGGTGCTGTCTGATCATAGAAAAAGTCTCCTGCGATATTGCTTGCAAAATCACAATTCGGCAAACCGCTGTATCGAATTTGGAAATTCAATTCATCTCCACAAGTGGTTACCTCATGATTGTAAAAGGTGCTTGATCCAGGTAAATTGGCTACGCTACTCCACACACCAGCGGGGTATTCCAACCACACCTGAGCACCAACGGTAGTAAGCCATGCGGCATTGCTAGTGGGTGAGTTCCATTGTAAATTTACGAATCCAGGAGGGGAAGCCGAAGCAGTTGCCGTCAACAAAGTGCTGCAAAAAGTTTCAGAAGTGGTGAAGTTTGGTGTGCCGCCAACATTGTCCTCAGTTGAAATGTAAACGCATACTGAAGTTGTGCTCGCGTTAACGTTCGAATAAACGTAGGTTCCAGATAAATTCGTGGTCTGAGCAATTTCTGAAATTCCTCCTGAAATGTCTGTTGCAAAAATATGATTCGCAACAAATGTGATGGGGTTTGGTGAGGTGCTCCAAGAAATTGAAACGCTAGTCCCCTGAACTTCCAGACAAGTAATGCTCGCAATAGATTGGCCATTACTCGAACGAGTAAAAAACAATCCGAAGATCACGAGACAGAGTATTAATCGCTTATTCATTTCTTAGCAGAGTGCAAAAATAGGCCTTTGGTTGCTTTCATGGCCATCTTAAAACGGAATTAAAACGAAATATTGCCCATATTTTTTTGAGCCTCTTGGAATTCTGAAATGGTTTGGTCAATTACCTCTTTCGCAGAAACAATTTCTTTTATTCGAGCACTTACTTGACCTATCTCCAATTCGCCTTCTTCAAGGTCACCCAATGACATGCCTTTTTTGGCACGTCCTCTCCCTAATAAATTCTTCAATTCGTCAATGCTAGCGCCCGATTCGTATGCATTAAGTACTGATTTGTAAAATGGGCTGTTCAGCAAACGCACAGGTGTTATTTCATGAAGCGTTAGCTTCGTATCACCTTCCTTGGCTTGTAATATTGCGTTTTTGAAATTCTCATGTGCCGCAGATTCAGTGGTCATAACAAAACGAGAACCCATCTGCACGCCCTGCGCGCCAAGTGACATAGCGGCAAGCATGCTTTTGCCACAAGAAATTCCTCCCGCGGCAATAACGGGAATTGTAACAGATTCAACCACATTTGGAATGAGGCATAATGTCGTAGTCTCCTCTCTTCCGTTGTGTCCGCCCGCCTCGAAACCCTCAGCCACAACAGCGTCTACGCCTGCCTCCTGCGACTTTAGTGCGAAGGCACTGCTGCTTACAACATGAGCAACTTTAATTCCGGAAGACTTTAATCGTTCGGTATATTTTTTTGGACTACCCGCCGAAGTGAAAACTATCGGAACGCGGTATTTTTCAATCAGGGCAATGTGTTCCTCAATATTCGGATAAAGCAGGGGCAAGTTCACTCCAAAGGGTTTTTCAGTCAATGCTTGGCATTTTTTAATTTCATCTTCCAGCTGATCGGGATACATTGAACCCGCGCCGAGCAAGCCTAATCCGCCTGCATTGGAAACACTCGAAACCAAATTTGCTCCTGTGCACCAGATCATCCCACCTTGAATAATTGGATACTTAATTCCAAAAAGTTTGCTAACTGAATTCATGTTAAAATTTTCTCCAAAAATGCGAAAAACAATTGAGTGTCAGAAATTGTTGATTATCTTAGCGAACGACTTTACCCAAAATGAAAAAAATAGTATTTCTTTTTTGCTTGATTTTAATGCTTGCTTCAAACGAATCAACGGCTCAATACCGTTGGGATTACGGTTTGAAAGTTGGAGCATCGAACTACCTTGGAGACATCGGAGGAAAATATCTTCCTCGTAGAGATTTCGTTGTAGACATGCATTTGAACTCTACACGCATGTCAGCTGGAGCGTATGCAAGATATAAAGTCAACAAGAGGTTGGCATTTTCTGCAAATTTTGATTGGATTCGCATAACTGATAGAGATGCATATACGATTTATGCACCACGTCGCGCGAGAAACGCGAACTTCAGAAACGATTTATTGGAATTGGGCGGTCGTGCTGAAGTAACGATCTGGTACGACAATGATGTTGGAAACAAAGGATATTACAACCCTGACTTCAAAGTGTTTTTGTTCGCAGGTCTTGCAGGTTATTCATCAAATCCAAAAGGACAGATTTACAACAACGGAGAAGTTCAATACGGTGGTGAGTGGTTTGAGTTGCGTGATTGGAAGACAGAAGGTCAAAAGGAATCATACGCTAAATACGGTTTAGCTATTCCTGCGGGTATTGGTGCTTATTTCACCTACAACAAAAAGTGGAGAGTGCAGTGGGATTTGAGTTGGAGAACGGTATTTACCGATTACTTAGATGACATTTCTACTGTATACACAACACCGAATTCAGACGATTCAAGAGCTTATGAGTTTGTAAACAATCAAACGTATCAAGCTTTGTTAGACGGATTGGTTGCTGATAACCCAGAGTATACTGCAGCTGATTTGTCGATTGAAAATTTCCAAATTGCTCCTCCAGGTGCAACTTATCAATCACCTCGTGGAGATGCAACGCACAACGACAGCTATTTAACAACACAGCTAACAGTTACTCGTGTTGTACGTGGAAGATCTAGCTTCTACAAATCGAAGTACAGCTACATGAAAGGGAAACCAGGAGTTAGAAGATCAAGAGCGAAGTTCTAATCTCAAAAATATTGAATCAATTTCGAAAGTGGTTTGCGCAATAGCGTGAACCACTTTGGTTTTAGGCCATTTATTTTCCAAGCTAAACGATCTTCTCTGTTGGCGCGAATGCGATTCTTAAGACTAACATTGCTAACCCCACCGGCGCGCATATGAATCATAACTTTAGGAAGATGAACAGCGCTGCAAGATTCTTTATAGAGGAAGCGTAGCATGAGTTCGTAGTCTGCTGCGCTTTTGAATTGCGTGTCGAATTTTCCAAATTGGTCGTAGCACTTTTTCCGAACGAAAAAAGTTGGGTGAGGAGGCATCCATCCTTTTAGAAAATTTTCTTTTCGGTAGGCACCACTTCTCCACTTCCGAACAATTTTAGTTACATCAATCGCATCTACATAATTCAAATCACCATACAGGCAATCTGTATCATTTTTTTGAAAGGCAAGAACCACCTGTTCAATTACATCCTCTGCACAGTAAAAGTCATCGCTATTTAAAACACCAATAATATCTCCGGTAGCAAGTGCTAGACCTTTGTTCATGGCATCGTAAATTCCTTTGTCTCGTTCGCACAAAAACTTTGTTACCACCCCTTGAGTAACAACTTTCAAAAGGTCCTGCGGAAGGTTCTTCGAACCTTGCGAAGCATCTTGTGCAACATCTTTCTCCGAATCTTGCGAAGCATCTTGTGCAACATCTTTCTCTGAATCTTGCGAAGCATCTTTCGTAGAATCTAGAAATTGCTTCACAATTTCTATCGTCCCATCGTTGGAATTTCCATCCACAACAATGTATTCGATGTCTTTGTATGTCTGAGCCTGAACGGATACTAACGTATCAGCAATGGTCTTTGCACTATTGTAACTTACAGTGATTAGGCTAACCTTCATTGCATTTAGAAGTTCCTTCCAATGAGGAAATAAAGGACTTGATTGTAATTTCCTTTTTCGTAATATGAATTTGGATTTGCGAAATTGGGAGAAGGTCTAGTGGGAATGATACTCGTAGAGAACTTCCCTTCAATAAAAAAATGATCACCCATTTGAAGTGTAGCACCAAGGGCTAAACCGACATCGAAGTTTCGGAAAGCAGGAATCACTTCATAAGTTAATGAATTAGCGAGAATGTCTTGTCTAATCAAACGCCCGTAATACAATCCCGAAAGAAATGTAAATGGTCCATTTTGAAAAGAATATTGCACGGGTATTTCAACATATCTTAAACGGTACGCAAAAGTGTTAAAATTCAGTGTGTCGCGCTTCGTGCGTGATCCCTTATCTGCGTAGTTAATTCCAATCCGAAATCCATTCTTCGAAGAAAGTGGTGCACTAACAAATGCACCTCCAGTAATTCCGAACTTATCCCAACCTCCTAGACCATCGCCGCTGATTTGAGAAGTAGTCATACCGAACGACACCCCGGCTTTGAAGGCCTGTTGGGCACTGCTCGTCATTGAAAGCAATAAAAAGGCTAGAAAAAGAAATCTAGTTAATGTCATATTCAACAGCATTCAGAACTTCGTTGGTGTTTGAATCGATCAAATATCCGACAACGGTCATATTTGTTGGAACCCAGTTCGCCTGAAGAGGTATGGTGTAACTAGTGGTGCTAGCGTATCCGGTTGCAGGGTTGTTTATTACAAGATTACCCATAGGCTCAGACACATTGGTGCGTAGAACATGTTCGTGCTCATACTCTTCAATTTCAGAGGGCGTTTGAGTGTAATCTTCTTGAGCGCTGATAATATGATTTTCAACCAATAGAACCACTAGGTTTACATTGCCCGAGTAATTTTCAATAAACTGTGAGTTCATGTGAATGTTAATTACGTTATCCGCAGCAACATATTCGCAATTGGCTTGCAAAGCAACCGGCGTAGAAACATTCATACGGTTTGTTACAATGTTTTGCCAACTGCTCGGATTAGCTGGGTCGAGGTACTCGTAACTGCTTAATCCCCCTATGCGATCAATTCTCGCAGTAGGATTGAACCCCCCATTTAACTGGGCCCAGTACAAATTTCCTGCGGGAGTAGTGTAATCTGTTTGGAACAATGTTCCTCCTGTGGAGGCAAGTGAACCTGCGTGAATAGCAACAGTAACCATACGCTCACCGAGTTGCGCGTCTAAGGCCAAAGCAAGTGCGGTAGACGGTGGGCAAAATCCGCACAGGTGCCCTGTGTATTCTTCAAATAACACGTTGCGATTTGCTTCGGTTACTGACGAAAACGTGGGAGCTGTTCCATATAAATCTTCGCGGTATTTATTTTTAGCAACGGTAACCGGATTTTCAAGACGGTCACATGCTCCGAATAAAAGGGCAAAAGCCAAAAGGTAAATTGAAGTCTTTTTCATATTAAAAACTTGCTGTGTACATTAATTCAAATCCATTCGTAGCGGGTACTGCACGGCACACACCGCCAATACAAAATACCCCTTCTCTTCTTTTTCCGTACCCGAGCGTTAAACGCTGAGAACCGTTGATATAGCCAACTGTTCCAAACAAATAGTGAACGCGTTTTTCTTCAACAGAGTTTCCGTAATTGTATTGATCAATTAAACCAATGCTCCAATGAGGAGAATGAGAGAACTCAGCGACTACTGTTGCCCAATCTCCTTTGTCTTGGTCTGTTTGAAGCCCTTGCAATTCCAAATGCAGATTGTCTTTCGGAGTGAATTTGTAATTCATTTCAAGAACTTCAATATTCGCATATACTATTCCTTTGAAATCATTGGTAACAGGAGTAACCAAGGTGTTGAATTCGAAATAATAGTATGTGAAAGCCGTGGAGAATTTTTTGCTTAATTTTTTCTTTACTTCCAAATTGAAATCTCTCACGTATTTCGTTGGGCCGAATTTCACGGAATTGATTTGATATCCTTCCGTGTATGCTTCAATTCCAGTTAATCTTGTTGTGTCCAGACCATTCGCAGCAGCGAAGTTCACAGAGAGCTGAGTGCCATATTTTCCGCCAAGTTTGGTTCCCTTCTTAAAGGTGTAAAACACTTCACCCATGAAACTTACTTCACCCGTTAAAGGTGTTGCATAAGGGTACAAAGTAGCCGCTAGGTTGTGTGTATGTTGTTTTGTGATCGCAGGTAGAAAGTTGGTAGGAACATCGAAAAGTTTCAAATTGCGGTCTGCGCGAAAACTCATGTTGTCTATGTATTTCACTGCTGTGTTCACTCCGAAGCCGCTGCCGCTGTATGAGGCATTCAAAAAGAACGCTTTTCCTTTTCTATACAAATAGGCGTTGTCGGCGCTAGGGTCGTTGATTTTTTGAGCGTACTCAGCCGAAACGGCTACTGCTTTTCTATTCACTTGAAGGCGCACTGCAGAACTTGAAACATTATTGGGTGTTAAGAAAATTAGTGAATCTTGAAAACGAGTTTCTCCGTTTTGATAGCGACTCACGAAGCTCGTGCCTAGAGTTACTTGTGTTGGTTTTTCTGCGAGCGATTTAAAAATCGAATTTAAATTGAATTCGGCGTCGCTTCCACGAATAATACCGTCAGCATTGGTTGAACGACTGTCGAAATCGAGACGCTGGCGACCGTAAATACCTTTCAGAGTAATTCCTTTTTTCGGAGTAATGATTAATCGCGCTCCGTCTAATGCATTGTCAATACCAAGATTTGGTTCCCAATAGGTGCGAAGTGTAAGACCATTTCCAAATTGCTCATAAAAATTTCCAATGGTAACATTAAAAATGCTGTCTTGGTATTGAACGAATCTATTTCCAATGCCTGTTCCCTTGTACCTGTTTTGCGCACTGAAACCTTGAATGGCGTTGTTGTATGTTTCGAAGCGCATGCCTGCACTAAATCCGCCTTGCGTGTACATCAAATTTCCAAAACCATTAATCGCAGTGGTTGCAGGAGGAACGGTCGCTCCAATAAGGCTGTCTTCGCTATACTGCTGCGAGAGGAATTGGAAATTCCCGTGCAATTGGCCAGGTTTTTTCGGGTCGCCTTGCGCTTGAACACCAAAGGCGAAAGCAAGTAAAGCAGAGAATACAAGTAACTTTTTCATTCTATTCATTGAGCGTCGAAAATACGGCGCAATCGGAAATAAAAAAAGCCCTTTCGGGCTTATAAGTTGTGTTGATTGAAATTACTTTTTCAGTTTCAGTAGTTCTTCATGAACTTCTTCTTCATCTCCTTCCGCATAGTTGTTATGCTGCCAAACGATTTTACCCGTTCCATCTACTAAAAAAGTATGTGGAACATTGTTCACACCCATGGCTTGAGCGAATTGTTTGTTGCTGTCTAACAAAATTTCATAAGGCCACATGACACTGCTCACATAAGGCGCTACGCGCATAACTGAGCGTTGGTCATCGATAGAAACGGCAATGATTTTCACGCCTGTTTCTGCTTGCCACTCATCATATAATTCCAAATAATTATTCAATTCTTTTTTGCAAGGACTGCACCAAGTAGCCCAGAAACAGATGAGTGTGGGTTTTCCGTCTTGAGCAAGATTGGCTGTATTAATTGTTTTTCCGTTTAGATCCTTTAAAGAGATGCTAGGAAGTTTTTCTTGAGCCGTTAATCCAAGTGATAAGGCCAAGAAGAAAAGTGAAATAGAGAGGCGCATAGAATATTTTTTTTAAAAGTAAAAAACTTTAGCCAATGACTGTACCAAAAAAAAGAGCCGACGCATCGTCGGCTCTTCTTCCTTGAAAAAAATCAAGATTATTTTACAGTAACACGAACAGTGTTAGCCGTTCCGTTGATTGTTACATTCAACATGTAAACACCAGCAGAAAGGTTAGAAACATTTAAACGTGAAGTGTAGTTTCCAGCAGCTTGGCTACCGATATACTCAGTCATTACACGCTCACCAACAACGTTGATAACGTCTACAGTAACAACACTGTTGTTAGTCAAACCGTAAGCAACATTGATGAAATCGTTTGCAGGGTTAGGGTAAACATTAACACCAGCAGTAAGACTTACTTCTTCGATACCAACTACAGTGTTTACGTTAGAAGGAGCAGCAGCTTCAGAGAAGTTGTAAGATCCATCATAGTTCCACAATGTAGAGAAAGTAGCACCAGCATCGTTAACCGAAGTTACGTAGAAGTGACCGTTTGAAGCAGCACCCCATTGCATGTCGTAGAAACCATCACCATAAGCATCAGTAGCTGCGAAAGTGTAACATCCAGTTGATGGAAGGTAAACGTCAACAATCTTAGTTGAGTTGTCAGCAGGAATTGGAGCAGCGCTGTAATCAGCAGAAGCTACAGTGTTACCAGCATCGTCGGTGATAACCCAAGAAGACTCTTCTGGGTAACGGTCGAATAAGATGTCAAGTTTGATGTGAGTTGTACCGTTATCAGCGAAAGCGATAGCAGCAGTAGTTCCGTTGTTAGCTGTGTTGTCATCAGCAGAAGTGATAGAAACGTTCAAGTTAGTAGCACCAGTGATAGCAACTGAACCAACGTTAACTGTAGCAACAGCATAAGTAGCAAGGTTACCAGTCCAGTTGTAAGTCAATGGAGCAGTACCGCCTGTAACAGTGATTGTGCAAGCAGTTAATGCTGAAGTACCGTTGTTTTGAATAGTTACAGCAACGTCAACGTTTCCACAAGTAGCTAAGTCACCATCGTAGCTTAACATAGAAGGGTCATTTGATTGAGAAGCTGGAGGAGGACACTCTTGAAGAGTAGCATACAAACCAGCAGCATCTAATTGACCAACTTCAGTTACGATACGGTTAGGACAAATACGGTAGATGGTTGGGTAATAAGCAATAGCATAATCATCGTTGATAGAATTTGCTAATGAAGTTGCTGGGTTTGCCAAAGGAAACTCAATAGCAGTTCCTGTTGGGTTTAACCAGTTACCTTGAGTTGAACCACCAGTACCAGCCATGTCAGCGTCAGTAGTAGTACCGTCACCGTCGATCCAAATAACCATTACGTCATCAGAAGTGTTTGCAGATACTCCTGGAGCACCAGCAGGACCGTGATTAGCATACAATTCATCCAATGCACCAGACAAGTGGAAGTTCCAACATGGTCCGCACCATGTTGCAGATACGTCAAGGTATACAGTGTATCCTTGATCTAAATAGTTGTACAAGTTGTGAGAAACACCGAATTGGTCAGTGATTGTGAAATCTTGACCAAACGATCCTGCTGGCAACTGAGCGAAAGACATTGTTGACGACATCACGGCAACAACCATCAATAGTAGAGCTTTTTTCATTTGATAAATTATTAATAGGTTTACTTTAGGGCAACGAATATAAAGAAATATTTCGGCCAATTACTTTTTATATCTTTGGAAAATGAAAAAAAATATTCTCTTTTTTGGATTGGCGCTTTCTTTCCTTGGTGTGTCAGCGCAATCAATTGAACTTGTAAATCCAGTAGTTCAAGTTAATGCAACGGCTGCCACCCTAACCGGAGCAGGCGAAATGGTTGCTGAATGGCCTGTAACGAATATTTCAGACGTTTCTGTTTCTGTTAAATGCAGTCGAAGCGTAATTTCAGAAATTCCTGGTTCGTCGAATTATTTCTGCTGGGGCGTTTGCTACGGTGAAACAACAAACGTTTCGCTCTTAGCGCAGACTATTTTAGCAAGTGATACCAATCATACGTTTTACGCACATTACAAGCCACTTGGTAATCCCGGAGAAACTCTTATTAAGTATTGTTTCTTCAATACAGCCAATCCTACTGATCAGGCTTGTCAAACTGTTAGTTTTTGCTACGAGTCCACTTGTCCTATGAGTGTAGACGAAGATGCAGTTTCAAAACTTGAACTTGTTGGAAGTAACCCTTTGAAAGGTTTAAGTTTCATGAATTACAAACTACCGTCAGGAGAGAAAGAAGGACAATTAGTCATCACAAATCTTCAAGGTAAACTAGTTAAGCAAGTTACTGTAAAAGGAAATTCTGGAAGTATTTTGTTAAATGCACAAGATTACGCTGCTGGAGTTTATCAGTTCACATTATCAACATCCAAAGGACGCGAGACTATTCGTGTTGTAGTTGAATAATTCATTAAGAAATGTAAATGAACAACCTCGATATTCGAGGTTGTTTTATTTTTGCGAACCCAAAGAAAGAACATGAAGCAAATTAAGAGGAAAGAAGCACTCGATTACCACGAGTTAGGAAGGAAGGGAAAGCTAGAGATCGTTCCAACGAAACCGTATAGCACCCAGCGCGATTTGGCACTTGCTTATTCACCGGGTGTTGCAGAACCTGTAAAGGCTATTGCAGAAAATATAGACGATGTATATAAGTACACGGGAAAAGGAAATTTAGTAGCAGTTATCTCAAACGGAACTGCAATTCTTGGTCTTGGAAACTTAGGCCCAGAAGCCAGCAAGCCCGTTATGGAAGGAAAAGGAATGCTCTTCAAAATATTTGCAGACATCGATTCCATTGACATTGAAATGAAGGCTACAGAAGTCGATGATTTCGTGAATACGGTCATCAACATTAGCCCAACTTTCGGTGGTATTAATTTAGAAGATATTAAAGCGCCAGAAGCCTTCGAAATCGAAGAACGATTGAAAGAAGCTCTTGATATTCCAATCATGCATGATGATCAGCACGGCACAGCGATTATATCTAGTGCTGCTTTGTTGAATGCGTTGGAAATAGCAGGAAAAAATATTGGCGATATAAAAATAGTGGTGAGCGGTGCCGGCGCAGCAGCGTTAAGTTGTCTGAATACCATGATTGGTCTTGGTTTGAACCCCGCGAATATTCGTATGTTCGACTCGAAAGGACTCATCAATAACTCAAGAGAAGATATCGATCACAGAAAGAAAAGATTCGCTGTTGATTCGAATGAAAAATCACTTGCTGAAGCATTGGTAAACGCCGATGTGTTCCTAGGTCTTTCTCAGGGAAATATTGTAACGCCGGAAATGGTCCAGTCCATGGCTAGCAATCCGGTTGTTTTTGCACTTGCAAATCCAGATCCTGAAATTCCTTTTGAAGAAGCTATGGCTGCACGTCCCGATGTAATCATGGCTACAGGTAGAAGTGATCATCCTAACCAAGTAAACAACGTTCTCGGTTTCCCATTCATATTCAGAGGAGCTTTAGACGTTCGCGCAACAAAGATTAACGATGCCATGAAGTTGGCTGCTGTTAAAGCATTAGCTGAATTGGCGAAAGCAACCGTTCCTGAAGAGGTAATGGAAGCCTATCATATCACAAGCCTTTCATTCGGAAAAGATTATATCATTCCGAAACCAAACGACCCACGTTTGTTAGTAGCCGTTTCCACAGCTGTTGCAAAAGCTGCTATTGAAAGCGGTGTTGCGAAAAATCCAATCACCGATTGGGATGCCTACGCGAGCGAATTGCTAGGTAGAATGGGTCGCGACAATGCGCTTACAAGAGGTATTTCAGAGCGCGCAAGAAAAGACAAGAAACGTGTTGTTTTTGCTGAAGGAGATAATCCAAAAATCTTGAAAGCCGCGGAGCAAGCCAAGGACGACGGTATTGCAATTCCAATTTTATTAGGTCAAGAAGAAAAAATTCGCGAACTTATTCGTGAGTTCGATTTAGATTTAGCGGATGTAGAGATTATTGATCCTCGCCTAGATTCACACAGAGCGGAACGCGAGAAATATGGCGAGTTCTTTTATCAGAAAAGAATGCGCAAGGGTATAACCAAAACAGAGGCTTCACGCATCATGCGTGAACGCAACTATTTTGGTGCAATGATGGTGGAAACGGGCGTTGCTGATGCCATGATTTCAGGAATGACGCGCAATTACGCCAAAGTAATACGTCCGGGATTAGAGACCATTGGAACAGCGAAGGATGTTAAAACAGTATGCGGAATGTATATTGTTCAAACCCCGAAAGGACCCATGTTCTTCGCAGATACAACGGTGAACCGCGACCCAACTGCAGAGCAGTTAGTAGACATAACTTTGTTAGTAGCTGATGCCGTTTCAAAAATGAAAATCGCACCACGCATGGCCATGCTCAGCTATTCGAATTTCGGTTCCTCGCACGGTTCTGATCCAGAGAAAGTGGCGAAGGCCGTTTCAATTCTGCACAGTAACCATCCGCATTTGATTGTAGATGGAGAGATTCAAGCAAACTTCGCATTGAATCCGGAAATGAGAAAAGAGAATTTCCCATTTTCGAAATTGGCCGATTCTAAAGTGAACACATTAATATTCCCTAACCTTTCTTCAGGAAATATTAGTTACAAAATTCTTCAAGAAGTTGCTGGAATGGAAGTTATAGGCCCCATTTTATTGGGCATGAAAAGGAGTTATCATATCTTGCAAATGGGTTGCTCGGTGCGAGAAATCGTGAACATGGTTCGCGTAGCTGTTGTCGATGCTCAAGCCAAAGGAACCCTAAACAGATAATATGCTCTACTCACTAACAGGACAACTCAAAGAGAAATCACCGGTGCATGCGGTTATTGATTGCAACGGTGTAGGCTATTTCTTGAATATAAGTTTAGCTACATATTCGGCTTTGCCGAACAACGGAGATGTCATGCTTTACACCCATTTGCATGTAAATGGAAACGACTTCTCTCTGGTGCTTTACGGTTTCTATTCCGATCAGGAAAAGGAATTGTTCAAGAAACTGGTGAGCGTAAGTGGTGTTGGTCCGAACACAGCGCGAATGGTTCTTTCAAGTTTAAATGTGAATGAACTAATTCAGGTTATTGCCAGTAAAGATCTTCCTTCTCTAAAAAGAATTAAAGGAATAGGTGAAAAAACGGCTGAGCGCATTTTGGTTGACTTGCACAACAAAGTTGGAAAGATTGATGGCGCTATTGCAGAAAAAATTGGGGGTGTGCACAATACCGTTCGACAAGATGCGTTAGTGGCACTGTCCCAACTGGGCCTAGACAAAACCAAAACCGAGAAAATGTTGGATAAGATTCTCCTAACCAATGGTGAATTACCATTGGAAGAACTTATTAAACAAGTATTGAAACAGATATAGTATTGTGAAAGAAGTAGTCCTCCGCCTCCTATCAAGAGCCATTTTCATAATGGCCCTTTGTGTTTCGGGTTGGTTGGCCTGGGCAAGTACATCTGTGCAAACAAGCGTGATTGCAAAATCAAATCACAATTTCGTTTTTGCTCCAGATACAATTACACCTATTTGGCCCAATAACGATACACCAGCTCCTAGCGAAGGTGGCAATGGAATAGAGATCCCACTTCCAGACAATATACATTATTCAGTAGAATACAATCCGGAAACCGGACGGTATGAAGTCATTCAAAAAGTAGGCGATAAATTCGATTTCCGTCGGACTTCAACAATGGACATGGAAGACTTTTTAGATTTCCAGTTAGATAAAAATGTTTCCAAATATTGGAATAAAATCAAAGACGACAAGTCTGCTGCGAACAAAGAATTTGCTCCGGTTATTAAAATAGGTGGCGATAACTTTGAACATATTTTCGGCTCGAATGAGATTGAAATTCGTCCACAAGGTTCTGCCGAATTAACATTCGGTTTAAACTCTCAACGCACCGAAAATCCGCGTATTCCAGAACGGCAACGTAAAAACACAAATTTTAACTTCGATCAGAAAATTCAAATGAACGTCATTGGTAACATCGGTACCAAAATGAAGTTGAAGGTGAACTACAATACGGAAAGCACTTTTGAATTTGAGAACAACATGAAGGTGGAATACACCGGTGATGAAGATCAAGTCATGCGAAAAATTGAATTGGGTACTGTGGCACTTCCATTAACAGGATCGCTGATGCCTGGAAGTTTAGGATTGTTTGGTGCGAAAGTGGAAACCCAATGGGGGAAGTTGAAGAACACGACAATTCTTACTCAGCAAAAAGGTGAACGCAAAGAAATCACAGTTCAAGGCGGAGCTCAAACAACTCGCTTCGATATTGCTGCAGATAACTACGAAGCAAACCGACACTATTTCCTTTCAGGATATTTCAGAGACAACTACGATAATGCCCTTGCTGCATTGCCGGTTGTAAACAGTGGAGCAAACATTACGCGTATAGAAGTTTGGGTGGTGAATCAGCAGGCGAATACGCAAGATGTTCGGAATATCATGGCCTTCACAGATTTGGGTGAAAACGCTCAGTATATGGCTACTGACTACAACAACTCTTCCCTAATAAGCCCAGGACAATTACAAAACCCGGACAACGAAAACAACAATCTCTTCAACGTCGTTTCTAACAACCAAAACATATTAGATTTTTCAAATGCCAATGCTGCTATACAAGCTTTGGGGTATGGCATGCGACAAGGTATTCATTACGAGCGCGTGGGTAATGCAAGAAAATTAACTCCTTCGGAGTACACCTACAATGCTCGTCTAGGATTCATCTCTTTGAAACAATCTCTCAACAATGCCGAGGTATTGGCTGTTTCTTATGAATACACATTGAACGGACAAACCTACCAAGTAGGTACTCTTTCACAGGATGGAATTGCGGCGCCACAGGCGTTGATGTTGAAGATGCTCAAATCTTCAATTACCTTGGTGAAACTTACCAATGGTGACCCTTCTCCGCTATGGGATAACATGATGAAGAACGTCTACAATCTCGAATCTTTCGGTATTTCTCCAGAAAAATTCAGCTTAGAGGTTTGGTACAACAACCCTGCAACAGGGGTAAATATGAATTACATTCCTCGTGAACCGTTAAGCGGAAAGCTGTTGTTGCAAGTTATGAATCTCGATAGAATTGATGCGCAACAGATGCCGGGAAGCGATGGCTTCTTTGACTTTGTGCCCAATGCTTCGACTGCGGGTGGTTTGATAGACGCTTCCTCAGGAAGGGTGTTTTTCCCAATGATTGAGCCTTTCGGATCGCACCTTGCAGATCAGATTTATGCTGGTTTGGGAAACACGCCCCAGGCCGCCCAAGTTGTTTCTCAGGTTGTTTTTCAACCGTTATACGATTCAACAAAAACCGCCGCTCAAATCGGATTTCCACAACTGAATCGTTTTCGAATCAAAGGTGAATACCAAAGTGCTTCGGGTTCTGAAATTTCTTTGAATGCATTGAACATTCCGCAAGGGGCAGTTACTGTAACCGCAGGAGGAATGAGGCTTACAGAAGGAACCGACTTTACCGTGAATTACAATCTTGGGAAGGTTACTATCCTCAATGAAAGTATCATGAGTTCAGGACAACCGATAAAGGTTTCCGTTGAAAGTAACTCCATGTTTAATCTACAATACAAAACGTTACTGGGTAGTAGATTTGATTACAAGTTTTCAGACAATCTTGCAATGGGCGCTACTTTCATGAATCTCAGAGAGCGTCCGTTGACACAAAAAGTAAACGCAGGCGATGACCCGGTAAATAATGGCATGATTGGTTTCGATATGAACTTCCAAAAAGAAGTCCCAATTATTACGAAATGGATCGATCGCATTCCAGGAATTCAAACAAAAGAGAAATCAACTGTAACCTTTAATTTAGAAGCTGCGAAAATATTCCCAGGTCACTCACGTGCAATTTCGAAAGATGGAAATGCATACGTAGACGATTTCGAAGGAAGCCAAAGTGTTATCGATTTGCGTTCATTGAACCAATGGTTCATGGCATCTACGCCGAAATTGCAATCGTCTCTTTTTCCTGAGGGAGATTTCGAAGACAGCTTGGTTTACGGTGCGAATCGCGCGCAATTGTCTTGGTATATCATTGACCCCTTGTTCTACAGAAACAGTTCTTACACCCCGCCAAACATCACGGTTGACATGCAAAGTGATCATCGTATGCGAGAAGTCTTGGAGTCTGAAGTTTTCCCCAATAGACAATTACCCCAAGGTCAACCACCGAATATTGCGTGTTTGGATTTAACGTACTATCCAGAGGAAAGAGGAATGTATAATTTCGATTTACCGAACGGTTATTCGGGTAGGTCTGCTGGATTGAATGCAGACGGAACATTGAAAGATCCAGATTCGCGTTGGGGCGGAATTCAGCGGGCCTTAACAACAACAGATTTCGAAACATCCAACGTGCAGTTCATTCAGTTTTGGGTCATGGATCCATTCAATGAAGACTCAGAAAATATTCAAGGTGGTGACCTTTATTTCAACCTTGGAAACGTGTCGGAAGATATCATGAACGATTCTCAC
Source organism: Flavobacteriales bacterium (assembly GCA_044371535.1). Taxonomy (GTDB): domain Bacteria; phylum Bacteroidota; class Bacteroidia; order Flavobacteriales_D; family Sanyastnellaceae; genus CAIZGX01. Next base: position 35,643 of record JBILTL010000003.1, on the reverse strand, counting down.
ATGAGTTTCGAAAATGGGTTTCCATCGGCCAATAACGATTTGCCAATCGAACAAGGTACATGGGGAAATTATCCTTCGCCAACCACATTCAACGTGGTTAATGCATTTGATTACACCTCGGGTAATTACGAGCAACAAGATATCGGATTAGACGGATTGAATTCAATAGCTGAACAGTCTTATTTCTCTAACTGGTTGTTGCAAATGCAAGGGTTTTTAACGCCAGACGCGTATGCCAAATACCAACAAGATCCTTCAGCCGATAACTTCAGTTATTTTAGAAGCTCTCAGGCAGATGCTGCTGATTTGAACACATTGGAACGTTATAAGAACTTCAACAGGTACGAAGGAAACTCCAATACAAATACACCTGACGGCTATCCAATTGCAGCTACTACAATTCCAAACTCGGAGGACATCAACCAAGATATAACACTGAATACCATTGAAAGTTATTTTCAATACAAGGTGAGTCTACGCCCTCAGGATTTAGGTGATGCAAATCTCGGTAGGAATTACATTACAGACACTTTCGTAACTACCAAAACAACTGCTAATGGACAAGATCGTCCAATTCGTTGGTACCAATTTAAAATTCCAATTAAGGAATTTGAAAAGCGTGTGGGAAGTATTCCAGATTTTCGTTCAATCAGATACATTCGTATGTTCTTGAAAGGATGGGAAGAACCAGTGACTTTGCGTTTTGCGCGCTTGGAATTGGTAAGAGGTGAGTGGAGAAAGTACGACTACAACTTAGCAGGAAATCAAGAACAGGAAATCAATGATGATCCAGAAACTTCGTTCACAATTGCTGCTGTAAATATCGAAGAAAACGGAAATCGTGAACCTGTTCCTTATGCTGTGCCTCCGGGAATTATTCGTGAGCAAGACGTTGCCTCTGCCAATCTTCGAAATTTAAATGAGCAGTCTTTAGAGTTGAGTGTATGTAATTTGAAAGATGGAGATGCGCGTGCCACATACAGAAACGTGAAATACGATTTGCGCCAGTACAAGCGCTTACGCATGTTCGCTCACGCCGAAGCTGCAGGTATTCAATCAGAATTAAAAGACAATGATATTTCGGTGTTCATTCGCTTAGGTTCAGATTTCGATCAGAACTACTACGAGTACGAAGTGCCCATGAGTGCAACGCCATGGTACACGAACAACGACGATGAAATTTGGCCAGCTGACAACAATTTCGATATTCAACTTTCAGATCTACAGAACTTAAAAATCAACCGACCTTCAACCACCTCTGTTTTATCTGTCGTTGACACTATTCTGAATAACAATGTTCATTTGTCGGTGAAAGGAAATCCGAACCTTGCGAACATCACAACCATGATGATTGGTATACGCAATCCCGACAAAGACACAAATCCATTTGGTGTGGCCGATGATGGAAAAGGAAAATGTGCAATAGTCTGGGTGAATGAACTACGTCTTTCTGAATTCGATGAGAAGTCAGGTTCGGCAGCAATTGCTCGACTTAACGCTCAATTGGCCGACTTCGGTAACATTGCGGTTTCCGGAAATATCAGTACACCTGGTTGGGGCGCTATAGAGCAACGCGTGCAGCAACGTCAGCAAGAAACGAAAATGGGGTTGGATGCAAGCAGTACCCTTCAACTCGGAAAATTCTTCCCGAAAGATTGGGGAGTTCAGTTGCCGATGTATCTAGGTTTTTCTGAGAATGTTCAAACACCGCGATACAGTCCTCTTCAGCCAGATATTCAAATGACCGATTTGCCAACTTTGAATAAGCCGTTAAAGCAGAAATCACAAACGTATACAAAGCGAAGAAGTATCAATTTCACAAATGTGAAATTCGCGCCTAAAAAAGATGCCGCACCAGACAAGGGTGTAGGACTGCCAAGTGCTGATGATAAAGGTAAGCCAGGAACGCAAGCAGCACCTGCAAGCACAGACAAACCTAAGTTTTACGGAATTGATAACTTCTCGGTGTCTTATGCCTACAATGAAACATATTTCCGCGACATAAACACAGATTGGAGATTACAAAAACAATATCAAGGTGCATTTGATTACAGCTTTACGAATAAGCCTAAAGAATTCAAGCCGCTTGCGAATATTCCGGTAATCAAAACATCTAAGTATTTGAAGTGGTTGAAAGAATTCAACTTCTATGCGGGTATTAAGCAAATGAGCTTTAGAACGGAAATGAACCGCTCTTATGAAACGAGTAGAATCAGAAATAACTCTCTGGAGTTAACAGGTGTGTATAGCGATATGCTCATTCAAACTCAGGCGCAAAAGAATTGGAATTGGACAAGAAACTATTCCATGAAATACGATTTGACCAAAAATCTGAAAACAGATTTCACCGCAAGTAACATTGCATTAGTTGGCGAACCACGCGGTGTGATCAATAAGAATGACGTCGATTGGTATGAGTCTTACAAGGACTCTGTTTGGAGCAACATTCAAAATTTTGGAGAAACAACGACCTACAATCACAACGTAGGGGTTACGTACAAACTACCATTGGATAAGTTCCCATTGTTAAATTTCATGAGCGCTGATGCACGTTACGGAGGTACATTTAGATGGGATCGCGCGCCGTTTACTCAAGATACCTTGGGGAACACCATTCAAAACAGTCGACAAATTCAGTTGAACGCTCAAGGTAATTTCGAAACGTTGTACAACAATGTGCCTCGATTGAAACAAGCGTTAACGGGAAAGAAGCCAGATGCGGGAAAGAAAGATGCAGGTAAAAAAGACGCTGGAAAGAAAGATGATCCAACGAAAAAAGATGGATTCGGAGATGATTTAACAAAGAAAGACAAGAAGGAAAAAGTTGATCCTCTAGATGTTGCCCTTCGATTCTTCATGATGGTTAGAACTGTGAATGGAAGCTATACCAAGAATGAAGGACTGTTGCTCCCCGGTTATGCAAATAGTACAAGTATTCTGGGATTTGATGATCAGTTCGACGGGCCGGGAATAGGCTTCCTAGTAGGGCAGCAGAACAATGATTTAATGGGCAATCCTACAGGAAGGAATTTCGCAACAGATGCTGCAAGCAACAATTGGTTGGTTCAGCAACAGTCGTTGAATATTCAGTACAATCAGACCTTTACAGAGACATGGAATGCGAAAATGAATTTAGAGCCATTCCGATATTTCAAAGTTGAACTTTCAGCAACACGTCAAGAAGGAAAGAACTACAATTCATTCTTCCGCTACGATCCAACTGTTGATGATTACGTATTCCAGTCTCCTATGGAAACAGGAAACTTCTCTGCTTCGTTAATTACATGGAACACAGCCTTCGTTAAGGACGATAAGGAGAATAACTATGCGAGTCCGATATTCGATCAGCTTTTAGCGAATAGACAAGAAATTTCCAGCCGATGGAATAACGAAACGTATCAATTGGCTAACCCGAATGATTCGGGATACTATTCAGGATTTGGTTCACTTTCTCAAGATGTAATTATTCCGTCATTCATTGCGGCCTATACAGGACGTTCAACAAGTGAAGTTGCTCTGAATCCATTTGCAACTAAGGCTCAACCAAACTGGAAAATCACTTATGATGGTCTTACGAAGTTGCCTGCTGTAAAGAAGTATTTCAAGCAGTTCAATGTGACACACAATTATCGCTCTACGGCTACGGCTTCTTATGTGTCTAATTTGAAGTATGAGGAATTTAATGACCTTCCTACTGCAATTGATCAAAGTGAAGAGCAGAACTTCATTTCGCAACATCAAATTGGTACAGTTACTTTAACAGAATCAATGTCACCTCTGGTTGGATTTGACATGACGTTGAAGACGAAAAAAGTGAATGATCCATTGATTAAAGTTGAATACAAGCGAGATCGTACAATAGCTTTAGGAATGTCGAACTATCAGATTACAGAAACGAAGAGTAACAGCTTTGTAATCGGTTTAGGTTATAAAATCACCGAGGTTCCTAATCCATTCGGAAGAAAGAAAGGAAGTAAGCTTCCAGTAAAATTACTCGATAAGTCTACGTTGAATTTGCGTGTCGACTTCACCATTCGCGAGAATTTTACGTTGATTAGAAAAATTGAAGAACAACAAAATCAAGTAACAGCAGGACAAACCTTATTCAGTGTTAAGTCGAGTGCTGATATGGCCATTAGCGACAAGTTGACCTTGCGTTTCTTCTATGATCATCAAATCAACAAACCTGCTATTTCAACGAGTTTCCAAACGTCGAATATCACAACCGGATTAGCAATTCGCTTCACATTGAACGGTTCAGGTGGTTCGAATACCGCTCAGCCGCAGGGTGGAAGCTAATTTGTGTTTGAACAAAGCGGACAAACTTTTACCCAATTCCTAGCTCTTAACATTAATTTTGTGTTAAGTTCGTATGATATTTACATTTTGAGTCCAATTGAGCAAATAATACAGCAGTTTCACCCCATTTCTTTGAAGGAAATGGACGGGGTTGAGCTCATGAATCGAACAGATACCAAGTTTGTAGTCTCGCTGGATCAATTGTTTTCTATTCTGGAAGAAGTAAAAAACACTTATCGAATTCTTGAAGTAAACAATGTGCGTTTCAGTCATTATGAAACACTTTATTACGATACCGATCAATTTCTGTTTTATACACGACACCACAACGGTAAGAAGAATAGATGGAAAATTAGGAAGCGCTCCTACGTTGATAGTGATTTGAATTTTCTTGAATTGAAGTTCAAAACCAATCGCGGTAGAACTCAAAAACAACGTACCGGAATTCCAGAAATCGGAATGGAGTTGAATGGAGCTGAAGAAAAATTCATTGGAAAAAAGGCTGGTATTGATTTTCATTTGGCCCCTCAGGTGAAAAACAATTTCACACGACTTACGCTAGTAGAACCGAGTTTGCCTGAGAGAATTACAATAGATTTAGAACTTTCGTTTGAATGGAATAATGTCTCCAAGGAACTCAAGCAGATCGTAATTGTAGAGGTGAAGCAGGAAAATCGTAACAGACTTTCTCCGTTCGTTCAAGCTTTGAAGAAAAGACATGTAAGAGAGGAAAGCATTAGTAAATATTGCCTGGGAGTGGCTATGCTCGTACCTTTCGTGAAGAAAAATAATTTTAAGGAGAAGTTAATAAGAGTCAACAAATTAGAATCAATAAAGTAAGATTATGTTAGATACATTCAACGCAGTTTTTTTGCAATCAGATTTTGATCCGATGGGAGGAATGAAATTAATTCATTTGGAAGATTTTTTAGGATTGATTATTCGCCTTTCAGTGCACATGTTATTCGTGTTGCTTTTAGTGCGTGTAATTTATTACCCTATAGCTAAAAGAAAGGATTTTCTGTTCACCTACCTATTATTCAGTTTGACAATCTTCCTCATGTGTTTCATGTTGGAAAGTGTGAAACTTCAAATGGGATTCGCACTTGGTTTATTCGCCGTATTCGGTATTATTCGATACAGAACAGACGCTATTCCAATTAAAGAAATGACATACTTGTTCGTTGTAATTGGAATGTCTGTAATGAACGCGTTAATCAACAAGAAGATTTCTTTGGTGGAGTTGTCTTTCGCAAATCTTGTAATTATTGGAGCAACCTACGGCCTAGAGCGCGTTTGGTTGTTGCGTCACGAAGCTCAAAAAATCATTGTTTACGAAAACATTGATTTAATTAAAGTTGGAAGAGAAGAAGAAATGAAAGCAGATATCGAAGCTAGAACCGGTATCAAGGTGAACCGTTTTGAAATTGGTAAAATCGATTTCCTTCGCGATACAGCTTTGATTAAAATTTACTTCTTTGAAGACGAACAAGGAAATCAGATGGACGATTCCTTTTCCGGGAACATCAATATCTAAGAAGTTTTAGCTAAACATATTCCAGCGCAATACGTCGTCTTCAGCGATTTCTTGCGCTGTTTGTTTTCCAACCAGTGCTGATATGTCTTTTGGAGAAATTCCGCTTGCCGGACGCTTCCATGTAAGATCTTCAAAAGTCACAACATGTCCAGCAGGCATCGTTTTCGCAGCAACTAAGCTTCTACGTGCATTCGCTCGCGCTGGAGCTTCATCGTCAATGGCTGTTAATTCAAATCCTCCAAGCAATTCCAACGTGCGATTCATTCGTGAATGGAAGTGCTTTAAATCTTCTTTATCCATGGCGTGGTAATGATCGTTACCCGGCAAAGTCTTATCATGAGTAAAATGTTTTTCCAAAACAGTTGCACCTAATAATGTTGCAACTTCAAGCGTATGCATGTCCTTTGGAAGCGTGTGATCGCTATATCCGGGAACCGCTTGAGGGAAGGTAGATATTAAGTCCTTAATCATTCCCAAATGTGCATTTGGATCAGGCGTTGGATAATTCAATACACAGTGCATTAAGCAAAGCTTATTTCCAAATTTTTCAATCGTCTCAACAGCCTGCTGAACTTCCCATTTGTAAGAAGCTCCCGTGCTTAAAATAATTGGTTTGCCAAATTTGCATTGGTGTTCAATGAAAGGAAGATTTGTAATGTCTGAACTTGAAATCTTGTAAACGTTCATTAAGTCGTTCAAGAAATTTGCACTCTCTACATCGAAAGCCGTGCTCATAAATTCAATACCAACCTCTTCACAATAACGCGCCAGTTGCTCGAATTCGGTCTTCCAAAATTTGTCATATTTCTTGAAAAGTTCAAACTGACTGCGCGTAGGTTCTTTCGTAATATCCCAATAATACGGACTGTCTTTACTGGCAATAGTTTCAGCTTTATAGGTCTGAAACTTAATGGCGTTCGCGCCGCCCTCAGCCGCTTCATCAATAAGTCTTTTTGCAAGATCCATGGACCCTTCGTGATTCACGCCGGCTTCAGCAATAATAAATGGTCGAACGATTTTTTTAGAGTCGTAGTTATACAGGAAATCAGTTAAGCTCATGGTTATTTTAATTCTTGAATGGCATGCCAAGCAAGCAAGCCCATTCCAATTTTTAATGCGTTTTCGTTGACAGCGAATTTGCTGTTGTGAACCGGAGCATTCATTGTGCCGTCTTCGTTGGAAGTGCCCAAGCGATAGAAGCACCCTGGCATGTGCTGTGAATAATAAGCGAAATCTTCCGCCGTAGTTCGCATGTCTAAATCAATTACATTCTCCTCACCGAGATATTCTTTCGCTTGCTCGATAGCTCTTTCCGTTAATTCAGGGTTGTTGTATACAACAGGATATCCTTTTTCAATTCGGAAGTCAATGGTTCCGCCCATTCCTTCAACCAATCCTTTTGAAAGGGAAATTATTTTTTCATGAGCCAAGGTTCTCCAAGATTCAGAAAATGTGCGGAAGGTTCCTTCCAACCTCACTTCATTCGGAATGATATTCGTTGCACCGTTTCCAATTATTTTTCCAAAGGAAAGTACGGTTGGCATTTGAGGGTTGCTCCATCTTGAAACAACTTGTTGCAATGCAATAAGTAGGTGTGACGCAATTAAAATAGGATCAATACATTGGTCCGGCTTCGCCCCGTGACCACCTTTTCCTGTAATGGTAACATACAGTTCATCGGTTGAAGCCATGTATGCTCCTGCACGATAACCCACTTTACCGGCAGGTAATTCAGGAAAGACATGCTGTCCAAATATTGCGTTGGGTGTTTGGTCTTGAAACAATCCGTCTTTCAACATAAGTAAAGCACCTCCAGGAAGAACTTCTTCTGCAGGTTGAAAAACCAACGTGACAACTCCGCCCCATTGGGATTTGGTTTCGTTCAAAATTTTTGCAGCACCAAGAAGAGATGATGTGTGAACATCGTGACCACACGCATGCATAACACCATTCACAGTGCTTTTAAAAGGTAGGTCGTTGTCTTCAATAATTGGAAGAGCGTCCATGTCGCCGCGCAAGGCAATGCTTTTGGAAGATGCGAGTTCTCCTGTTATTTCTGCACGAATTCCATAGCCTCCAATATTTTCAGTGTAAGGAATTTCCCATTCTGAAAGATGTCTAGCAACGAAAGCGGATGTGTTCTTTTCTTGATACGAAAGTTCTGGATTCGCGTGAATGTGTCTACGAATCGAAACGATTTCGTCAAAATATTTTTCTGAAAGTTCTTGAATCAACTGCTTCATGGCGCGCAATCACATTTTGTTTTTTCGCCTTCGCGACTTGCTTCAGCAACGGTCACTGTAGAGTCGGTGCAGAGTATGATATAATTCACGTTGTTGTGTGAAAGGAAATATCGCTTCGGATTGTTCTGCGCATCTGATTTCGAAAAATCTATCTCGCCTTGCCACTTTGCCGTTTCAAAATTTTCCATAGAAATTCCTTGACAATCCATGCGGCATTTGCCATGATTAGTAACCAAAGTCTTTGAAGACTGAATTTGTTTCATGATTTGCTTTCCAGGCAACCAACCCAACCAATCGTAGTTCGGGAACATCATAAATACAAGCAAACAGCCGATGGTTAATCCTGTTGCAAAAAGTAAAAGTCTTCTTCGAAATTTCATGGTCTACTGATTCCCACAAAAGTGCATAAAATTTCCGAGTTAGCCATTAACTTAGTGGCCAATTATGGCAATCATTCAAACAAGTAATCTTCAATACACCTTTTCTAAAGGTGCAGATTTGCTTTTTCCTTCCATTCAGGCTGAAGAAAATAGCGAATTACTGATTCTCGGAAGCAGTGGAACGGGCAAAACAACCCTGCTGCATTTGTTGGCCGGATTAAGGAAACCTATGGCTGGAAATGTGGAAGTAAACGGTGTTCGATTGAGTTCATTGAGTGGAGCTGCCTTGGATCGTTTTAGAGGCAAGAACATAGGTGTTGTTTTTCAAACTTCGCACTTCGTTCAATCACTTTCGGTGATTGATAACATTCTATTGGCACCTTATTTTTCAGGAAATAAAGTTTCGAAATCTGATGCTGAAAAAATGTTGGATCGTTTGAATATTCTTTCAAAGAAAAACAAGAAAACTGCAGCGCTAAGTGTCGGAGAGCAACAGCGTGTAGCCATTGCCCGCGCCTTGTTAAACAATCCTTCACTCATTTTAGCTGATGAGCCAACAAGTGCGCTTGATGACGAGAATGCCAAAGAGGTGTTGAGCCTTTTACGTGAACAAACACAAGCACTTAAAGCCGCATTGCTCATCGTAACTCACGACAACCGATTGAAAGATGAAGTGAAGCAACGCATAGAATTAACCACTCCAATACGCTAACCAGAATACAATATGAAAATCATTTTTATTGCATGGAAAAATTGCTGGCAAAAAGCGGGAGCAACCACGTTAACATTGTTGCTTTTGTCATTTGGTGTTGGAATAATTTCCATGATGCTTCTATTGGAAAACCAATTGAGCGAAAAATTCAACAAGAACATCAAAGACATTGATTTCGTTCTCGGTGCAAAAGGAAGTCCGCTTCAATTGATATTGGCAAACGTCTATCACATCGATGCTCCAACAGGAAACATCAAAGTTTCAGAGGCGCAGAGAATCATTAAAAATCCAACCGTTAAAGAAGCCATTCCATTGGCTTATGGAGATAATTACGAAGGTTGGAGAATTGTAGGAACAACAGCGCGTTATGCAGAATTTTATGGCGTCACATTAAGGGAAGGGAAGGTGTTTGAAACGCCTTTTGAAGTTACGGTCGGTTCGTATGCTGCCAAAGAATTGGGGTTGAAACTGGGACAAACCTTTAAGAGTAATCACGGCTTAGACAAGGACGGTGAAGAAGAAGAAGGACACGACCAACTCTTTACTGTTGTTGGAATTTACGAGGCGAGCGGAACCGTGATAGACCGACTAATTCTTACGCCGGTTGAATCTATTTGGGAAGTGCACGATCACGGCGATCATGAAGCTTCTCCGCACAGTGCTATAGTGTCTGCTGAAGAGCACGACGCAGAAGAACACCATGCTGAAGAGCATGCGCATGTCGAGGACGAGCATGCCGACGAACATGAGCATTCAGATGAGCATGGTGATCACGAAGCTGAACACACAGCAGAAGAGGAGGGGCATGATCACGAAGATGAACACGTTCATGAGGAAGAAAGAGAAGTGACCGCATATCTTCTCATTAAGCGTTTACCCATGGCTCCAATGATTCTTCCTCAGCTGGTGAAGAACACCAACATGCAATTGGCATTGCCTGCAATTGAGATCAACCGCTTGAATGAAAACTTTGGAATTGGTATGAGTGTAGTGAAGGCAGTGGCCATTCTTATCATGATCATTTCGTTCTTAAGCGTTTTCATTTCGTTGTTCAACGCCTTGCGTGAAAGACAATATGAATTGGCTATTCTGCGCACATTAGGTGGAAGAAGAATTCAATTGTTTATTCTGATTTTGTTGGAAGGATTCTTCATGGTTGCCCTAGGATTAATTATCGGATTGGCTTTAAGTCGTGTTGGTATAACCATGCTTTCAGATATGGCGAAAGACAGTTTCCACGACGAATTCAACGCCATGATTTTCCTTCCGCAAGAATATTATTTAGTTGGAATAACGTTGGGTCTGGGTGTGGTGGCATCGTTGTTGCCTGCTTTGCGCGCGTTCTTTATGGACATTTCTAAAACACTTTCAAATGATTAAATCGATCAAATATTTAGCTTTTATTTTTTCAGGAATATTATTCTTGAATGCCTCTGAAGGAACCGAGAAGTTGAAAGCTCACGCCTACAAACGAGTAGAATTAGGAACCGTTCCAAGCACAATCGTTCCGTACATTCCGGAAGGGCAAGGGCCTATTGAAATCACTTGGAAGACGCTGTCTGATGTTACGTACAAAGACATCTACGTTCAGGAATTAGATGCCTATTACTGGAAGCCAACATTTGGTGGTTCAGTGAAAGCTGTTGCTGGAAAGGAAGTCTTTATTACAGGCTATTTAATTCCTGTTGATTATGATGCAGGTTTTTATGTTGTATCGAAGTATCCTTATGCGAACTGCTTCTTCTGTGGTGGGGGAGGCCCCGAGTCGGTTGTTGATTTGCGTTTTGCAGGAAAACACCGCAATTATAAAACCGATGAGCGTTTGACTTTCAAAGGGAAATTAAAGTTGAATGCAGATGATGTTTACCAAATGAATTACATTCTAGAGGGTGCTACTGAGTATACTCCGTAAATGAAAATATTGAAATGAAAAATGGCGACCAACGGTCGCCATTTTTGTTTGTCTATGTATGGAATTACATCATTCCACCCATTCCACCGCCTGGCATTTGAGGCATTGGATTGTCTTCTTTGATATCAGAAATAACGCACTCCGTAGTCAATAACATTCCTGCGATTGAAGAGGCGTTCTCTAATGCTACACGAGATACTTTAGTAGGATCGATTACACCCGCTGCGAACAAATCTTCGTATTGCTCGTTGCGTGCGTTATAACCGAAATCACCTTTTCCTTCGCGAATCTTTTGAATAACTACTGCACCTTCACCACCAGCGTTAGCTACAATTTGACGAAGTGGTTCTTCAATGGCTCTACGAACAATTTGAATACCTGTTGTCTCATCATCGTTCAAACCAGTAAGATTGTCTAAAGCAGCACTTGCGCGAATTAACGCAACACCACCACCCGGTACAATTCCTTCTTCAACGGCAGCGCGAGTAGCGTGTAAGGCATCATCTACGCGGTCTTTCTTCTCTTTCATTTCAACTTCAGTAGCAGCACCTACATAAAGAACAGCAACACCACCAGCCAATTTAGCTAGACGCTCTTGCAATTTCTCGCGGTCGTAATCTGAAGTTGTTTTTTCAATTTGTGATTTGATTTCAGCAACACGTGCTTGAATGTTTTCTTTCACACCAGCACCGTTAACGATCGTTGTGTTGTCCTTATCAATTGAAATCTTCTCTGCACGACCTAGATCTTCTAGTGTAGCGTTGTCTAATTTCAATCCAGTCTCTTCACTGATAACAGTTCCGCCTGTAAGAACTGCAATGTCTTGCAACATAGCCTTTCTGCGATCACCGAATCCTGGAGCTTTAACAGCAGCCACACGTAAAGCACCGCGAATCTTGTTTACAACAAGTGTTGCAAGTGCTTCTCCGTCTACATCTTCAGCAATAATCAAAAGTGGTTTTCCTGATTGAGCAGTTTTTTCAAGTACAGGAAGTAATTCCTTCATGCTTGAAATTTTCTTGTCGTAGATAAGAATGAAAGCGTTCTCTAATTCAGCTTCCATGTTCTCTGTGTTCGTAACGAAATATGGAGATAGGTATCCGCGATCGAATTGCATACCTTCAACAGTCTTGACGTCTGTTTCAGTTCCTTTTGCTTCTTCAACGGTGATAACTCCTTCGGTTCCTACTTTCTTCATTGCATCTGCAATCAAAGAACCCACAGCCTCGTCGTTGTTGGCTGAAATGGTAGCAACTTGCTTAATCTTTTCATAGTCTGAACCAACTTCTCTCGAGATGCTGCGCAACTCGGCAACAACTGCTTTCACAGCTTTGTCCATTCCGCGTTTCAAATCCATTGGGTTAGCTCCAGAAGCAACGTTCTTCAAACCTGCACCAACCATAGCTTGAGCCAATACAGTTGCAGTCGTTGTTCCGTCTCCTGCTTGATCAGCAGTCTTACTCGCAACTTCCTTCAACATTTGCGCACCCATGTTTTCAATTGGGTCCGACAATTCAATTTCTTTCGCTACGGTAACACCATCCTTAGTAATGTGCGGTGCACCGAATTTTTTATCGATAACGACGTTACGTCCTTTAGGACCTAAAGTAACTTTTACTGCATTTGCCAATGCATCTACACCTGCTTTTAGTTTCTCTCTCGCTACGGTGTCGAATGTGATTTCTTTTGCCATGATTTTTAAATTTTAATAATTAAACAATTGCAAAAATGTCCGACTCGCGCATGATCAAAAGATCTTTTCCGTCTACGCTAATCTCTGTTCCAGCATACTTGCCGTATAAAATGGTGTCTCCTGGTTGAACCGTTGTTGGCTCATCTTTTTTTCCAGGTCCAACAGCGATTACAGTTCCTCTTTGTGGTTTTTCTTTCGCTGTTTCAGGGATAATGATTCCTGAAAGAGTAGTGGTTTCAGCAGCAGCTGGCTCTACTAAAACGCGATCTCCTAATGGTCTAACGTTATTTGACATGTTTGTTTGTTTTTAAGTTTGCTCCCGTCGCAGTCACTATTTGTGCCAACCGGAATTTTGATTCTATTGTGTGAACTTTCGTCAGTAAAGGGCAAAAAAAATGTCAGTAGTTTGAATTACTGACATTCTTAAAATGCTATTGTGACAATTATTGTCCTTGTTGCTGTCCTTGTTGTTGATCACCACCTTGTTGTTGGCCACCTTCAGCTTGTTCAGTTTGTTCTTCTTCAGTTGCTGGACGAGCAGAAGTTGAAAGGCTTGTTGAAGCTAAGCAAAGCACGAAAAGCGCAATGCCTAAATACCAAGTTGCTTTTTCCAAGAAGTCTGCTGTGCGCTTAACTCCACCAATTTGAGCACTTCCAGCGAAGCCAGATGACAATCCGCCACCTTTAGGATTTTGAATCAATACGACTAATCCAAGCAATAGTGCTGCGATGACAATTAAAACGGTTACGATAAATTCCATAATCTATTAAAATTTGAGGTCCACAAAGATACACGAATTAAAGGAGTTACAAAGGAAGAACCTTTATTTTCTTTGGTTCAGTGCTTTCAATTGATTTTCGAAGTGAACTTTCTTCTCCGGATGAAGCTCAATCAAGCGTTTATATGCCTTTCGAGCGCGGTCTGTTTTTCCTTGCGCAGCATAGAGTTTAGCCATAGTCTCGGTTACCCAATCAAAGTTTTCTTCTAAACTTTCCTTCGCGAAACTTACGCCGGTATATTGCTCCACTTTACCAGGGGTAATACGCGGCTCTGTGGCAATGAATTTTTCGATCAAGTCTATCGAAGGCTGCACAGATTCATTAACATTTATTCCCTCATCTTCCCATCTCTTATCTTCTCTTAACTGTTCACTTACCTCTTCCTCCCCTCTCTTATCTTCTCTTAACTCTTCTTTTACCTCATCTTTTTCTTCTGCATCACTCACACTTCTCAACCAAGTGAACAACGCATTGCTCTCCTCCTCTTCCACAAGACCTTGCGAAGCACCTTGTGAAACATCTTTCGAAGAATCTTGCAAAGCACCTTTCGCAGAATCGTGCTCTTCATCAAGCTCGCTCACCTCAAGAAAGATCGAACTCGAAACAGCAGTCGCTAAAATTGATTTATCCAAAAAGTCTAAATCCGTTACTTCGTCTTGTCTTCCCTTTTCTTCCCCTCTCTTATCTTCTCTTACCTCTAGTTCTACCTTTTCTTCCCCTCTCTTATCTTCTCTTACCTGTAGTTCTAACTTTTCTTCCCCTCTCTTATCTTCTCTTACCTGTAGTTCTATCTTTTCTTCCCCTCTCTTATCTTCTCTTACTTCTCTTACCTCTCTTACCTCTATTTCTTCCCCTCTCTTGTCTTCTCTTACCTCTATTTCTTCCCCTCTCTTAGCTTCTCTTCCCTCAGGTTCTTCATCCATCATCGATGCAGCTAATTCAGCCAGAGAACTGGAACTAGGCACTTTGCTTGGCACAACTTCGACAACGATTTCCGGAATAATTTCGGTTGGAAGGGTATCGACAATTTCAGTCTGGGATTGCTTCTTAAGAATAGGCTCCTTCAAAAAACCGTACAGCCATGTTCTATTGGAATGAAGGGTAGAGGCTAATGCTATTTGTCCGGAAGTCTTGTGACTTTTATTTTCCTGATAAGCTTTCGCTAAATACGAATGCGCTAGACTGAACCATGGGTAGTTTTTGGTGATGTCTTCCAATTCTTCAATAGGCATAGTAGCCAGCAAATGTGGCGACTTCAGAAGCTCATTGAAGGGTGTGTTTTTCATTACCAATTTCCTACACTAGCGTTATAAATTTCTTGAGCAAGCTGATCGTTGATCTGCTTCCATAAATCTTCCTGCACAGCGAATAAACTTTCCGTTGCAGAGAAGTCTGCGAATTTCGTGAATGATTTCTCGAAATTCAAATCAGGCTCCAGTGTATTCGTATATTTTATTTTAACAGTAATGGAAAGTCTCGTCAATGAAGCGGTTTCATTGCTCTGAATAGCCATAGGTGCAACCACATAGTTCGTTACACTTCCTTCAAATTGTAAATCGCCATTTGTCTCATTTAACGTAAGCGGACTTTGAGAAAGCATGACGTCTTTTAGCTCTTCCGTTAAGCGCTGAGAATAGGTTGGTGATGCTAAAGCGGTTTGAGGCTTTAAATAAGAAACTGAAAAAGTTTTTGCTCCGCTGAATTGTCCGCCACTAAAGGAGTATCTTATTTCACACGAAGTGAAAAGAAGCACTAGAAGCAACAGTCCGAAGAGTTTAATTCTCATTTTCCTAAATCGTATTCCTTAATTTTTCTGTACAACGTTCGTTCTGAAATTCCAAGTTCTTGCGCAGCATATTTGCGTCTGTTTCTGTGTTTCTGAAGAGCCTTTTTTATCAGGTCTTTCTCTGTTTGACTCAATGAAAGTGACTCTTCAACTTCTTCCTCGTCTGCGCTGCTTCCGCTTCCCAAATGTATGATATTACTCGAAGGAGAAACACGAACGGGTAAATCTGAATTTTCATGCTCTTCGGCTTGGAAAACTTTTTGGAACAACGCTGCGTTTTCATCAGAGTTTACGAAGTTACTTCCGCCCTGAATCATGCCTAAAACCAGTTTTTTCAAATCAGTCAGGTCATTCCGCATGTCGAACAAGACCTTATATAAAATCTCACGTTCGCTGAAGTCATTGCCCGAATTTCCACCCATGTAAACAGGCTTGTTTGTAGCCATGTCTTGCGGTAAATAGCGAATGAGCAACTCGGGCGAGACAATGCGATCTGTCTCAAGAATACTTATTTGTTCAGTAATGTTTTTAAGTTGACGAATGTTCCCGGGCCAACGATATTCTCTTAGAGCATTGGCGCCAGAATCCGTCAATTGCAGAACAGGAATGCGATAGCGCTCTGCAAAATCAGTTGCGAACTTTCTGAACAATAACTCAATGTCAGCGCCTCTTTCACGCAACGAAGGCATGAAGATGGGCACCTGATTCAAACGGTAATAGAGATCGTCACGAAATTTTCCGTTTTGAATGGCTTGCGCGAAATTCACATTGGTTGCAGCAACCACGCGTACATTGGTTTTTTGAACTTTGGAAGAACCCACACGAATGAATTCACCCGTTTCCAAAACACGAAGCAGACGCACCTGCGTTCCTAAAGGAAGTTCAGCAACTTCATCTAAAAATATAGTCCCCTCATTGGCCTCTTCGAAATATCCTTTACGGCTTTCATGGGCTCCTGTGAAAGAGCCTTTTTCATGACCGAATAATTCGCTGTCGATTGTCCCTTCCGGAATAGCTCCACAGTTCACAGCGATATACGGTCCGTGTTTCCTTGAGCTTAAATGATGAATAATCTTCGGAATGCTTTCCTTCCCCACACCACTTTCACCTGTAATTAAAACAGACATGTTTGTAGCGGCAACCTGCATAGCAATATCCAATGCGCGATTTAGCGCAGGGGCATTGCCAATAATTCCATAGCGTGTTTTTACTGATTGAATTTCCATAATTGCCGTTTAGTCAAGAACTAAACAAAGGTAGCGTAAGGTGACATTCTGTCACACTAAAAAAATTAATCGATGTAAGTATCGATTTCTCCGATTAAGGTCACTGCGGTAGAAGAAATTGCATTTACCCACACATATTGACCAATTTTCGCTTCTTTTTTAGGAAAAACGACCACGACGTTCTGCGTATTGCGTCCGTAAAAGTGTTCTTGTGATTTTTTAGAAATGCCCTCAACCAAGACTTTATGTCGCTTGCCTACGTGTGCAGCTGTTCTTTCTGCTACACAAGACATGTGCATGTCTATGATTTCGTTCAGGCGTTTACTTTTCACTTCTTCCGAGACATTGTCTTCGAATTTTCTCTCGGCCAGGGTTCGAGGTCTTTCAGAATATTTGAACATGTAGGCCATGTCGTATTTCACTTCAGCCATGAGCGAAAGCGTATCTGCATGCTCAGAATCTGTTTCATCGCAGAAGCCTGCAATCACGTCTGTACTAATAGCACATTCAGGCATGTACTTGCGAATAGCTGCAATGCGATCGAGGTACCATTCGCGAGAATACCCGCGGTTCATGCGCTTCAACACATCTGTGTTTCCACTTTGAACAGGCAAGTGTATGTAGTCGCAGATGTTTTCATATTTCGCCATGGTGATAAGCACTTCATCGGTCATGTCTTTCGGATGACTGGTAGAGAAGCGAACGCGCAGGCTTGGACTTACTTCAGCGACAGCGGCAAGAAGTTGAGCGAAATTTACGGTTGGTTCATTCGGATCAACGATTTCTCCTTTTGCGGTGATGTTCCATTTGTAACTATCTACGTTTTGACCGAGAAGGGTAACCTCTCGATAGCCGCGATTGAAAAGATCTGTTGCTTCTTCAACAATGGTTTTAGGATCGCGGCTACGTTCTCTTCCGCGTGTAAATGGAACTACACAAAAGGAACACATGTTGTCGCATCCGCGCATAATTGAGATAAACGCAGTTACACCGTTACTGTCTATACGAACAGGGGTAATTTCGGCGTACGTTTCTTCACGGCTAAGCAAAACGTTTATGGCTTTGCTTCCGTGTTCAACTTGAGAAACGAGTCGAGGTAAATCGCGGTAGGCATCTGGACCTACCACCATGTCTACGAGTTTCTCTTCTTCCATGAGTTTTTCTCGCAAACGCTCGGCCATACAGCCAAGTACGCCAACAACCATTTCAGGTTTGCGTTTCTTTACTGAATTCAAAAATTCAAGTCTTCCGCGAATGCGTTGTTCTGCGTTATCGCGAATGGCGCAAGTGTTTAGGAGCACAAGATCTGCTTCTTCGACATCGCGTGTTGTGGTGAATCCTTCTTGCGCCATAATAGAGGCTACAATTTCAGAATCTGCAAAATTCATTTGGCAACCGTAACTCTCGAGCAACAGTTTTTTTTGCGCGCCATTCTGATTTATGGGAGTCGAAATTTCAAAAAATTCGCCCTGTCTTGTCTCGTCCATTTGTTTTTCTTCCACAGTGTCTGGCTGTTTTGATTAGTGTGCAAAAATAATCTATTTCTATAGAAATAGCATATATAATCGCATAACCAATTTGGAGACTAACGAATAAATGCATATACCTTTGCCGCAATTCAAAAACAAAATATGGCTAAAAATCTTGTTATAGTAGAGTCCCCTGCAAAGGCGAAAACAATCGAAGGTTATTTGGGAAGTGACTACATCGTTAAGGCGAGTATAGGGCACGTTCGTGATTTGCCAAAGAATAATTTCGCGGTGAGTGCTGACGGAAATTTTGATGTGACTTACGAAGTTTATAAGGATTCGGAGAAGGTGGTTAGTGAATTGAAGAAATTAGCCAAAGACGCTATTAAAGATGATAAGTTTGTTTGGTTAGCGACGGATGAGGACCGCGAGGGAGAAGCAATTTCTTGGCATTTGTTGGAAGCAATGAAGATCGATGAAAGCAAAACGAAGCGTATTGTATTTTCCGAGATTACGAAGAAAGCAATCTTAGCGGCAATGGAAAAACCAAGAACCATAGATATGGACTTGGTGAACGCTCAACAGGCAAGAAGAATTTTAGATAGAATAGTGGGTTTTGAACTTTCGCCAGTTTTGTGGAGAAAAGTTGGGCCTTCTTTGAGCGCTGGCCGTGTGCAAAGCGTTGCCGTTAGATTAATTGTGGAAAGAGAGCGCGAGGTAGAAGCCTTCAATGCATCTGCCTATTTCGGAATCCGTGCCATGTTCGATTTGACTGATGCAGTATTAAAAGCAGATTTAAATGGAAAAATTTCTGATGGAACAGCTGCTCAAGCGTTTTTAGAAGATTGTAAAAATGCTGAGTTTGCGATATCATCATTGGAAACGAAGCCAGGAACAAGAACGCCGGCGGCACCATTCACAACTTCAACTCTTCAACAAGAAGCGGGTAGAAAGTTGGGTATGTCTGTGAAGGCAACCATGACTGTTGCACAGAAACTCTATGAGAGTGGAAAGATTACCTACATGAGAACTGACAGTATGAACTTGTCAGATTTCGCAAGGGATGCAGCGAATAAGGAGATTATTTCTAGTTTCGGTGAAGAGTATGCTTTTCCGAGAGTTTATAAATCGAAGAAAGGTGCGCAAGAAGCACACGAAGCTATTCGTCCAACCGATATGGCGGTAAAAACCATTGATGGCGACACGAACGAAAAAAGACTTTACGATTTAATTTGGAAGAGAACATTGGCAAGTCAAATGGCCGATGCGAAACTAGAGAACACCACGGCACATGTGAATATTTCAACCCGAACTGAAACGCTCGTTGCGAAAGGTCAAGTTGTGAAATTCCACGGATTCTTGAAGGTGTATGCTGAAGGAACAGATGACGAAGAGTCTGACGAGAGTGGCGTTCTTCCTCCATTGCATGAAGGGCAGATTCTCGATTTGAGAAACATGGTAGCGCAAGAAAAATTCACACAAAAACCTGCACGCTACAGCGAGGCAAGTTTGGTGAAGAAAATGGAAGAGTTGGGTATTGGAAGACCTTCGACTTATGCATCTACGATTAGCACAATTCAGGCTCGTACTTATGTTGTGAAACAAGATTTGGAAGGTAAGCCTCGTTCTTTTGCTGTGCACACCTTAGCGAATAAGAGCATTACTTCAGAGACCAGAACTGAGAATACTGGAGCAGAAAGATCTAAGTTGTTCCCAACAGATATTGGGCGTGTGGTGAATGATTTCTTGGTGGAAAATTTCAAGTCGATTCTTGACTATGCCTTTACAGCGAATGTCGAAGAAGAGTTCGATATCATTGCCGAAGGGAATTTAGATTGGAAGAAAATGCTTCGCACATTCTACAATCCATTCCATGAGAACGTAAATAAGACAATGAACGAAGCGGCCAGAGCTTCTGGAGAGCGATTGTTGGGAACAGATCCTGCTTCGGGAAAACCAATCATAGCACGTATTGGTAGATTCGGACCAATGATTCAATTGGGAACTGCTGAGGAAGAAGAGAAGAAATTCGCCTCACTTCGTCCAACACAAAGTATCAATACCATAACCTTGGAGGAGGCTTTGGATTTGTTCAAAATGCCACGTAACCTCGGTGAATGGAACGGAGAGAAAATTGTTGTGGGAATTGGTCGTTTTGGTCCTTATGTGAAGTATAAATCTACCTACGCTTCGCTTCGTGTGAAGGAAGGAGATGATCCGTTTACCATTGATTTGGAAAGAGCAGTCAAGCTCGTTGAAGATAAAATCAACGGTGTGAACGCTAATCTTCTGAAGACTTTCTCTGAGGACGAGAATGTACAGATTATTAATGGACGTTTTGGAGCGTATTTGAAATCAGGAAACTTGAATTTCAAACTTCCAAAAGGCGCTAAGGCCGATGATATTTCTTGGTCAGATGCTCAACAGATAATGGAAGAGCAAATGGAACAGGCAACGAAAAAGGCTGCTTCGAGAAAGCCTGCACCGAAAAAAGTTGCTGCTAAAAAAGCTCCCGCGAAAAAGGCGGCCGCAAAGAAGGCTCCAGCAAAGAAAGCTGCTGCTAAAAAATCACCGAAGAAGTAAAATGTGAATCATCACATTCCGTTGTTGAAATGATTTTTTAGTGAAAGGAAATTGATTGACTCATCCATGTAGTTTCGTACTCATGGATTTGTCAGTATTTCTCTCGCCGAGTATTTTTCACGATAGCTCGAATCGCTTTTTTGCGAACAACACCCTTGGTGCTCAAACGCGTTTTTATTTCGATGATGAAAACGATTTGAATGAAAGGCAAATAGCCATTGTTGGTGTTTATGAAGATCGGAATTCAGAAATCAATTCGGGTGCAGCGAATGCTCCGGATGATGTCAGGAGAGAGCTTTATAAATTGTTAGCGTGCGACGATTATTCCAAAATTGTTGATTTAGGAAATATT
This sequence comes from Flavobacteriales bacterium, assembly GCA_044371535.1. Taxonomy (GTDB): domain Bacteria; phylum Bacteroidota; class Bacteroidia; order Flavobacteriales_D; family Sanyastnellaceae; genus CAIZGX01. Next base: position 14,671 of record JBILTL010000003.1, on the reverse strand, counting down.
CTTCCGGGCGAAACCCCCGAGGAGACTTACTTCGCGTTATCTGAAGTCTGCACGGCTTGTATGAAGTTAAATATTGTTCCTGTTGTCATAGGTGGAACCCAAGATTTAACATATGCTACCTATAAGGCCTATGAGGCGATGGAGCAAACGGTGAACTTGGTTACAATAGATTCCAAATTAGACTTTGGTTCAAGCCCTGATGATTCAACTGCCGAAGGTTATTTGAACAGAATCATTTTGCATCGCCCGAATTATTTGTTCAATTATTCGAATTTGGGACATCAACGTTATTTGACGGATAAAGCTTTGTTAGACTTGACCGCCAAAATGTATTTCGACGCAGTGAGATTGGGAGAAATTCAGCAAGATTTGGCCATAGCGGAGCCAATAATTCGGAATGCTGATTTACTGAGCTTTGATTTGAGTGCCATTCGATATTCAGAATTTATGTCGACTAAAAAGAGCGGTCCAAATGGATTTTTCGGACACGAGGCAGCTCAGTTATGCAAGTATGCAGGAATGAGTGAAAAACTCACGTGCATAGGATTTTATGAATTCAACCCTTCTTTAGACGATAGTGGGCAGTCTGCGAAGCTTATGGCTCAATTGATCTGGTGCTTCATTGACGGGTATCATGCGCGCCGCGGAGATTACCCGATTGCATCGCTTTCTGAATATGAAAAGTTTATCGTACTGTTAACAGACTCTGGCGATGAGTTAGTGTTTTACAAGAGTCATTTAACCAATCGTTGGTGGTTAGAGGTGGCTTATCCTGCTGGCACCGAGGAGAAGTATGAGAGAAATCATGTTGTTCCATGCACTTATTCAGACTACATCATGGCTTCTCAACAAGAAATGCCCGATCGATGGTGGAAAACTTTTCAGAAGCTCGTGTAATTTGACTTAGGTTTCCAAGAATAACCAACGCTTCTTTTTAGACCTATGTTGCTGAATATCATAGACTATTCGGGGTTTGTCTTTTAGTGAATGTTGAAATTCGTTTGTTTTTTTTGTTTTTTTAAATAGATTTTCTATTTTAGCAAACTCTGTAACTTCCCCTTTTGCGAAATTTCAGTGATAAACGAAAGAAACAAACGATGAAAAAACTGTATTTTCTTCTCCTAGCGTTTTCTCTTACAAGTGCTGTCAATGCTCAGCAAGATCCTCAATTTTCAATGTGGATGTTTGATAAGATTTCTTTCAATCCAGCTGCGGCGGGAATTGACAATATGCATCAAATCCAAGCATTTCATCGCGACCAATGGGATGGTTTCGACCGTGATCCGAAAACATATCTTTTTAACTACAACGGTTATGTAAAGGCTGCCGGAAGAACAGTTGGTATTGGTTTGTCTGCAATGACAGAAGTTTTAGGTCAAGAGCAAAACAAGTTTGTGAGATTATCTGGAGCTTATCATTTGCCAATCGGAAACAACATTTTATCTGCAGGTTTTCAAGTTGGAATGGTTTCGAAAACATTAGGGACCAACTGGGTTGCAATTGACCCTACAGATCCAAACATTCCTACTACAGGTCTTTCTCAAGGAGGATTTGACGCAAACGTTGGTCTAATGTTTTATCAAAAAAACAAGTACTATGCAGGTGTAAGCGCAACTCACTTACCTGCTACTGATTTAGCTGATTTAGGCTTTGCAACTGCACGTCATTTATACATCATGGGTGGATACAACCATGACTTAAATAATGGCCTTGTTGTTCGCTCTAACTTATTAGTGAAGACGGATATGAAAGCTTCACCAGCAATCGATGTTAATGCGAATGTCTTGTGGAACAATTTATTTTGGGGTGGTCTTGCTTTCCGTCCGGGAGATGCAATTGCACCAATGGCTGGTATGCAAATGGAATTGGCTACCAAACAACAAGGTCGTTATACCTACACACATGGATTTAAAATGGGGTATTCATACGACGTTACTTTAAGCACTATAAAGGACTACAGTGCAGGGTCGCATGAGTTCTTTTTAACATATGAATTTAATCTAGGAAAAGCACCAATCAGAAGAATTTCTGGTGATCCAAGATTATTGTAACAATAAAATGAAACCCAACGCAGTTATATATACGTTAAACTTAACCCAACAGAGTTTAGCTCATTAATTTAGGAAGTCATGAAAAAATCAATTTTGTTTTTCGCATTAGTGTCTTCGTTGCTTGTAGGATGTTATCCTGGACCAGCTGGAGAACTAGTAGGTGTTTACCCTCGCGAGGAATGGGTTCAAGTGAATCCTTACGGTATGAATTATATTCATTTCGGTTCCTTTACCATGGGTAACAATGACCGCGACCTTGTGGGCGGAATGACAGTTAAATCTAAAACGGTTACTGTTTCTGCATTCTACATGGATCAGCATGAAATCTCTAACAATGAATATCGCCAATTCGTTTATTGGGTGCGCGACTCTCTGATGAGAGACAAGCTTGCTGAAAACGATATCGAAGGATTTAAAATCGCTGAACGTGAAGACGGTCGTGAAATGTCTCGCTACATTAATAAGGAGTACAAGCTAGATTGGGAAACTGAAATCGACATGGAGAACGATGAAGTTTTCGACATCGTTGCTGCTGATGGAGACGGATTCTATTACACAGGAACTAATAAGTTCTACGATCGTTGGGAGTTAGATACCAAGAAGTTGATGTACAGATACTGGTGGATTGATTTTCAAGGTGCTGCAAAGAAAGCGGGAAATCGTACCACTGCGTTGAATCAGCCAAACAGCTTAAATCAATTGCACGACATCAAGGTAAATGATAACAGATCTCAGTTTATCATTGAAGAGGAAATCAATGTTTATCCAGATACTTTGGTTTGGGCGCATGATTTCACATACTCGAACAATACACATTTAACTGAAACTTATTTCTGGCACCCAGCTTACGACGACTATCCTGTAGTAGGTGTAACTTGGGGTCAATGTCAAGCTTTCTGCGCATGGAGAACTCAAATCTTAAATGAGTGGAAACAGCAAAATGGAGAAACTTTCGTTCAAAGATTCAGATTGCCTTCAGAAGCTGAATGGGAATATGCTTCTCGCGGTGGATTAGCGAATGAAGAATATCCATGGGGTGGTCCTTATGTAAGAAATTACTTAGGTTGTCCTTTAGCTAACTTTAAGCCAATGCGTGGTGACTATCCAGATGATAACGGTGTTCATACTGTTCCTATTGGATCATACTCTCCGAACGGTTGGGGGTTGTACAACATGGCTGGTAACGTTGCAGAATGGTGTAACACAGCTTATGATGAGTCGGCATATGAAATCATGCATGATTTGAATCCTGAGTACGATTACAGAGCCGTTGTTGGTGATGCAACGACACAAAAGCGTAAAGTAACGCGTGGTGGTTCTTGGAAAGACATCAGTTACTTCATTCAGTGTGGTACTCGTTCATATGAGTATCAAGATACAGCGAAGTCATACATCGGCTTCAGATGTGTAATGACATACTTGGGTCGTGGTAAGAGCGGTCCGAAGGAAGACTGGAATAGTCCTTCAGGCAGTGAATAATTAATTAGAAACCAATTAAACCTTATAATAACTTAAATTTTTAAATCGATGAAACCTGGAAGTAAAGCTTGGAAGAATTTTATGGCAAAACTGTACGGAATTGGAGCGGCAGTTGTAATTATTGGAGCGATGTTTAAAATTCAGCACTGGCCATTTGCGTCTTTGCTACTTGTAGTGGGATTGAGTACAGAAGCGGTAATCTTCTTTTTCTCAGCTTTCGAACCTCTTCACGAAGAACCAGATTGGTCTTTGGTATACCCAGAGTTAGCTACTCCAGAAGACGGAGAGCACGGTCATGGATCAAAAGCTAAAAAAGCAGCGCCAGCTGTTAATAGCGGTGTTTCTCAACAACTAGATGCTCTATTGAGCGAAGCCAAAATCGATGGCGATTTAATTGCTAGTCTTGGAGACGGAATGAGAACATTTAGTTCAAATGCTCGTCAAATGGCAGATTCAACTGAAGCTGTAACAGCAAGTTCAAACTACGCAAGTACATTGCAAGATGCATCTGTGAAAGTTTCTAAATTGGCTGCTACTTATGAAGCGGCTTCAGAGCAACTTACCGGTTTAGCTGCTCATTCAGAGCAAGGTGCTAGCGCAGGGGTTCATTTGCAAAAAATGTCTCAAAACTTGGCTGCATTAAATGGTATGTACGAATTGCAACTTACCGAGCTTGAAAAGACTCGTGTTATGTTCGGAGATATGGGTGCGTTGGTTAAAAACCTTGCAGACTCTGTTGAAGATACTAAGTTGTACAAAGAGAATATCTCTGAACTTGCGCATAACTTGAAATCATTGAACACGATTTATGCGAATATGTTAAATGCAATGGGCTCTGGCCGTCAAGCATAAGTTCCACAATATAATTGTAGTAATTAAAATAAGGAGGAACTAAAATGGCTGGTGGAAAAGAAACCCCACGGCAGAAGATGATCGGGATGATGTATCTCGTTCTTACCGCACTTCTTGCCATGAATATTTCGAAGGATGTCTTAAACGCCTTCGTTCAAATCAATCGCGGATTGGTTAAAAACAGCGCTAACTCTGAAGAACGTGCTGATGCAACCCTTGGTTTATTGGATAGCTGGAGCGACAAAGAAAAAGCTGCAAATTTCCAAAAGAAGGCGCATGAAATCGTTGAGAAGGCAGATGCTTTAGTAAAGCATATCGTTGAGTTGAAAGCTCGTGTGGTTGCTTGTTCTGAAAAGGGAAGCCCAGACGGATCTGGTTTTGAAGAGTTCATGCCTAACGGTCAATTTATTGATCTTTTGGATTTGAAGGACGGAAAGCCGATTGTTTCTAAGCTCGACGAAAATCAGAATACCACAGGTATGTTAATTGGTGATGAGCCAGCTACTCCTAAAAGTGGTCCATGGTCTGCTGTAGAATTGCGTGAGAAATTAGATGCTTTCTCACAGGAGTGTCAAAACCTATCTGTAACGGATTTGAAAGGTGTTAATCATGTTCTTGCTGAAAGATCGCCTGAGGCTAAAGCATTGATTGCAAACACATTCTCATTCGCGGATATCAACGACGCAGAAGGAAAGCCTGAGAAATGGGAAACTGCTTTGTTTTATCACACTCCATTGGCTGCAGTTATTGCGCATTTGAGTAAGATAGAGTCAGATGTGATCCTAATTAAGAACACGGTGTTGAACTATTTAGCTTCTCAGATCAATGCTTCAGATTTGAAATTCTCTGACGTAACTGTTGCGGTTGTTCCAAAACAAAGTTACATCTTGAAGGGAGACTCATTCGTTGCTGAAATTTACTTGGCTGCATATAACAAAGCAAGTAAAACAAAAGTATACATGGGTGGTGAAGTAGGTGAAGGTGCAAAAGCTGAAATATTTGACTATTCAGGTAAGGAAGCAATCGTTTCTGGTTCTGACGGAAAGTGTAAATTCAAGATTAATGAAAGTGCTTTGGGATCGCACTCACACAAAGGTGTGATTGTTTACCAGGATGCTGACGGAGCTGAAAAGGCTATTCCTTTCATCGTTCCTCCGTTTACTGTGGGTGAGGCAGCATTGGTTGTATCTGCAACGAAGATGAATGTGTTTTATCGCGGTGTATCGAATCCTGTTGAAGTTTCTGTACCGGGTGTTGATCCTAGCCAATTGCAAGTTTCAATGACTGGAGGAAGCATTTCATCTAAGGGAGGTGGAAATTACGAAGTTTCACCGGCTGGTGGTTCAGGAACAGGTGCTGCAGAGATTCGCGTTTCTGCTACCATCAATGGAAAGTCTGTAAGTATGCCGCCGAAGCCATTCGTGGTTAAGCCATTACCTACACCGATTCCTAAGTTCGCAGGAGTTTTAGCTACCGGATCATCTATTGGAAAAGCAGCTGCTCAGCAGGGATCACAGGTTGAGGCCTACATGCCAGAGGACTTTGTTTTCACTGGAATATCAGTAAGTGTTACGGGTTTTGAAATGAGTATTTCGGGACCTGGAAAATTTGTTGAAGAAAAGCAAACAGGTAGCGGGAGCTTGACTCCTAAAATGCGTGCGGCTTTAACAGCAATTAAACCAGGAGATAAAATAACTATATCAAATATTCGTTGCTCTTATTCAGGTGAGGCTAGACCGTTACCACCAATTTCAGTTAAAGTTAATTAATATTAAAGCCATGAATACTCGATTCTTCCTTTCGACAGTAATGTGTTTCTCCATTATGGGTATGGCCTTAGGTCAACCAGGACAAACTACAATCACGGGTGCTTATGTTCCTCCACCGAGAGACCAAACGTATACCAAAGAGTTGAATCCTCAGAGACGAGTTAAAGAATGGCCGTACCTCAGAGAGTCTGACATCCTTTGGAAGAAGCGCGTTTGGGAACAAATTGATTTGAAGCAAAAAATCAATTACCCTCTGTTCTATCCATTAGATGAAAAGGCAGGAAGACAAGCGTTGTGGCATATTATCGTTAAAGGACTAAATGACCGTGATATTACTGCTTACAAAGCAAATACAGGTCCTGCTGGTTTGGAAGACGATGAGTTTACCGAGCCTGTTGCTGATATCAAGAGTGTAACATGCTCGAAAGTAGAACAGGATCCAAATGCTACAGGACCTAACGACACAGATTTTGATGGTTTCCCAGATAATCAAGATGCTTGTCCAGAGGTATGCGGGCTTTATAGTATGAATCCTTCAGAAAATGGATGTCCTCCACGTTTGGAAGCTTATGAAATTATCAGATATCAGATTAAAGAAGATTGGATTTTTGATAAGCAACGCTCTCAACGTTTCGTTAGAATTATTGGTATTGCACCAATGATCGAAGATCCTAGTAGAGGTATTGTTCCATTGTTTTGGTTGTATTATCCAGAATGCCGTGGTCTATTCGCACGTTCAGAGTGTTTCAACACAATGAATGATGCCTTTAGAGGTACTTTTGAAGATTTGTTCGAGACTAGACACTTCTCTGCTGTTGTAACTAAGGAAGAGAATGTTTACGACAGAAAGATTGAGGGATATGCCCAAGGTATAGACGCTCTTCTAGAAGGTGAACGAATTAAAAAAGAAATCTTTGAATACGAACACGATCTGTGGAACTATTAATTGATAAGTTTTGAATCTGAACCCCTCGGTTTATCCGAGGGGTTTGTTTTTTTATAAAGGAATGATTACAGTAGGGAATTTAAGTGTGCATTTTGGCTCGAGAGAGTTGTTTTCAAAAATTGGATATTTCATAGGTCCAAGAGAAAGAATAGGTCTAGTAGGAAAGAATGGAGCGGGAAAATCAACCATGCTTAAAATTCTAGCTGGAATACAAAAGCCAACAGAAGGAACAATTTCATTGGCAAGGGGAACAACGGTCGGATATCTTCCGCAAGAAATGGTTCACTCTGAAGATGCTTCGGTTTATGAAGAGGCGCAGGGCGCATTCCGTGAGCTTCAGGTTATGAAAGCGCGAATGGAAGAATTGGGCGATCTCATTGCCAACCACTCCGATTATACTTCTGATGATTATGCAAATCTTATTGATGAAATAGAAGCGGTTTCGCATCGTTTGTCTTTACTTGATGTTGGAAGTACCGACGAGAAGATAGAACGCGTTTTGAAAGGTTTAGGTTTCACTTCGAAAGATTTGAAGCGCCCTATGCGCGAGTTCAGCGGTGGTTGGAAAATGCGTGTGGAGTTGGGTAAGTTACTTCTCGAAAACCCAGATTTACTTCTTCTCGATGAGCCAACGAATCACTTAGATATCGAGAGTATTGAGTGGTTGGAAGAATTTCTTGTTGAATATCCAGGAGCTATCGTACTTATTTCACACGATAGAACATTCCTAGACAATGTGACAAAGAGAACCATAGAGATTTCAAAATCGAAAATCTACGATTATAAATTTTCATATTCGAAATACATAGTTCAACGCGAATCGGAGGTAGAACGCCAGGAAAACGCTGCCAAGAATCAACAGAAGTACATAGAAGACACGAAGAAACTCATTGATAAGTTTCGTGCGAAAAAGGACAAGGCCGCATTCGCTCAAACACTGATTCGTAAGCTAGATAAGCTCGAAAAAATTGAAGTTGATGATATCGACGGAACCAAAGTGAGGATCGCTTTCCCGCCTGCACCTCATGCGGGTAAAGTTATTTTGGAAGGATTCGATGTTGGAAAATCCTATGGCGATTTGCATCTCTTTTCAAAAGTGAATTTCCAAATTGCTCGCGGTGAAAAAGTAGCATTAATCGGAAAAAATGGCGTTGGAAAAAGCTCCATGCTTCGCATGATCATGAATCAAGAACCTTTTGATGGTGAATTGAAGATTGGTTATAGTGTCGAAGTGGGATATTACGCACAGAATCAAAGTGATATTTTAGATGGTGAGAAGACTGTCTTTCAAACCATAGATGACGAAGCAGTTGGAGAAATTCGCAAAAGTGTTCGTGGGTTATTGGGAGCTTTCTTGTTCAGTGGCGATGATATAGATAAGAAGGTAAAAGTATTGTCTGGTGGAGAAAAAGCGCGATTGGCGTTTTGCAAATTGCTTCTTCAACCTTACAACTTCTTGGTACTCGATGAGCCTACGAATCACTTGGATTTGGCTTCTAAAGAAGTGTTGAAAAATGCAATCGCTAAGTATGATGGTACGGTTTTACTCGTTTCACACGACAGGGATTTCTTGGATGGCTTGACTCAGAAAGTTTTTGAAATACAGGCAGACCGAATGGTTGTATTTCCTGGGGATGTTAAAGAATTCTTACGTGATAAAAAAGCGACGAGCATTGCGCTTTACGAAAACGAGAAGGTGGTAAAGCAGCAAGAAAAAGCTCTGAAAGTAGAACCAATAGTTGAGATAAAGCCTGCAGTGAAAATTGACAAAGCCAAAGAAAAGGAGATCAAAAAAGTAGAGGGTGATATTGAGAAGAAAGAAGCTCAGATGGCAGATTTAGAGACTGAAATGGCCAGTATGGACTACAGTAATCTTGAACTTGTTAATTCACAAAATACCAAGTACGAGCAACTGAAAAAGGAGCTCGAGGGTCTTATGGAAAAATGGGAAAATCTTGCCGCGGAATAATTACTTTCCGTGACAAGATTTGTATTTCTTACCTGAACCGCATGGACACGGTTCATTACGATTGATTTTAGGGTCTGCTACAACAGGGGCGCTTCGTTGCTGAGAAACCGCCTCACCGGCTTCTTGAGCTTGACTTGCGTGTTGATTTAGATTACCTGAATCGGCTTTCGTTGTCTGAGTGCGAACCACTTCGCGCTGAGGAGCTTGATTTACTTGAGTTCCTGAAGGAAGTTGGCAAGTCAATAAGAAGTTTGCGATCTCAGCATTGGTCTTCGTAATCATAGTACGGAACAAATCGAAACTTTCTTTCTTATAGATCAATAGAGGATCTTTTTGCTCGTGCGCAGCGAATTGAACATTGCTTCTCAAATCATCCATCGCACGCAAATGTTCCTTCCAGTTTTGGTCAATAATGGCAAGCGTAATTCCTTTTTCAAGAGCGCTAATCATTTCCTTCCCTCCAGAAGAATGCGCCTTTTCAAGGTTTACAGCAACTTGAATTCCTTTCAAACCATTGTTGAATGGAATAGCAATGTTCTGATAGCCTTGCGTGTTTGTGCGGTAAACATTCTCGATCACAGGGAAAGCTTCTTCGGCTAAACTGTCAATACGAGAGGTGTAGGCTGTCAACACGGCATCATACGTTGCGTGAATGATATTCATTTCATTTTCAGAAATGAATCGGTCTTGATTTACCGGAGCTTCAATTCCGAAATAACGAAGCAATTCAATTTTGTAAGCGTCGTAATTCTTTGCGCTATGTGCGTACGATACAGCGGCTTGAGCCAAATCGTACAACATGTTGTCGATATCAAGTTTCAAGCGTTCTCCAAAAAGCGCGTGTCTTCTGCGTTTGTAAATTACTTCACGCTGTGCATTCATTACGTCATCGAATTCCAACAAACGTTTACGAATACCGAAGTTATTCTCTTCTACTTTTTTCTGAGCTCTTTCAATTGAACTCGTAATCATTGAATGTTGAATAACTTCACCTTCTTTCAGGCCAAGTCTATCCATCATTTTTGCAATACGGTCACTTCCGAATAAACGCATCAAATCATCTTCCAACGAAACGTAAAACGATGAAGATCCAGGATCACCTTGACGGCCTGAACGTCCGCGTAACTGACGGTCAACACGTCTTGAATCGTGACGCTCGGTACCAATGATGGCCAAACCTCCAGAATCTTTCACACCTTCTCCGAGCTTGATATCGGTTCCACGTCCAGCCATGTTCGTTGCAATCGTTACCGTTCCGGCCTTACCCGCCAACGATACAATTTCCGCTTCTTTTTGGTGAAGCTTCGCGTTCAATACTTGGTGATCAATGCCGCGTTGGCGAAGCATTCTGCTTAGAACTTCAGAAACTTCAACAGTGGTTGTACCAACCAACACAGGTCTTTCGGCTTCACGCAACTCTGCGATTTCTTCAATAACAGCGTTGTATTTCTCTCTCTTCGTTTTATAGATTTTGTCGTCTTGGTCTTTTCTAGAAATAGGGCGGTGAGTAGGAATAATCATCACATCTAACTTGTAGATGTCCCACAATTCACCCGCTTCTGTTTCTGCTGTCCCGGTCATACCCGCAAGTTTGTGGTACATGCGGAAGTAGTTCTGCAAAGTAATGGTCGCATAGGTTTGCGTTGCCGCTTCAACCTTTACGTTTTCTTTCGCCTCAATCGCTTGGTGTAACCCGTCAGAGAAACGACGGCCTTCCATCATACGACCTGTTTGCTCGTCGACAATTTTAACCTTGTTGTCCATGACTACGTATTCCTTGTCTCTTTCGAAAAGGGCGTAGGCTCTTAGGAGTTGATTAATGGTATGGATTCGTTCGCTCTTCACGCTATAATCGCGTTGAAGTTCTTCCAAAGCACTTACACGGTCGGTATCGCTTTTTGAAGATTTTTCAATGTTGGCAATTTCAGTTCCGATATCTGGAAGAACGAAGAAACGCTCGTCTTCCATGTTTTTCGACATCAATTGAATTCCTTTGTCGGTTAATTCGATTTGATTGTTTTTCTCATCGATAACGAAGAACAATTCGGCATCTGCTTTTGGCATTTCGCGTTGATTGTCCTGCAGGTGAAGCCCCTCTGTCTTCAACAAGATAGCCTTGATTCCATCTTCACTTAAGAATTTGATAAGTGCCTTGTTGCGAGGTAAACCGCGGTATGCGCGAAGGAGCGCAAGCCCACCTTCTTGAAGTTCTTCTTTGTTCGGTGTACCTGATTCTGGTTGAAGTTTTTTCTTTGCTTCCGTCAAGAAATCGGTAACCGCCGCTTTTTGAGCGTTCATCAAAATTTGAATCTTCGGCTTTAACGCATCGAATTCTTGTTGATCGCCTTTTGAGGTTGGACCCGAGATGATAAGCGGAGTTCTCGCTTCATCGATTAAGACAGAATCGACTTCGTCAATAATAGCGAAGTGATGTTTACGCTGTACCAAATGTGAAGCTTCAACAGCCATATTGTCGCGCAAATAATCGAAGCCAAATTCGTTGTTCGTTCCGAAGGTGATGTGCGAGCGGTAGGCATTTCTTCGAGCGTCAGAATTGGGTTGATGCTTATCTACGCAATCCACGCTTAATCCATGAAATTCATACAAAGGCCCCATCCACTCAGAGTCACGACGAGCGAGGTAATCGTTTACAGTTACTACGTGTACGCCTTTGTTAGCAAGGGCATTCAAGAAAACAGGAAGTGTTGCCACTAACGTTTTTCCTTCACCCGTAGCCATTTCCGCTACTTTACCTGTGTGAAGCGCTATACCACCAATTAATTGCACATCGTAGTGCACCATGTCCCAGGTAAATCGGTTTCCGGCAGCAGACCAATTGTTCTTCCAAATAGCTTTATCTCCTTCAATTCGCACATAGTCTTTTGAAGTTTGAGTGGCGAATTCTCTGTCACTAGCGTTAGCTGAAACCGTAATTTCTTCGTTGTTTTTGAAGATCTCTGCCGTACGCTTAATTACGGCAAATGCTTCAGGAAGAATTTCCAAAAGAACCTTTTCTATTTCTTCGTTAATGGTCTTGCGCACTTTATCAACCTCACTGTAAATTCCTTCCTTTTCCTCAAGAGCGTCTAAGGGAAGCGCGTCGGCTTTTGCGTTTAACGCATCAACTTCATCTTCGAGATGCTGAACATATTTTTGAATGCGAGCTTGCATGTCAAGGGACATGCGGCGTACATCGTCAGTGCTTGCATTTGAAATTGATTCGTATGCAGATTTAGTAGCTTTAAGAAGCGGTTGAATGGCTTCAAGATCTTTCTCTTTTTTGTCTCCGATTATTTTCTTCAGAATGGTATTCAGCGCTCCAAGCATAAGTTCTTCAATTAATGGTTACAAATGTAACGCCTTCTTTCCTTTTTTTAGAGTATAAAAGCAGGCATTCGAGGCAAACACTTAATAAAAGTGGTGCCATAAAATATATCGGAAAATCTGTCACAAAAGCAAGAAAAAAATAATAAAATTTACAATTCCTTACGGGAATAAGGGATGTAGAGAAATAAGATTTTAATTGTTAAAAACTAGGCCTTCTTGTTAACTGTTTTAAGTTGCAATTTCACACTTGATAACGAATCTTTGAATTCTCGAATTTCGACTTTCGTTTTCAGTTAAACGAACAAGAAATTAGATTACCAAAACAACTCAAACAACACACTGATGCAGCACGAAGAACCACTTTTGAAGGAGAATCCAGACAGATTTGTACTTTTTCCAATTGTCCATCAGGATATCTGGCAGATGTACAAAACTTCAGAAGCAAGTTTTTGGACTGCTGAAGAAATTGATTTGAGTGTAGACTTGGTTGATTGGAATACTAAGTTGAACAACGACGAGCGTCATTTCATCAAGCACGTTTTGGCTTTCTTCGCGGCTAGCGACGGAATCGTTAACGAGAACTTAGCTGAGAACTTCGTTCGTGAAGTTCAATACACAGAAGCTAAATTTTTCTATGGCTTTCAAATTATGATGGAGAACATTCACAGTGAAACGTATTCATTGTTGATTGATACTTACATCAAGGATACTGCAGATAAGAATTATTTGTTCAAGGCCATTGACACGTTGGAATGCGTGAAGAAAAAAGCAGAGTGGGCATTGCGTTGGATCAAAGGTGGAACTTTCACCGAGCGTCTTGTGGCTTTTGCTGCTGTTGAAGGTATTTTCTTCTCAGGAAGTTTCTGCAGTATTTTCTGGTTGAAGAAGCGTGGGCTTATGCCAGGTCTTACATTCAGTAATGAGTTGATTAGTCGTGACGAAGGAATGCATTGCGATTTTGCTTGTTTGTTGTACAACAACCACATTCAAAACAAACTTCCAAAAGAACGCGTTCGCGAAATTATTGAGCAAGCTGTTGCCATTGAGCGTGAGTTCATCACCGACGCACTTCCTGTTCGATTGATTGGAATGAACAGCGATTTAATGAGTCAGTACATTGAGTTTGTTGCAGACCGTTTGTTAAACGAGTTAGGTAACGAAAAGATTTATAACAGCACGAATCCATTTGACTTTATGGATTTAATAAGTGTTGAAGGGAAAACGAATTTCTTCGAGAAACGCGTAGCGGAGTATCAAAAGGCTGGAGTGAAAGATGGCCCTTCAGAAGATTCAAGAGCCATTTCATTCTCAGAGGATTTCTAAGAAAATTAAGCATTAACGATAATATAGTACGCACATGTTTGTAGTAAAAAGAGACGGTAGAAAAGAGACAGTTAAATTCGATAAGATCACTGCTCGTATTTCAAAATTATGTTACGGGTTGAACCCAATCGTAGATCCATTGAAAATTGCCATGAAGGTAATTGAAGGGGTTTTCGATGGAGTAACGACGAGCCAGTTAGATACCCTTGCTGCTGAAATTGCTGCAACGAATACAACGACGCATCCAGACTACGCCCTTCTTGCTTCGCGTATTGCAATTGGAAACTTACACAAGAACACAACGAAGTCGTTTTCACAAACGATTACGGATTTGTATAGTTATGTAGATCCAAAAACGGGTAAGAGTGCCGGTTTGATTGCTGAAGACGTTTATCAAGTGGTGATGGAAAATGCTCCATTATTGGACAGCACCATCATCTACGACCGCGATTTTCAATTCGATTATTTCGGATTTAAAACATTAGAAAAATCTTATTTGTTGAAGATGCACGGCAAGGTTGTGGAACGTCCACAGCATTTGTTCATGCGCGTTGCGGTTGGTATTCACAAGACAGATTTAGATGAAATTGTGAAGACCTACAACATGATCAGCGAAGGTTGGTTCACGCACGCAACGCCAACGCTTTTCAATGCAGGAACGCCAAAGCCGCAGATGAGCTCTTGCTTCCTTATTCAAATGAAAGATGACAGTATCCCAGGTATTTATGATACATTGAAGCAAACAGCTTTGATTTCTCAAAGTGCTGGTGGTATTGGTTTGAGCATTCACAATGTGCGTGCAAAAGGTTCATACATCCGCGGAACGAATGGAACAAGTAACGGTATTGTGCCAATGTTGCGTGTTTTCAACGACACTGCTCGTTATGTAGATCAGGGAGGTGGAAAGCGCAAAGGATCTTTCGCTATCTATCTTGAACCATGGCATGCAGATGTT
>JBILTL010000122.1:0-6114 GCA_044371535.1 Flavobacteriales bacterium | reverse complement strand
AGTATTCATCTTTTTGTTCATGTAATACTCCAATCCGAAAAACAGAATTATTGCTGCCCATCCGGGCAGTGGTAATATGAAGAAAAACAACAATTCAGAAGTGGGAAACATAAACATGTAAAGCATCATGACAGCGCTTACCGCTCCGGATGCACCAACACTTGTGTAATACATATTGTCGCCGTGCTTCTTCAAAGCTGGAAGGGTTGCAAAAGCAGCAGCGCCCAAGTATAGGAGGGCAAACAAAGCTTTTGGCATGTAATGCTCTACGGCTCTTCCAAAACTAAAAAGCGCAAACAAATTAAAGAACAGATGTCCCATGTCTGCGTGGACAAGTGTGTGCGACCAAATTCGATATAATTCTTTGTTGTGCTTCACGCGATAAGGTGAAAGGGACAATTTCGAAAAGAGCTCCGAATTCGAAAGTGCTTGCCAAGAAACGACTCCCGTAGCAAGACACAAAATAAGTGTTAATGAAATTTGCATAATTGTTTTTAACTGGAATGGTCACTAACTATGACCCATCTTCCATTGATTCGTTTCCAAAGCAACGTAAAATGTCCGCTTAATGTATCTGTAGATCGAAATAAATTCCAGCGTCCGTCAACATACGCGTTTTTCCCATTTAACACTTCAACTCTAAGTTCATCGAATTTCAATGTTCCCATTTTCTCTTTTGAAGGATAGACGCGCTGATATCTTTCCAACGAAGATTTCCAACCTAAGGTAACACCGTCTTTGCCTAAAAAGCGAAGCGAATCACTTTCCCAATAGCCATTCATGAATCCAACTAAATCGCCCATGTTCCAAGCCTTCTGCTGCGCATACATGGTGTTGGTTATTTCTTGTTGAATGGAAGATACAGATGCGCATGCCTCTAAAAGAAGCACGCTCACTGCAATTATTGTGATTTGAATTTTATACATTGAAACGGAAGTGCATGATGTCTCCGTCTTGCACCACATACTCCTTCCCTTCTACCGACATTTTACCGGCTTCTTTAACAGCTGCCTCAGATTTAAAACTTAAGAAGTCTGCCAACTTAATGACTTCAGCGCGAATGAATCCTTTTTCGAAATCGGTATGAATTACACCTGCTGCTTGCGGAGCAGTGTATCCTTCGTAAATGGTCCAAGCACGAACTTCCTTCACACCTGCTGTGAAGTAGGTTTTCAAATTCAATAAGCGATATGCTGCTTTGATTAATTTCGAAACACCTGGTTCATCTAGACCCAAGTCTTGTAAGAACATTTGGCGTTCTTCGTAAGTGTCTAAAGATGCAATGTCTGCTTCAATAGCAGCACCTATAACCAATACTTCTGCGTTCTCATCCTTTACTCCTTCTCTCACCTGCTCAACGTAAGCATTACCGTTAACCACTGAACTTTCTTCAACGTTACACAAATACAAAACTGGCTTTGCTGTAAGCAGTTGCAATTCACGAAGAAGAATTATTTGCTCGTCGTTTTCTGGTTGCTCGGTACGAGCGCTCTTTCCTTGCTCTAAAGCAGCTTTCAAGCGCTCTAAGTAATCGAACTGTTTCTTCGCTGTCGAATCTCCAGCTTTCGCAGCACGTTGCACTTTCGCAATGCGCGCCTCAACCGCTTCAAGATCTTTCAACTGCAATTCAATATCTATAATTTCTTTGTCGCGAAGTGGATTCACTGAACCGTCTACGTGAACCACATTTGGGTCATCGAAACAACGCAAAACGTGAATGATTGCATCTGTCTCGCGAATGTTCGCTAAGAATTTGTTTCCAAGACCTTCTCCTTTCGAAGCGCCTTTAACCAATCCGGCAATGTCAACAATCTCAATGGTGGTAGGAACAATGCGCTCGGGAGTAATCAACTCTGCGATCTGCGTCATACGCTCATCTGGAACGGTAATGGTTCCTACGTTGGGTTCAATGGTGCAAAACGGGAAGTTCGCTGCTTGAGCTTTCGCGTTTGACAAACAATTAAACAGGGTTGATTTTCCAACATTCGGAAGACCTACAATACCGCACTTTAAAGCCATAATTTTTCGAATTAGGCCGCAAAGATAAAGGCAACTAACCCCAATTTAGTATACAAAAAGAACTTAGTTTGAATTTGGCTTATTTAGCCATTTGGCTCAAAAACTCGGCTTTTATTAAGTTCTGACAATTGGCTAATGGAACCACTACCTCTGGCATTCCAATTGCGTAAGCGCCAACTTCATATTGCTGATAAACAAATCGAATCCCATCTTTTCCCATAGAAAAATTCTTTGCTAGAAAGAAGGTGCTGCGATTTATATCTAACATTTCAGCATCTTCGCCAGGAAAGGATTTGAAGAATAAATCAGATGCCAATTTAGTAAATTCATCAAGCTTTCCATCTAAAACAACTTCCTCAATAGTTATTAAATGGCCATCCTTTCTATCAAAATTAGCAAACGTTAAATCGAAGCCTCCGTGTGCCCCTCCTCCATACCATTCGTTTGAAATTTCCAAACCTACGAACTTGTCATTCTCATTTTTTACAGAAGCGTCAATTGTGAATTCTTCACAGAAAGATGAGTTATGGTTGGATTTCAACCATTCATCAATAGACTTAAATTTCCCTCTTTGACCAACAACATAGCGAAAAACAAAATCGTTAATCTTCTTACCTAACTCATTCTGCTCATTCCACTGAACCACATCTATTTTAACTGTCTTGCATGTAGTATCCCAGTCCATAAAAATCTCTTCACCGGTACGTTTCAGAGAATCTGCGAATTCGCAATACAATTCGTTGTATGATTTCTTTTCCCAGACCGCTTTATTCTGGGTACTTGCATCACTTGTTTTATTTGTATTCTCATCACAACCGATTACAAGCAATAGGCTCAAGAAGATAAAATATTTGAATTTCATAAACTTTTAATTTTCAGCCAATTTATTGCAATTCATTAAATTAAAATTTTCAATTTCCCACAAAAAACAAACACAACCCAACTAAAAGAAACAAGGGCATCCCTTTCAATTTCCCGAAAATCCTCAAAAAGCAAAGAGGCGGAATAAGAGTGTTCGATGCGCCTATCAACGGCATCAGATGTTTTCCACAAACAACAAACACTTCCCCTTTCAACAAAAAATAGAAACTACTTTCGCAAAAAAATTCTTCAATGGTTTCTAATCAAGAACTTTCGCGAATAGCTTCTCAAGTGAGACGTGATATCGTGCGAATGGTTCACGCTGTGAACAGCGGACACCCAGGAGGAAGTTTAGGCTGCACCGATTTCTTGGTGAGTCTCTATTTCCGTCAAATGACAATTAACCCAACTAGCTGGAACATGAACGGCCAAGGAGAAGACCTCTTCTTCTTGAGCAACGGACATATCTCTCCTGTTTTCTATTCGGTATTGGCTCGTTCAGGGTATTTCGATGTTGCTGAATTGGCAACGTTCAGAAAGATTAACACACGCCTTCAAGGTCACCCTACCACTCACGACAGTCTTCCTGGCGTGCGTATCGCGAGCGGTTCGCTTGGTCAAGGCATGAGCGTTGCCGCTGGAGCTGCACAAGCTAAAAAATTAAACAACGATCCTAAACTTGTATTTACACTTCACGGAGATGGTGAATTGCAAGAAGGTCAAATTTGGGAAGCCGCTATGTATTGCGCGCATCACAAAATTGACAATATCATTAGCACTGTAGATGTAAACGGACAACAAATCGATGGCCCGACAGAGGCCGTTATGTCTTTGGGAAGTTTACGTGCAAAATTCGAAGCCTTCGGTTGGAAAGTGTTGGAAACAAACGGACACGACCTTGAGCAACTGAACGCTACAATTGATGAAGCGAAGAGTCTAACCGGAAACGGTTATCCGATTATGATTCTCATGACGACTAGCATGGGTAAAGGTGTTGACTTCATGGAAGGCACACACAAATGGCATGGCGTTGCTCCGAACGACGAGCAATTGGCAGCTGCATTGGGACAGTTAGAAGAAACTTTAGGCGACTATTAATTTAAGAGACATGTTAGAATTCGATTTATCACCCGCGAACGATACACGCTCTGGCTTCGGTGCCGGACTTCATGAATTAGGTCAGAAAAATCCTAAAGTTGTTGCATTGTGTGCAGACTTAATTGGCTCTTTGAAAATGGATGCATTCAAGAAAGATTTTCCTGAGCGCTTCTTTCAAGTTGGAATTGCAGAGGCCAACATGATGGGCGTTGCTGCTGGAATGACCATTGGCGGATATATTCCTTTCACAGGAACATTCGCGAACTTTTCTACTGGAAGAGTTTACGATCAAATTAGACAAAGCATTGCTTATAGCGATAAGAACGTTAAAATCTGTGCTTCTCACGCTGGGCTTACCTTGGGTGAAGACGGTGCAACGCATCAGATATTAGAAGACGTTGGAATGATGAGCATGCTTCCGGGCATGACTGTCATTAACCCTTGCGATTACAATCAAACCAAAGCTGCCACTCTAGCAATCGCAGATCATCATGGTCCGGTATACTTGCGTTTCGGAAGACCAAAAGTGACCAACTTTACAGCTGTTGATCAGAATTTCGAAATCGGAAAAGCGTGGCACATTCACGAAGGAAACGACGTGACCATTATTGCAACCGGCCACTTGGTTTGGGAAGCGGTTGAAGCTGCTCGCGAATTAGAAGCGGAAGGCATTTCTGTTGACCTCATAAACATTCATACCATTAAACCATTAGACACTGAAGCAATTGTTCGCAGTGCTATGAAAACCGGAAAAGTTATCACTTGCGAAGAGCACATGATCACCGGTGGTTTAGGAAGTATGGTTGCGCAAGTATTAGCAAAAGAAGCTCCTTCTGTTATGGAATTCATTGGCGTGAACGACAGCTTCGGCGAAAGCGGAACACCAGATCAGTTGATGGAGAAATACGGATTGAAGGCGAAGAATATTGTTGCTGCTGCGAAGCGTTTGATGGAAAACTAGGAACTTCGTTGTTGGAACTTCGTAATTGGAACTACGTTATTCCTACTGCGTAATTTGAACTACGTTATTCCTACTGCGTAATTTGAACTACGTTATTCCTACTTCGTAATTCCTATTTCATAATTGGAACTGCGTTGTTAGAAATTCGATTCGAAATTTATCATAATGAGAAAGATATTTTCAATCATACTTCTGGTGCTTGTTGCATTTGGAATATTCGCGCAAACGAAGATATACAGAGGTAATTCAACCAGTTATTTCGATTGCGTTTATACGCTGAAAGAAGATAAAATATACACCGGAAATTCAACAAGTTATTTCGAGTGTGTTCTAACCTTATCTGGCGATAAAATTTACCGAGGAAATTCAACCAGTTATTTCGATTGTCTATACATCGTTAAAGAAAACAAAATATACAAAGGCAATTCAACAAGTTATTTCGATTGTCTTTATACCATTGAAGGCGGTAAAGTCTACAAAGGAAATTCCACCAGCTATTTCGATTGTGTTATAACCATTGATAAATCTAAAGTCTATCGCGGAAATTCAACCAACTACTTCGATTGTATCCTAACAGTAGACGGACTCATTCCTGAAGCTCTACTCGCTATTCTTGCCGGACAATTTTAATTGCCTAGAATTATTTTTGTCGCGCTTGACTTAAAAGGGTTAATTTTAATAAATCCTTTAACGGATTGTTTAATTAACACTTCAAACAAATGCGCAATCTTTTTCTCGCTTTAGGTATTCTGACTTCACTAAATGTTTTTTCTCAAAGCATTCAAACGATTTACGCACGCGGCGGAGATGGCAGAAACGTCAATTGGCCTGCTATTAAAATTCAAGAAGAAAAAGATAAAGACGGACCAGGCTTTTTTTACAACCCATGTAGTCAAGGTGTTGAAACAAAACGCGCTTCATCAACTTTAGCGGCACAAGGTTCAAAATCATACTCAATAACTAACCTCGGCGATTACAATCCTATGACCGCTTGGGTTGAAGGAAAAAGTGATTATGGAATAGGAGAATATTTCGAAATAAAAAGTATTGATATTAACTCTATACATAATGGTTACCAGTCCTCACCATCAAACTGGCGAAACAATTCTCGAGTAAAAAAATTCAAAATTTATAAAGACAATTACCCTATCTGCTATTTAGTACTCAAAGATGAA
>JBILTL010000026.1:0-20686 GCA_044371535.1 Flavobacteriales bacterium | reverse complement strand
ATAAGAAATCACTTCAACCTTTTTACTGCTCTGTCCGCGACGCATTCCCTGACGGGCGTTATTTCCCGAACGAATGGAAAAAGTATTTGAACCTAACCTCGAAAATTCTTCGCTGAGCTTCCGTTCGATGCACTTCACAGCTGTTATCATTCCAACCAATGCAGTTATACCAATTGCAATAATCGACACCGTTAATGAAGCCCTTAGCTTCTGGCTCCGAACCGAACCAAGGGCGGTTTGAATGTTTTCTTTGAAAGATGTCGATAAAACGCGAAGCATAAAACAAAAGTAGGGTTGTAATTCCCTCGATTCCTAACTATTTTTGCAGCGTAAAAATCTACATATAATGAGTCAAGTATTCGACCTAGACATGATTAAAAACCACTACAGCAGACTTGCTGAACGAGTGGAAAACGCAAGAAAAGTTGTTGGAAAACCCCTAACATTAAGTGAGAAAATTCTTTACTCACATCTTTGGGAAGGCTCATCTGACGTGGCTTTCGAACGTGGAAATTCTTATGTAGATTTCGCTCCAGACCGTGTGGCTATGCAAGACGCTACTGCACAAATGGCCTTGTTACAATTCATGCAAGCAGGAAGAAAAAAAGTGGCGGTTCCGTCAACAGTTCACTGCGACCATTTGATTCAAGCTCGTGTAGGTTCAACGACCGACTTGAGCGATTCATTGATTAAAAACAACGAAGTATTCAACTTCCTTTCAACTATTTCAAATAAATACGGCATTGGTTTCTGGAAACCAGGTGCGGGTATCATTCACCAAGTGGTGCTTGAGAACTACGCATTTCCAGGCGGATTAATGATCGGAACTGATTCACACACTGTGAATGCTGGTGGATTAGGTATGATTGCTATTGGTGTTGGTGGCGCAGATGCCATGGACGTTATGGCTGGAATGGCTTGGGAGTTAAAATTCCCGAAATTGATTGGTATTAAATTAACCGGTAAATTAAGCGGCTGGTGTTCTGCGAAAGATGTTATTTTGAAAGTAGCTGGAATCCTTACAGTAAAAGGTGGAACCGGTTGCATTGTCGAATATTTCGGTGAAGGTGCTACTTCATTGTCTTGCACAGGAAAAGGAACCATCTGTAACATGGGTGCTGAAATTGGAGCAACCACCTCTACTTTCGGTTACGACGACAGCATGGAGAAATACTTGCGTTCTACTGGTCGTCCAGAAGTAGCAGATCTTGCAAACAACATTCGTGAGCATTTGACTGGAGATTCTGAAGTATATGCAAACCCTGAAATGTATTTCGATCAAGTGTTGGAAATCAACCTCGACGAATTAGAGCCATACATCAACGGTCCTTTCACTCCTGATTTGGCTACGCCAATCTCTAAAATGAAAGAAGCTGCCGCTGCGAACGATTGGCCAACGAAAGTTGAAGCAGGACTTATTGGTTCATGCACGAACAGTTCTTACGAAGATATCTCACGCGCTGCATCTCTAGCGAAGCAAGCTGCTGAAAAAGGAATTGAGCCAAAAGCTGAGTTCAGTATTACGCCAGGTTCTGAAAAGGTTCGTTACACCATTGAACGTGACGGATTAATTGAAACCTTCTCTAAAATTGGAGCGAAAGTTTTTGCTAATGCTTGCGGACCATGCATTGGTATGTGGGCAAGAGCAGGTGCTGAAAAGAAAGAACGCAACACTATCGTTCATTCATTCAACAGAAACTTCTCTGCACGTCAAGACGGAAATCCAAACACCCTTGCATTCGTTGCTTCTCCAGAAATCACAACTGCTTTAGCAATTGCTGGAGACTTAACTTTCAATCCCCTTACCGATTCGTTAACGAATTCAAAAGGTGAGCAAGTGATGTTCGATGCTCCAACAGGATATGAATTACCACCACTTGGTTTCGACGTGAAAGATGCAGGATACCAAGCGCCAGCAGAAGATGGAAGTGCAATTGAAATTGCAGTTGCTACAGATAGCGATCGTCTACAATTGTTAGCGCCTTTCTCTGATTGGGACGGAACAAATATCGAGAATGCTCGTGTATTGATTAAAGCAAAAGGAAAATGTACCACAGACCATATCTCAATGGCTGGACAGTGGTTGCGTTTCCGTGGTCACTTAGACAACATCGCGAACAACACTTTAATTGGTGCAACCAACTTCTTCAACGGAGAGCAGAACAAAGTAAAGAATCAAATTACCGGCGAATACGCTGAAGTACCAACCGTACAACGCGCATACAAAGCTTCTGGCATTCCTTCTATTGTTGTAGGAGACCACAACTACGGTGAAGGTTCTTCACGCGAGCACGCAGCTATGCAACCGCGTCACTTGGGTGTTCGTGCCATACTTGTGAAAAGCTTCGCTCGTATTCACGAAACAAACTTGAAGAAGCAAGGTATGTTGGCACTCACTTTTGCAAATGAAGCTGACTACGACAAAATTCAAGAAAACGATCAAATCAATTTCGTTGACTTAGTGAATTTCACCGCAGGAAAGCCATTGACTTTAGAATTGGTTCACGAAGATGGTTCGAAAGAAAACATTCACGTAAACCACACCTACAACGACCAACAAATTGAATGGTTCAAAGCAGGTGGCGCACTGAACTTAATTAGAAAATCACTTTAATAATAAAAAGAAAAGGACTTGTTAAAGTCCTTTTTTTTAATCTTCGCACCATGAAAAATTTATTGTACATTTTTTTGGCAATTGTTTTATTCGCCTGCGGCAACGCAACGCCAAACGCAGAAGCAACGCCAGCCGCAACAACAAATACAGTTGTCGATGGAACCAACAAAACAGAAGCGGTTCTTTCAATTAGCGGAATGACTTGCGCTGCTGGATGCGGCGGAAAAATTCAGAAAGAACTTCAAACATTAAATGGCGTCGTAACAACATCTTTAGACTTCGCTGAAGATCGCGATGTGAATGTTGTGAAGGTAGAATTCGATCCGAATGTGGTGAAAGAAACAGATATGACAAATATCGTTAACACCATTGCCGATGGTCAATACCACGTTGTGAAAGCTGAAATAATTTCGCACAAAGCTTCATAATGTCAACCCTTCAACAAACAAAAAAAAGACTGAATACAGCAGGTAAGATTGGTCTTATATGCATGTTTTTAATCATTCTTGCTGGGAGTTTCGTTCGAATCACCGGAAGTGGAATGGGTTGTCCGGATTGGCCAAAATGCTTTGGTTATTACATTCCTCCTACCGAAGTTTCTACTGTTTCCTTGGAAGAAGGGAGATCTTATTCTAAAGGACAAATGGTTATTTATAACGACACACTTTGGATCGCCGAAAATAACTTTCAATACAATTCTGAATTTTGGAAAACGAATCTCGGAAGTGAAGCCGCTCTTAAACCTTATCCAAAACATCAGTACGCAGAATTTAATGCGTTTCATACTTGGACGGAATACATCAATAGATTACTTACAGGATTGCTTGGATTACCCATCTTAGTCATGACATTCTTAGCCCTGCTTTATTACAGAAAATCAAATGACTATTGGCCGATTGTGTATTCCGTGATTGCAATTGTGATGATTATTTTTGAAGCTTGGTTGGGCAAAATGGTTGTTGACAAGAATCTCAATACGTCCACTATTACACTTCACATGGTTGGCTCACTTGGAATTCTTCTTAGCCTCCTTTTCCTCATCCGCAGAACTAGCGATAAACTCAATTATTCTTTGCCTTCGCCTCTTCGCAAAGCACTTTCCTTCTTCTTTTTGATACATCTCGTTCAACTTTTACTGGGCACTCAAGTAAGAGAATCGGTTGATTTACTTTTGGAAAACGGTATAGGGCGAAACATAATAATTGAAAATTTACCGGTCGGTTTTAAAATACACCGTAGCTTTTCAATACTTATTGTCATTTTGATAACAATGATTTATTTGCAATACAAGCGTCTTGAAACTAAGCCAAAGAATTTTTCATTATTGTTCATTGTGATTGGATTTGAAATACTTTTTGGAGTAGGACTTGCCTATTTCGGCCTGCCTAAAGTTCTTCAACCACTTCATCTACTTTTCTCCATTGCGCTATTTGCAATAAGCGGTATGTTGCTATTGGAATCTAAAAAGAAATAAACACTTCTGATAGTTTTTAACATTCCCTAATTTACTTTGACCGTCAATTATCTTTGGTCTTTGCTATTAGTAAATGAAAGGTATATTCTTTTTGTTGGGATTCATTTTTTGTTGCTTGTTTTCAAGCGCGCAACAGAGCGTACCTAACAAATTACAAAACCTGAAACCCAACAGGCAACTCATTAATTTCCTTCAATTAGACCAAACAGAGCAAGCCAAGCCAAACGAAAATTATCAACTTATTTTTTCTCATGGCAAATGGTATGCTGTTGGAAATGGCGATGGGCAAGTATTCACTCCGCAAAATGGCGAATGGAAAAGAATAGATAACACCAGACTTGAAGGTTACCATTACGGTGCTTTTCTTTTCGATTGCAATGGAACGCTTGTAAAATACGGTGGATATGGTTTTTGGAGAAATCATGGGATGTTCGTGTACTTTCATGAATATCTAGGCGACTGGCGAATACAGCCCTGCGATAGAGAAATTCCATTCAGCGGCAATCTCGCCTATTTCAACAGAACCGAAAACAACCTCTATTCTTTTGGTAATTATATATACAACCAATCAAATAGCGAAGACAAGATTTTTCTTGATAGTCTTTACAGGATTGATCTACTAAAAATGAAATGGGAGAATTTAGGTAAACTGAATTCCACTGTAATAGATAAGTTCCATTTACATTATCGTTTAAATACTTTACCAAGCGACAAAGGGGTCTTCGTACTTCCAATAAGCACAGACTCAACTGCTCTGTACTTCAATTTTGAAACGCTCAAATACAGTGTATACAATTCGAAAAACAATAAGAGATTGTTTCACTTTTTCAAAGAACTACCTAAGAATCAGCAAGTATACTCGGACAGCTACGGATTAAAAATCTTGGATATGGGCACTCTCTCGAATGTTGACTCTTTGACATGGGAAGCAGCTTTAACAGACCCCATTGAATCTTCCGAACTACTGGAAATAAAAACAACAACGGTCAATTTCAAATACTCACTCATTTTCGGAGCAATCGGATTGGCATTCGGAATCTTTCTTTTAATCATATTAATTAAAAGAAAAAAGTCGGTGTCAAAAAACGTTGTAGATGTAAGATTTACTCCTTATGTAAATACACTTGACCTTTCTATTTTAAACACTCTAATTTTCGAGGGTGCTATGTATCCGATAGACAATGCTGATTATTTAGTGATTCAAAAATTCATTCAACAAGATGCGTCTACTATTGAGTTAAACGATTGGTTGGGCCTAGAAAACAAACAACCCGAAAATCAAAAGAAGCAAAGGGCTGAATGGATCAAACGGATGAATACGTTCTTCAAACAGATTGGTTTTAATGAAGATGCATTTCACCGAGAAAGACAGGAAACAGACAAGCGTATGTTCGTCTATAAAATGAATACGAAACTTAAAGTAAATAGCGCTGAAAAAATTTAAGTTCAAAAAAGTAGGTGAATATCTAACAAACTAACTCAAGCGCAAATAATTTGAATAACAGTGCTTTACGGTTCTGAATTAGGTGAAAAAAGGCGCAAGCACCCATTTCACTCGATTTAAATAGCATTCACTTTCTCAGAATGATTCTTTTGTACAAATTCTTTTTCGAAATGAATCGCATACAGGAAATCAAACATTGGCTCGAAGAGGGAAATCTTTACCGCGCTGAAAAGGCGATTCAAAATTGCAGCAATGATCTAATGCCTCATGAAAAAGAAGAGTTTGAAAAGCTACTTTCGGAAATAAGTGTTCGCCACTACAGACTCCTGGCCGGAAAAGCTGTTATTTCCAAAGACGAGAGCCTATTGAAAATATGCATTCAAAAATTAAAAGAAAAGAATGCTCCGGTTGAAGGTTTGGACAACT
Source organism: Flavobacteriales bacterium (assembly GCA_044371535.1). Classification (GTDB taxonomy): domain Bacteria; phylum Bacteroidota; class Bacteroidia; order Flavobacteriales_D; family Sanyastnellaceae; genus CAIZGX01. Next base: position 14,728 of record JBILTL010000026.1, on the reverse strand, counting down.
CTCTGAAACAGATCATCGCGCAACGAAGAACAATGCGATTTAAAAAGGCAATCGTCCTTATTCTTGGATTAATTACACTAGTATTCTTCGCGTTATTCATTTTGGCCTGAAGTCTTCTTCGAAGTATCTAGAAGAGTATCCATTCCCATCATCTGCTTCATGACCTTTTGCATTCCATCCGGCGAACCGTCTAAGAACAACACGTTCCCTTTTCCGTATTCTGCGAAATTCTTAATGGCCTCGGTCCACATTGAGAACATAATCATAGACGTGTCAAGATTCGCTTGTTGCATCTCTCTAGCCGCATTTTGCATACCCTTTGCCACTTCTTCTCTGAATAACGCAACTCCCTGCCCTCTCAACTGCGCAGCTTCTCTTTCTGCTTGCGCAGCAATCTTTATAGCATTTCCATCTGCCTCAGCAGCCTTCGTCTTGGTAATCAATAAAGCTTGACCTTCATTTTCAGCCGCAGCCTTCAAGTTACTTGAAGCCACCACTTGGCTCATGGAGCGCATAACCGCTTCATCGAACGTAATGTCGTTAATCTGCAAATCGTGCAAATGATACCCCCATTCTTCAATGACATTATCAATTTGCTCCTTTACATGGTCAATGATTTCATTGCGAAGAGACAATACTTCCGCTTGTTTCTTTGTAGCAACAAAGGCACGTATGTTTCCTTCAATCGTGCGAATGAGGGCTTGCATTAAGCTCTTTTCATCAATGAATTTAAAGGCAACTTTTTTTATGCTGTCCTCTGCATCGTCTTGCACGGAAAACAACAACATACTTTTAAAATAAACATTGGCCTGATCAATCGTTACCGCTTGAAATTCCAATTCAACCGAACGGTTTTGAGTTGAAATGCGTTTGAAAACAGTCTCAACAAATGGAATTAATAAGTTCAATCCTGGACGAATGACCCTTCTGTATTTTCCGAAAACAGTAACCACAGCAACATTTCCTTGCTGAACCGTTTTCAATCCGGAAAAAATAAGTAGCGCCGCAATGGCGAGTATAATGTAAAGTGGCATATTCTTTTTTTTACGAATGTATCTAATCTATTCCCACTAAAATTAGAATTGAAACATTTCACCCTAAAAAAGTGTAATTTTGGGCATGCAGAATTCCGAACTACTCAACGCCGAAGAAATAGAGCAAAAGCTAACTCGAATGGCTTATGAAATAGCCGAGCGCCATTACAGCGAGAAGAACATTGTATTTATTGGAATAGAAGACAACGGTGCTGCTGTCTCGAACAGGTTGTTCGAATTGGTCAAGGAAATCGTTTCTATTCCTTGCGAAATAAGCAGTATTCAACTTTCAAAAGAGCATCCCATTGGGACTGCAAAACTCTCTTCTCCCCTTGCGCTAAAGAATAAATGCGTGGTGCTAATTGACGATGTATTCAATTCTGGTCAAACACTCATGCATGCTGCATCATTTCTTGTTTCACAAGAAATACATCGCTTAACCACAGCAGTACTTGTGGAACGAAAGCACCGCAGATTTCCAATCAAAGCAGATTTTGTTGGACTGAAATTATCGACCACACTGAAGGAACATGTGACCGTTAGTATGGACGGAAAAAATTCTTCCGTAACGATTCTTTAATTTATTTCGAAGGCGAAATTCAACATGTAGTTTCTTCCCGCTTGCGGATAATAAAAGCGCTCTGTGACAGTGCTTCCGTATATGTATGAAAAGGCGTATCCGTTGCTCGCATACATTCTATTGAAAGCGTTATTCACCCAAAAAGTTATCTTCACGGAAGGCTTTGGACCGTATTTCGAATCCCATTGAATTCCGAAATCTGAGACAGCAAAAGCAGTTATAACAGCAGTGCTACTTCCTGTATTATCGAGATGCTGTTTCCCAACAAACTTTTCATTGAATAACAAGTACAATTGTTTTCTTACTGGCTTCATTGTCATGCGCCATCCGTGCGGAAACACTTGATATTGCGCCGTTAATCCAGCAACAATATTCGGGCTGAAAGCGATGTTGGTAGTACCACGGGCAATCACTTCTTCCGCATACGTATCGTAATTGAATATGCGCTCTTGGAAATCTAAAATTCTATTCTCACTCAACGTTATATTTCCATTCACCTTCAGACGTTGTTGATTAAAGTAAGCGGTGGAACTCAACTCGACACCTCTTCTATAAGACTTAGCCACATTGGTTCTAAGAGGAGCACCTACATCGTTTACAGCGCCTGTTAACACCAACTGATTGTCGTAATTCATGGAGTATACATTCACATCGAATTGAAACAATTTATCGTTCTCGAAATGAAAACCAGCTTCATAATCGGTCATGTATTCATTTTGTGGAGTTCTGCCGAATGGCGCATCTACAAAGTCATTTCGATTGGGTTCTTTTCCTGAACGAGCCACAGAACCATAGAGAGAGACAGACTTATTCATGAAGTAACGCACACCTACTTTCGGATTGAAAAACTGGGTAGACAAATTCACATCATAAACGCGCTGGTCGTTGTCGGTTCCAGTTGTTTTGTATGACACATACCTCGCCTGTAAATCAGCATTCACAATTAGCTTCCTTGGAATAACCGCCAATTCTATTTTCGAAAATGCATTGGCATCATACTTATCTGACTGTCCGTAATAATACTGATGATCTACATCGAAAGCTAATGGACTACCGATGGCGATAACTCTTCCATAATGCTGACCGCTGTAATGATTTACACCTAAGCCCGAAGTACTGGTGAAATTCCGATTCCTGATTACGTATGAACTTGTCATTCCATAAAAATTATTGTTCAACCATCTTCTTCGAACAAGATCTGTGACTGAAAGCGTATCGTTATTCACTAACAGTGGAAGGATATTGTAATTCGCTAAATCTTGATTGGTCTTGAATTGTTCGAAGTACCCTTGACCATGTGCAAAGTGCGCTGCAGCGCGAAATTCATGTGTTACCCCATTCTTTTTCTTCGATGAAAAATAATGTGCCTGCGCATGGTCTTGTTCGTAATTGTCAATTTCATTTTCGTACAAATACGCATTGTATGTTCTTCCCGAATTCAAAAGATTTTCGGTATCTACTTGTGACAATCCATTTCTTCCGGCGTAGTTCAAAACATCAGAAGCCGTTCCAAAAAGTTTTTCATAAGGTGTTCCGTTCCACGCTTGGTAGGTATTTTCCCTTCCGCCAAAAGCAAAAATGGTCAATTCACTTTTACGATTCTCGGCTTGAGTTAGACGCCATTTTCCTTTTGTAAAATAAGAGAACAACCGGGTATCTGCACGATCAATGTAACCGTTCGATTGAATGTGACTTACGCGCAAGTTGTATTCGAACTTGGGGCTCCTTCTATTCCCTATTTCAACCATGAGTTTAGCGCTTGCGAAAGATCCTCCTCCTGTATTTACTCGAACAAAATTCCGTTCTAAATCAGTGTCTGTATCTAAGTGAATACTTCCACCGAAAGATCCTGTTCCGTTTGAAGAAGTTCCTATCCCTCGTTGAAGTTGAATGTTGGAAGTTGAAGAAGCTAAGTCGGGTGTGTTCACCCAAAACACTTGCTGACTTTCAGGGTCGTTCAGGGGCACCCCGTTAATAGAAACGTTCACGCGCGTGGGGTCGCTTCCACGAATCCACAAACCTGTATATCCAATTCCATTTCCGGCATCTGAAGTAACCGTTAATGAAGGGGTAAATCTCAAAAGAAAAGGAAGATCAACTCCTGTATTAATTTTTTCAATATCAGTAGGAAGAATATTCGTCACTGCAAAAGGTGCTGTTTTGTTCGCCGACCAAACGTCTCGAATGCTCACCGGCTCCAAAATAAAGTTGGGTACAACAGTAGTATCTGCTTTTTCTTGAGCAAATGAAAAAACTGCAGCAATCAAAGCAGCACTCAACAATACAATTTTCTTAAACATAACTTTTATTTTGTGCGCACGACAGGGGTTATGGTGCACGTTGTTCATCTTTTCCTTGGCGGCATTACCCGCCCAGGTTCCTCTTGTTCTGAAACAAGAAGGGTCTAATCTCAGCCATTTTTTTTCAAATGGCACCCCTATGAGAACGGGGCAAATATAGAAAGGTATTACCTTAGACAAGTGAAAAAAGGACTGGTATTCAAAACAACAGGAAAATCTTACGACGTTTTAATCGACGGGAAAATAGTGGTGTGTTCGCTGCGCGGAAAAATTAGATTGCAGGGTCTTCGCACCACAAACCCTATTGCTGCTGGAGATTACGTAGATGTTGAATTGGACAGCGACGGCAATGGAAGTATCAATCGCATTCACGACAGAACGAATTACATCATTCGGAAATCGGTAAACCTTTCAAAAGAAGCACAGATTATTGCGGCAAATATTACACGTGCTTTTTTGCTTGTTACAATTGATCGTCCGCAAACCACACCTGGATTTATCGATCGTTTTTTAGTTACCGCCGAAGCCTATCGCATTCCTGTCACTTTGATTTTCCACAAGTGGGATATGTATACCGAAGAAGAAAAAGAGAAGGCCATTGACTTGGCTTCCATCTACAAAGGCATCGGATACGAGTTGTTGTTTACGAGTATTGAAACGGGACAGGGGCTGAAAGAGTTGAAAGCACTCATTGAAACGGGAACGTTTTTATTTTCGGGACACAGCGGTGTTGGTAAATCATCCTTGGTTGGAAAAATTTCGAACAACGAAGACATTCGTATTGGCGAAATCAGCGACTGGAGCGGAAAAGGACAACACACTACAACCTTCGCAGAGATTTTTCCTTTGAGTGACACCTCTTTTTTAATTGACACTCCAGGTATCAAAGGATTTGGATTGGTGAATTTCGAAGAAGAACTATTGGCGAATTATTTCCCTGAATTTTTAGAATTATTACCTGCTTGCAAGTTCAACAATTGCAAGCACATTAACGAACCGAAGTGCGCTGTTCTAGAGGCATTGAGTGAAGGTGAGATTGCAGAATCGCGTTACATAAGTTACAGATCAATGTTAGAAAGCGAAACTGAAAAATACCGATCTTCATGAAATTTCAACTGTTCACAAACGAGCACTTTTTTATTATTGGCTTAACGATTTTCCTCTCACTTTTTTTTGTTTGGGTTGGAAGGAAATACGATAAATCACGCGAAATACTGCGCTGGTTTTTCGGGATATTGTTATTAACGAATATGATCGTCTATCAGACGTATCGTTATCAAACAGGATTGTGGGAAGTTCGACACGATCTACCCTTAGAACTATGCAACCTCGCAAACATTATTGCAGCATTGGCGTTATTACTCAAGCGTCGCGGAATGGCGGAAATAGCGTGGTGTTGGGTAATGACCGGAACCTTGAACGGACTCATCACACCCGACTTCATGGGCGTATTTCCGGAAGTGCCTTATGTCTCATTTTTCATTGGACATGCAGGCTTAATTATAGCTACTTCATTCTTAGTTTTCGGATTGAAGTTGTATCCAGAAAAAGGTTCTTGGTTACGTGTTGTCCTTGCATCGCAAGTGTATTTCGCTCTTGCCTTTTCAGTAAACAAAATCATTGGCAGCAATTACGGATACCTCATGCACAAACCAGAAGGCGGCAGCGCCATGGATTTCTTCGGCCCATATCCGTATTATTTAATTACGCTCGAGTGCTTGGGAGCGTTGTTGTTTTTCTTGGTGTTACTTCCCTTTAGGAAGTTTTCTCGTAAGAATTAATTCCAACTCGGAATCATTCCGCGTAAACCCATATCAACAACTTGTTCTCCTGCGATTGGTTCCCACTTTCCATCTGGATTGGTATCTACCCACTCGAAACTATTGTTGGTAGATAAGGAAAGCGTCACATAAATATCTTCTGTCTCGTTTCCTGTAATTACCAATGGAGAAGAAAATCCTCCCGTTACTACACAACTGCCTTGCGGAATTGGAGAGGTAGCAAATATCGGATTAGGAACTGTGGTAGCACCTGGAGGCGCTTGTCCTGAAGAAACATAAGGAGTTCCAAACACACTTGTTTCAAACCCCCAATATCCTTGCAAAACATCGTTATTCACATCGACAGATTGTGTATTTATCATGTAATTCGTGATGTAAGTATTGAAGCCAACAAAGCTCGCAACACGGCCTGTTAAATCAAATCCATTCGCCAACAAATTCACATCGAAATTCTGATACAACAACGAAGCACGAACGTATTCATATGTACCCGGAGTAAATGAGCTAATGGGAACAGCTACAAAAATTTCTCCCGGCGCGGTAATTCTTGCCTTTGCGAAATCAATAGCATTCGCTCCGCCGGCCATGGTTTCATCGGCGTGATAAACCACCTCACCCGCGCCCAAAGCGGTGTACATATTCGGTGTGAATTCAATGTAATGCGCAGAAATTTTATGGAACAACGGACTCAATGCAGCATGCCCTGCAGGCACTGTCGAAGGCTGTCCTAAATTGTTCAAACGTTCCTGGGTTGGGTCGGTAACAATCTTTATGAAGACAGTTGGAACATCCAATGAATTGGGATCATCCTTGCAACGATCGCAAGAAACCAAAACCATCATCATCAATACCGCAAAAAGAAAATTCGATTTTTTCATAAAGTGAAAATAAGATATTTTTCGAAATCTAACTCATGTATATCCACGCACTTTCATACGATTCTTGCACTTCAAAAAACTGAAGCATCTCTTGATAAAATGAATCTCCACCTATTGTTGCGCTATCTCCAATAACAATCAACTTCTTTCTAGCGCGAGTAAGCGCAACATTCATCCTGCGGTAGTCTTTCAAGAATCCAATTTCATTCTCGTCGTTGCTTCGCACCAAAGAAATAATAACCACATCCGCCTCCTGTCCTTGAAACGAATCCACGGTATTAATCGTCACCTCCTCTTCCTTGAACACACGCTCTAACAATTCAATCTGCGCACGATACGGTGAAATTAAGGCGCATGAAAAAAACTGTTGTGTCTGTTCCTTCAACAGCGAATACATTTTCATGGCCAATTCAGCTTCACCTTTATTCATGCGCGAATGGCCCTCTGCTCCCGCTTCTTCATTGTATCCTGTTCCAGCAGTGTCAATGAATTGAATCGGATTCAAATCACCATCGAGCATTCGGTGTGCAACGGATCTATCCGCTGTGAGTTTTCCTTCATAGAAATGCTTGTTACTGAACGCCGCTATCTTTTCGTTCATGCGATATTGCACATTCAGAAAATGCACGCCTTTTTCAATGCGTGCAGTTCTTTCCATTAACGAAATTGCTAAGCCCTTTTGGGCTGCTTCATTCGAAAAAATAGTTGGAGGAAGTTGCAAGTGGTCTCCTGCCAAAACAACTTTATTTCCTTTGGCAATGGGAATCCAACAGGCCGGCTCCAAAGCTTGTCCTGCTTCGTCGATCACAACCACATCGAACACGCGATCGCGAAGCATATCGTTCGCAGATCCTACGAGCGTTGTGCAAATAACATCGGCCTGATCTATGAGTCTATCCAATAAGAACAATTCCGTCTCGCGCGCTTCGCGCATCATTTCTTTTGCTTCCTTGAAAATTAATTTGCGCTGCTCCGCTTCTTCTCTTCCAAACGAACGTTTGTATTTACTACCCAACGAGCGCAACTCTTTCGCTCTTCTTTTCCATTCACGTACGCGCGAATAATCTTTGTCTTCCACCAACTTCACATCGACCGTAAATGCATTGGCTTTGGAATGCACCTTAGCTGGATTACCCAATCGCAAAACTTTCAATCCCTTCTCCCCCAGCCCTTCCACCAGATGATCCACTGCAGCATTGCTCGGAGCGCAACAAAGTACTTTCTTTTTCAGCCTTGCCAACTCTTGCATCGCATGAATAAGCGTGGTTGTTTTCCCTGTGCCCGGCGGACCGTGAACAACACTAACAACTAAATCATTCACAACACCGCGTGCAGCTTCGTTCTGTGAATCATTCAAATTCTCGTGTGACCCGGAATATTCAACTTCTGAAAGTCTTTTCTCTTCCGAAGTAATTGCATCGCGAATTTCTGCAAGTCGATTGTTCTTCGCATTGATAACATTATTCAATGCCGCAAACATTTCCTTGTATGACTTCTCATCGAAGGATACATTCAATCCTATTTTTCCATCGTCTGTCCAATCGGGCAATTCGTCTACTCTAAATTGAATTTTCATTCGGGAATGATCAACGAAAGCGATGGTTCCTTTGATCGATTCACCTTGATGGTTCTCATGATTAGAGAACAATTCAACGGGTTGTCCAGATTGAAACGAATGTTTCGCTGGACCGTTGGTTTTTTCCACCACCAAAAATGGATACGAACCGAATCCGAATCCATCTTCAACAATTTTAAGCGGGAACCAAGTGAGACCCTCCTTAATTCGCGTATTAACCGGTTGCTCTTTCAATTGCTTTTGAAAGCGAGACCAATCTTCGTCGCGTTCTATCTTGAGCAACTCAGCTAAATTCCCGAGGTATGATATCTTTTCTTCCATGACAGAGCTAAAACAAATAAGGGGCGAAGATCGCCCCTTATTTCAATATTTAAGAACTATTAGTTTCTCATCAGATGGAAGTAACCCGTGAAATCATCTATTTTACCTGTAGGTGTTGTCACCTTCAAAATATAATAGAATACACCGTCACTTAACTCCGTTGGCGACCAATCGTTTTTGTAATCTGTACTTTCGTAAACCAAATCTCCCCATCTATTGAACACTTCCAAAGATGCATTCGCGTAATAGAATAATGCGTCATCAAAGTTCAACGTTTGGTTTTCTTCAGTTCCGTTTAATAGAACTATGTTAGGCAAGAATACATCGCATGGCAATGAAGTCACTCCGAATTCTGTCATTGCTGAGAATCCGCAAACAGGCTCAGTGATTTCCACTGAATAAACGAATTGCTCATTTGGAACACCCGCCCAAGGGCTATACACTGAAGCCAACGCATTTGGTACAATGGTGTCTGATAAGAACCATTGGTAAGTATAAGTTGGATCTGTGAATGGTGCACTCAAGAAAATTTGCTCACTCAAACAAACCGAATCCGTTGTAAACGGCCCTACGCCCGGAGTTTCAGGAGTAATCAAATTAATATTATCTGTTACTGTACATTGAATGTCATCAATCGGATGAACGGAAAGGGTCAATTCAGAAGTTCCAGTCGCTCCGCTGAAGCTAGGGAAAGGTATGTTACTAGCGTTAAATGAACCTCCATTAGCACTGACCACGGACCATTCATAAACATAATTAATTCCTGGAACTTGACCAGTTACATTACTTGTAAGGTTAACAGAATTTAAGCAATAAGGAATATCATTACCCAAATCCAACACTGGAGGAGCAAAATAATTTACGCCAATGGTATCTGTGTATGTACAACCGAAGTTATCCAAGGCAGAAACAATGATATAGTAATCACCGGGAGTAGTTGGGTTCAATACCGCTCCACCGCAGTTTGCTACTGTATTTGCAATGCCAGGTCCTGTCCAAGTGATGGAATCACAAGTATATCCGAAAGAAGGAAGGAAAGAAACCAACGGTGGATATAATGTTGAATCAAAGTTTACAGACCAGTCGAAAATCCACCCATCATCTGATCCCCAGAGGTCACAAACCTCAACAATCCATGCCCCGTTCAAGGGACATCCGATAAGATTCGTGAAAGGATCTACAGAGTTGTACGTTCCGCTCGGAAGAGTTGCACCGGCGTTTGCTGCCCATGTTCCTGCTGTTGCATCAGGCGCCCAATAGTAATCGTATCCAACACCTGCAGGATCAGCAGCACCCAAAATGTCTACAGGTTCTCCTAAGAAAGTTCCACTTCCACCTTGTTGGTGAACGATAAGAGTTTGTCCATTTGGACACTCGAACGAAATAACGATATCACCCATGAAGCTATGCTCGAAGTTGATAAAGAAATTGTCTAAATCCGATACGTTCTGAATGGTTTGTCCCGCGTTAAACCCGCCGAAAAGTAAGGTGTCAGAGAAGCACTGCGACTGATCGTCCGGTATGAACAAGGCACCACCTAAATTCGCAGTTGGAAGTGCTGACCAATACGTAGGATCAATCGAAACCGCTAAATTAATTTCTTGACCAAGACATGCTTGAAAATCATCGGCAGCAATGCTAATGGAAGGTTCGGTATCTACAAGAATTAAAGCGTCGATAAGATTAATGTTCCCGCAACCGTTGGTATCCAACACCATTAACTCAACCATGTACGCACCCGACTCAGAGAAGGAATGTGTTACGATTGGCCATGAAGACACATCAGTTGTTCCATCGTCGAAATCCCATGTATGACTTCCTATAACTGAGCCCGGACCGAAAACTGTTCCTGAAGCATCGAATGTGATAGACTCACCCACGCACAAACGTGTCGGTTGAAAATCGGGTTGATCAACTGTTACAGCAACAACTGGTGGTTCGCAAGGAATACCACAAGAAATTTCAGCACCGAAACTTCCAACACTTGCATCAGCGTCTGAAGTAAACAAAACCGTCAAACAGTTCGAAGGATTACTTGAAGAAATAACAATATTGTTCAAATCTGTTCCGGTGTACGTTCCAATCAAAGGAGCAGAAGCATCACCACCGTTGAAGATTGCGAGTTGGTCTCCAGCACCTAGGTTGAAGAAACTAAAATCTAAGTTGACCTGTCCCGGCACTGAAGCGTCAGAACAAATTACTGAAATAGCTACGATGTTCGGACCGTAATCTGCCGCACTTAATCCTGGATCTACTAAGAAACCACCACAATCTGTGATGAAGGCAGTTCCAACAGGATACTCTTGCGCCGAAGCTTGGAAAACGGACAACGCCGCTACGAAAAGGGAGAATAAAACTTTTTTCATTTTATTTGGCTTTGTTGTTTATCGTTTCTCTTTTGTACAAAGTCTCTAAGCGCTTCGCTGAGAACACTGTTATTACATAACCCGTGTTTCCCCAACGATAAGTCTTTGTTTGAACAGCATCTGGCTGCAATGCCGGAGTTGTGCTTAATGCATTGAAAAGCATTTGAGCGGTAGGTACAGAAGAATCCAAAGCCGCATCGGCCGAGGTTACCAATAGCGGAGAGGTTGCAGCCTTCTCAGGGGCAAGCGTAATCGACACCATGTTATTCTGTAAAAAATTCAACCACGAAGCGTCGCTATTGTGACGAGTGGTGATGTTCGACTGAGCGAACGAAAATCCAATTGTTCCTAGGAACAAAAAGAGGGAGAGTAGAATTTTCTTTTCCATAAAAACAAAAATAGGTAATGTCTTGACAATTTCACCAAGAAAATAGTTGTCCATTCTTGAAAATGATTTCAAAAAAAATAGGAATTTAAAAAATTCGTGTATATTTGCACCCGCTTTTAGAGCAAGATGATCTCGTAGCTCAGCTGGTAGAGCAATACACTTTTAATGTATGGGCCCTGGGTTCGAGTCCCAGCGGGATCACAAGAAAAGAAAAAGGGGCAGGCAACTGCCCTTTTTTGTTATAATTGCCCTGGTGGTGAAATTGGTAGACACGCCATCTTGAGGGGGTGGTTCCGTAAGGTGTGCTGGTTCGAGTCCAGTCCAGGGCACAAAGGGGAGTTTTCCCCTTTTTTTATGCCTTAATAATTCTTGTGCCTCATGGATTAAAGTACTTTCGCAATGAAATGGAAGGAAGATATGGATACGATAAAGGATAATTTCACTTGGATTGCAGGGCCGTGCAGCGCTGAATCTGAATCTCAAGTAATAGATACCGCTCGAGAATTAAACGAGCGCATGCCCCTTTCGTATTATCGCGCTGGACTTTGGAAACCCCGCACGAGCCCGAATTCATTCGAAGGAATGGGAGCAGCAGCGCTTACTTGGATGAAAAAAGCTAAGGAAGAAATTGGCGTGAAAATCATTACTGAAGTGGCAACTGCGCAGCATGTTGAACTTTGTCTTGAACACAATTTCGATGCACTTTGGATTGGCGCACGCACAACTACGAATCCCTTTTCGGTTCAAGAAATTGCGGAAGCTCTTCGCGGAGTGAACATTCCAATTTTCATTAAGAACCCAATCAATCCAGATCTTTCATTGTGGATAGGAGCTTTCGAACGCTTTCAAAAAGTTGGACTTTCAGACTTAAGCGCAATTCACAGAGGTTTCTCGGTTGCGAATAAACTTCCCTACAGAAACAAACCTTTGTGGGAAATTCCAATTGAATTCAAAACTCAATTTCCACACATACCACTTATTTGCGATCCGAGTCACATTTGCGGAAATAGAACTTTACTCAAGGACGTTAGTCAACGCGCAATTGATTTGGGAATGAATGGTATTATGATCGAAAGTCATCCTAATCCAGACCATGCCTTGAGTGACGCCGCGCAGCAAATTACCCCAACACAAGTTGGCGAAATGGCCTCTGCCCTGCATTACAGGACTACGTCACTGAATTCCAATTCCGCTGAAAAGCTTCAAATCCTTAGAGATCGCGTAGATGCTTTAGATGCCGACATAATTGATCTTTTAGGAAAGCGCATGAACATCTCCAGAGAAATGGGTGCTTTGAAAAAAGAAGAAGGCATAACTATTTTTCAATTGGAAAGATGGAAGGAAATTCTTGAAAGTCGCGAAGCATGGGGCAAATCGGCGAATCTAACTGAAACCTTTCTTTCTTCCTACCTTGAAGCCATTCACAAAGAAAGCATTCGTGCGCAAAACGGCGTCATGAATAAAGACTAACCCACCTTCATTGTGAATGAATGGTGAATAAAATCAAACGCTTTGATTGAATGAGGTGCGCTAATTTTACGAGATATGCGCGGCCTAATGTTTTTTCTCTTTTTAGCTTCAAGTATGGGTGTACTTGGACAGGAGCCCGCGGCGCAAGATTCGCTTTTACCGATTGTCCCCTATTCTTCTGACGGCTCATCTAGGCAATGGTTGAACGGAAGCGACAATTCAAGTTTACCAAAATTCTCTGCTGCACCCGTACCACTTCAACCTGTCGTAATCTACTTTGAAAAATCGGGCGTTGACTTAAGCACCAGTGCGCAGCAACAATTGAACGACATCGTTGAAAAACTTGCACGAAATGGAAAAACTGGTGTGCTTATAACCGGTTATTCAGACAGAGATGGAAACAGTGAAAAAAACTGGAAAGAATCTGAGAAACGCGCCAAGAATGTAAGAAATTTCATTGTGAATTCTGGAATTGAAAGTAACCGCTGCATTGCCAAATTTGTTGGAGATGTTGGATCTATTGGAAAGAACCCTGGCGATCGAAAAGTTGTTGTTGAATTTATAGCACGTCCGTAATGAAGATCATTTGTATTGGTAGAAACTACGCAGCGCACGCCGCTGAATTGGGAAACGCAGTACCGGAAAATCCCGTTGTTTTTTGCAAGCCTGACTCTGCTATAATTCAACGGGGAAATCCTTTTGTTATTCCTGCATTTACGAATGACGTACATTATGAATTGGAATTGGTTTTCCGAATCAATAGATTGGGCAAACACATTCAACAATCGTTCGCTCCACGCTATTACAACGAGGTAACTTTGGGAATAGACTTTACTGCTCGCGATGTTCAAGATGAATTGAAGAAAAAAGGGCTGCCTTGGGAAAGGGCTAAAGCCTTTGACGGATCAGCGTTCGTAAGTGAAAAGTTTTTTGAAACCGACAACCTTCCTTCCCCCCTATTATTTTCATTGAAGAAAAATGGCGTCACAGTTCAGGAAGGGGACAGCTCACACATGATTCATTCCATTGACAAACTCATTGAGAATGTTTCAGAGGTTTTCACCTTGAAAATTGGAGACTTGATTTTCACCGGAACTCCGGCAGGCGTTGGTCCCGTAGCTTCCGGTGATTTACTGGAAGGGTTTCTATTCGACGAAAAAGTTTTTTCCCTTCGAATTAAATAAAATCACGACTTCGTATTACTTCTTTTCTCGAGCATCGGCACGAATGAAAATTCGCCGTAATACGTGTTTTGAAAATTACCTTCTTTGTCTTCCTGTATCAGGGTCATCTCTTGCTTCTCGCCTTCACCGAAAGGCATGACCAACTTTCCTCCAGGTTTCATTTGCATCAGTAGTTCCTCGGGAACGATAGGTATTGCGCAAGTGATAATGATTCGATCGTAAGGCGCGAATGCTGGAATTCCTTTGTATCCGTCTCCGTAGGCCAAATGACATTTATAACCCATTTCCGCCAACATTTTCTTCGATGTATCAAAAAGTAATTTTTGCCTTTCAATGGAATAAACCTTCGCTCCCATTTCACACAAGACAGAAGTCTGATAACCCGAACCGGTTCCTATTTCCAACACCTTCATTCCCTTTTCAACATCTAGTAGTTGGCTTTGAAAAGCAACGGTATAAGGCGCAGAGATGGTTTGTTCAGCACCAATGGGAAGTGCTTTGTTTTCATAGGCCAGCTCTACAAAAGCACTTGTTAAAAAGGCATGTCTCGGCACCTTATTTATAGCGTCTAATACGCGAACATCGGTAATTCCCTTCTCACGCAGCTCGTCTACTAATTTTCTTCTCAGTCCCTTATGCCTGTAATTATCCTCAATCATACCGCCAAGGTAAGGGACTATTTCATCCGCTTTTCAGTGTTGAAAAGTAAAAATCAACGAAGTGATGTAGACATCAATTTCGAGCACATTTGCATAAGAAGAGATTTATTTATGTTGAAAATAGGAGTTTTAGGAACGGGCTACTTAGGGAAGATTCATATGCAAGTACTTTCGGAATTACCGGAATTGTT